>CAYYLW010000035.1:0-20217 GCA_964472465.1 uncultured Oscillospiraceae bacterium | reverse complement strand
ACTATTTTGGTGAATGCAAAGGTGTAGACCACTCACTTTTTTAGCACATTCATAACAAAAACGAGATATTGCGCTCTTGTTTGACCGCACAATATCTCGTCAGGTTGCTGGTAAGGAAGCAATATTCACATTTCATCAGAACATGACCGTCAGCCATTGTTTTTAGGTCGTTAGCCTTTTTTATCAAAAATCTTCAAAAAAACCTTCAAAAATCGATAGAATAAGGGGTGTATTTGTGTATGAACAGGTGTTATCTTAAACCCCTTAAACCTGCAAGTGAATTGCGTTCTCATGTGATTTATATGACAATGTGTGAAGGGCTGCTAAAGCCCCTGTTGGTTTTTAAGCAATGGGTCCGGCGTTCGAATCGCCGGCGGGTCACCAAAAAAGAACCGCCGTACAGTGAATGACTGCACGGCGGTTTTTTGGTTATTCCCCCATTCAGATAAGGCCGTTTTGGCCGATATAGCCAATGAGGGGTGTGATGGATATGATGTCTTCTTTGCCCGTTTCCGCCACCAGCCATTCATCCGGTTGGTTTATCGACACACGGAACCATCGCATTGCCGCCGGTGATTCTGAGTCTGAAATCGACAAGATCTCAAGGCGGAACCGGGAGCAGGCGGCAGCGGACGCCAAGCGGGCGGCCCAACACCGAGAGGAACGAGAACAGCTTGCGCAGCAGCGCAGGCTTCAAGCCTTTGCCGTGAAGGAAAACCGGGCCGATACCCCTAGCCTAACCAAACGCATTTTTGAGATAGAAGGCCGGGTGAAGAAACTGGAAGCCGAGGTTCTGGCCAACAGAAACGATGATAAGACCCGCACGGAATTGACACTGGCCCGGGCCCAGCTTTTTTGGACAAAGAACACCAAAACGCCCTAGCGCCGAACGCACACCCATTGCCCCCTTGGTGCTTTTTGGGCCATAAGCGGCTGCTGCATCCCTCCATCGCTTTACACACTACCCCTTCCCACTATGCCGGGGTACCTGGTTTGGAACCTCTCTGGCCGCACCCGCTTCGTTCTGTGGGTGCGGCTTTTTGGCAAGGCAAGGTTCCTGTTTATACCTTCATCACCGGGAAACGGTTTGGCAGTTCGATACCGGCGCGCGCATAAATTGCGGCCCCGCGTTCACAGGCCTCTTGTAGAATGGCCTCTTCGTCCAGGCCAAGAATTTTGCGTTCACGCATCAGCCATTTTCCATCACACATGGTGGAATCGATATTGGCCGAATGCATTGCCGTAACCAAAGCTGCAATTTTATCGTTCACAGGCATCATGGATGGCCCATGGGGATCAACCACAATCAAATCCGCTTTTTTTCCGGCTTCTAAAGTACCATATACGGTATCATCCAGCAGGCAGGCCGCCCCATTCCTGGTTGCCATACGCAAAATATCTTCCGACGGAACCACGGTGGAATCCAAACGCCAACCCTTGTGAATCAGCGAGGTAAGCCACATTTCATCCACCATATCCATGTGGTTGCTGGAGGAGGCTCCATCGGTGCCAATGCTGACACAAATTCCCTCTCTCAGCATCCGTGGAATTTTGGCAAAACCCAAAACCCGCATGGCCGAGGCGGGGTTGTGGCTCACTTTTACGCCGCGGTCTCGGAACAGCTCCACCTCGGGGTTTGTAAGCCAAACACAGTGCACCGCCAGCAGGTTTTTATCCAGCACACCCAGCTTTTCCAAATGCGTCACCGTGGATTCCCCGTACTTTTCCAGGGTATAGTCAATTTCGCTTTTTGCCTCGGCCACATGCATGTGCACACCCACACCATGGCGGTCGGCCAATTCTTTGGTGCGCACAATCAGGTCATCTGTATTGTTGAAGATGGTACGCAGCCCAAACCAAATTTGTACGCGGCCATCCGCGG
Organism: uncultured Oscillospiraceae bacterium; assembly: GCA_964472465.1. GTDB lineage: Bacteria > Bacillota > Clostridia > Oscillospirales > Ruminococcaceae > JAAYCI01. Next base: position 18,335 of record CAYYLW010000035.1, on the reverse strand, counting down.
TATTGTGGAAACGTCTAAACAGGTCTTCCTGTTCTGCCAATTCCTCCTCGGTACTGCGCTGCCAAACAGTTGGCAACCCGTCACCACAGTCCATAACCGATTTTGCCAGTTTTGCACGCAGGCCCGCTTCACTAACTCCCCTCGCCATCCCCGCCACAAATTGGCCGCCGGGTTCTGCAAAACTGGTCACGCCTGAACGAATCAGCTCCAGGCAGGTCATGAGGGTAGACACATAGGAATCCTCTTCGGTCATGTTGCTCTCATAGGGCCACATGCGCCGATGCAGCCAGGTGATGAAATCCACATCGTCGCCCACGCCGCGCGAAATCTGCTGGGAGGTGTGCACGTGGGTGTTTACAAAACCCGGCAGCACATATTTCCCGTTTAGGTCTATCACGTTTGCATCGGGCTTCACCAAAGCCTCATCCACTTTTCCCAAAGCCAGAATCGTATCATTTTCCACCAGCACGGAACCGCCATCGTACACCGTTTCCGCCGGCCCCATCGTAACAATGTATCCGTTTTTTAATAATGTTTGCGCCACAAAAGGACCTCCTTATCCGGCCCATTATGAAAACCGGAATCCTGTAATTTAGTGTCTGGGTTATAAACCACTTTACAAAATGCGGCAGCAAGTTGTATGGTTATTGTACAACCTATAACAATCATAGGGTCAATAGCAAATCGGCATTTGGTATGGCAGGGCATATTTATAACGTATTTTCGTACACTAATTGGTTCTAGAGGTAGGGGAACTATGAAAGAGTTTTTAAGCATTGGGGAAATGGCCTCCATATTCAACATAGATGTGCAAATTTTGAGACACTATGATAAGAAAGGCTTGCTGGTGCCCCAAATACGCAACTCCGAAAACGGGCGGCGTATGTATCGCTTTGACCAAATGTACCCCTTGGCCACCATACGATACCTGCGGAAGCTGGGCTACTCCTTAAACCGCATCGGCACATTTTTACGTGCAAGGGATGTTTCGGGCACCATCAAAACCATGCAGGAACAAAGTGCCCTGCTGCGCCGCCAGTATGAGGAACTGATTCAAACCGATACCATTATCCAAAATAAGCTCTCGTTTATCAAAAGGGAAAGCGAAAAAGCCACCAGCAGCGTGGCGGTGGTAAAAACCTTTCCCGTGCGCGACTATGTTCTAATTGGGGAAGAAACCTCGCTGTTTACCAGTGACCTGTTTTACTTCTACCCCACCGTGGGCTTATATAACGGGGCAGAGAAGCGGTTTGGCGCCTATTTGTTCGACGACAGTTACAACGTTCCCGTTCCAAAAGATACCCCCGCCGATAAGTTTTTTCGCATTCCTGCGGGGCATTATTTGTGCAACTACCACATGGGGCCCTACAGCACCATCCAGCAGAGTATCAGCCGGCTTTGGGAGGCGGGACGCGAAAAAAAACTGGATGACACGGTGGTCACCATCAATATCATAGACCAGTTTTTGGAAAGCCACCCCTCCAATTACCTCACAGAACTGCAAATACGCATCACCGAATAGGCTTTCGGCCACTGAGCAAACCAGACAAGTCTTTGTCTGGTTTTTTGTTGATTGATACAGAATTGGCCCCGCTGAGAAAAGAAAACTTGAACCTGTTATAATCATAGGTTTTATACTACTGCTAGCGGGTTTCACCACCTACTAAGAAATGCGGCAAACGGCACAGTAGGTATTGATTGGGTTTCTTGTTTACTGATGAAGGGCTTTGTGCTTTCGCATATGCCCGAAGAGGAGGCTAACTGCTTATGAAAGTGCTAGGAATTGAGATTCACAAAGGCGATTTTGATGGCTTACTTGGCATTTTGGTGGACAACCTTTCCGTTTTTTTGCTGTTGATTACACTAAACCTGTACGTGGTGGGCATGCCTGCCGAAATTGTATTTGGCCGCATTATTCCCGGGGCGGCTATTGGCTTATTGCTGGGGAACCTATATTATGTGTATATGGCCAAAAAACTGCAAAAGAAGGAAAACCGCACGGATGTGACCGCCCTGCCCAGCGGGGTCAGCATTGTTTTCGTTATTATTTACACCATGGGCATTTTGCTGCCGGTGGCCAAAATAACCGGCGACCCGGAGATGGCCTGGCGCATTGGCCTAGCCGCCAACATAATCGGCGCGCTTATCTGCCTGGTGGGGGCCTTCATCGGCCCCTGGCTGCGCAAATTCCTGCCGCCAGTTTCCATGCTGGGCGCCCTGGCGGGCCTTGCCGTTGTGTTTATTGCGGGCTCTGGCCTAAAAGATGTGTTTGCCAACCCCGTGGTGGGCCTCTCCTGCCTTGCCATCATCGTGTGGGGATATGTGGCCCGCGGGAAAATCCCCTTCCGCATCCCCGCGGGCATTCTGGCTTTGCTGCTGGGTGCCATTTTGGCGGTTTGCATGGGGCAAACCGCTGTGAACATGGACAACGTGGGGTTCTATGCCCCCTTCCCCTGGATTTTTAAAGTGGGTTTGCAGGCCTTCACCGAATGCGGCCCCTTCCTGGCCGTCATCATCCCCCTGGCCGTCATCAACTTTATCAGCACCTTAAACAATGTGGAATCGGCCGCAACGGCGGGGGATAACTACAACATCCGCGAAGCTATGATCGTGGACGCCATTGCCAGCGCCGCCAGCGCCTTGTTTGGCTGCTGCTACCCCAACTGTGTGTTTATCGGCCACCCTGGTTACAAACGGATGGGCGCCCGCATGAGCTACTCTCTGATGAACGGCATCCTGATGACCGTGCTGGCCTTGTTTGGCCTGTTTGGCTTAATCAGCTCCGTCATTCCCGTGGCTGCCGTAGCCCCCATCCTCATCTTCATTGGGCTTGTGAATATTGAGGTTGCGTTCACCGCTGTTCCCAAACACCATGTGCCCGCGGCCGCCATTGCGCTGCTGCCTTTTGTGGGTGAGTTTGCCATGGAGCAGATTGACTCTGCCTTGGGGGCGGTAAACGCCTCCACCAAAGACCCCGCCACCATAGAAGCCCTGCTTGGGGCCGGGCTAAACTACAATGGATACGCCGTGCTGGGATACGGCACCATCATCATCTCCATGATTTTGGCCGCCTTGGTTGTTTTTGTGATAGAACGCCGGATGCTGAAACTGTCCCTCACTGCTTTTGGCGCCGCGGCACTTTCCGCCATAGGGCTAATTCATTCCTCCACATTGGCATTTTTGCCAAGCCCTATGCTCACCTTGGCCTGGTGCATTGTGGGCGTGATGGGCCTGGCCGCACATCTGGGAGGTATACGCCCCTCTGATACACCTGAATTGGGTTTTGCAGAATAAGAGGAAGGATGATATAGGCCATGATGAACACGCACGTAATTGACGTAGCCCTGGGAAAAGCCCCGGCGGACATGGTGATTCAAAACGGCACCTTGGTGAATGTGAATACGCGGGAGCTGTACAAGGCTGATGTCTCGGTGGTGGAGGGCCTGATTGCCTCGGTGGGTACTTTGGCCGAGGGCGCGATTGGCCCCGGCACGCGGGTGATTGATGCCAGCGGGCAATACCTGTGCCCCGGCTTTATAGACGCCCATATCCATTTTGAAAGCAGCATGCTCAGCTTCACTGAATTTACCAAAGCCGTTTTGCTGCATGGCACCACGGCCGTTGCCAGCGACCTTATGGAGATTGCCATTGTGGCCGGCAAAGAGGGGATTTTGGATATCTTCCGGGAGGCAGAGGGCTTACCTTTGCACCTTCTATACCCTGTGCCTGCTTTCATGAGTGAAGAGGGCGCTTTGCAAACCATTGGCGCGGCGCTGTACCCCGAACTGATAGAAGAGCTTTTGAAACTGCCCGCGGCGGTGGGCCTGGCCGAGGTACTGTACCCGCCCATCTTGGAAAACAGCCCGGTTTCGGCCCAGATGCTGGCCGCCGCCCAGGCTTTGGGCAAAACGGCTGAAGGGCATGCCCCTGCGCTGTTTGGCACCAAGCTGGACGCCTATGTCTCCGCCGGCATCCGCTCTGACCATGAGAGCACCAGCCGGGAAGAGGCCCTGGACAAAGCCCGTAAAGGCCTGCGCGTTTTGATGCGGGAGGGCTGCGCCGCCCAAGACCTGGAGACCTGCCTGGAAATCATCACGCAAGACAAGGTGGACCCCCGTGTTTGCAGCATGGTAAGCGATGACATTGACATGCTGCATATCTGGGAAAAAGGCCACCTGGACCACAAGGTACGCATGGCCATCAAGGCCGGGGTAGACCCTGTGGTGGCCATTCAAATGGTCACCCTTAACCCCGCCGAAAGCCTAAAGGTGGACGACCGCTACGGCAGTATCACGCCGGGAAAATGCGCCGATATCGTGTTGCTGGACAACCTAGAAGCCTGCCATGTAACCGGGGTGATAGCCAGCGGAAATGTGGTGGTGGAGCAAAACCGGATTACCTTTACACCACCGGCGTTTCAGCACGCCGCCTGTATGCTGAACACGGTTCGCCTGCAAAAACCCGTTTGCGTCGAGGATTTGATGCTGCGTGCAGACCCAGCGGCCCATAAGGCCCAGGTGCGTGTGATTGGCGCGCAGGGCACAACGCTTCTCACGGAAGCGCTGGAAGCCAGCTTGGCCGTGACGAATGGTTTTGTTCAGCCCGATCTCGCCCAGGACATCTTACACATCGCCTGTGTGGAGCGCTATGGCAAGAACGGAAATATTGGGAACTCCTTCATCAAAGGTTTCCAGCTTTCCAGCGGGGCCATCGCCACTTCTATGGGGCACGACCACCACAACATCACCGCCGTGGGCACCAATGCTGCCGATATGGCCCTGGCCGTGAACCGGGTGGCGGAACTATCTGGCGGGCTTGTGATTGCCGACAAGGGCCAGGTGATCTGCGAGCTAGCCCTCCCGGTGTGCGGGCTATTGTGCCGGCTGAGTGCAGAAGAATCGGCCGCTACATTGGCCAATATGCAAAAGGAACTGGCCGCACGCGGTTGCCACATGGCCTCACCATACATGACGCTCGCCTTCATCACGCTTATCTTTATTCCCATGTATGGCATCACAGACCGGGGCTTGGTGGATGTGCTGCGCTTCAAAGTGGTGGACACCCTGATTTCCTGCGAGTAAGCCCCGCCCCTTGTCTAGAACCGGCGTCCGGTTTTCTCGCACTGCTCTGTTTTTTCGCAAAGCCCTCCCGCCGAATTGGAGTGCACCCCAAAAGTTAGACAGTGTGATAAACTGTTTAATGGAAGGGGTGCATTTTTGATGCCCAAAGGCGTACCGAACAAAAAATGCACAGGCGAGTTCAAACGGATGGTTGTGGAAGCATTGCGCCAATTTAAGGTAGGTGGCCATCACACCATACAGAGACGGGAACGCATCTATTTGGAAAAAGGCGTTGAGGGACTGTATGTGGAACGGCGCGGGCAAAACAGTAAAGGCCACCCCCACCCTTTTTCCTTTTCTAACGGCAGCTTGTGCGGGCACAGGAAGAGAGCAAGAAAGGTCGAGAAAATCTTCTCCGGGTTTGGTATGCTGGTTTTGCGGGGAGATGAAAAGATGCAAGAACAACGGAACGCTGTACAGCAAATGCAAAACTATATCGAGGCGCACCTGGCGGAGCCCATCACGCCGGCGCACCTGGCGCGGGCGTCCCATTTTTCGCCGTGGTATGCCCAGCGCCTGTTCACCAAATGGACCAACCTTTCGCCTGCGGACTACATCCGCAGGTTGCGGCTGTCCCGGTCTGCCCTGCTGCTGCGCGACGGGCACAGGAAGGTGGCCGACCTGGCGCTGGAGATGGGCTTTGGCAGTGTAGACGGCTACCAGCGCGCGTTTTTCCGCGAATTTGGCTGCAACCCCAAAGCCTATGCCCAAAGCCCGGTTCCCCTGTATCTTTTCACCCCCTTCGGCGTTCAATACTACCCGCCAAAAAAGGAGAAAAGCATGGACAACATCCGCAGTGTATTCATTCAAACCGTTGAAAAACCAGCACGCAAGGTGCTGCTAAAACGCGGCGTAAAAGCAAACGATTATTTTGCCTATTGCGAAGAGGTGGGCTGCGACGTTTGGGGCCTTTTACAAAGTATCCCCTCCATCAGCGGCGAGCCGGTGTGCCTGTGGCTACCGGCGACCTACATCACGCCCGGCACCTCAGAATATGTGCAGGGCGTGGAGGTGCCGCTCAGCTACGGTGGCATCGTGCCCGAGGGCTTTGAGGCCGTGGAATTCCCTGCGGCAAAGTATTTACTGTTCCAAGGCGAACCCTTTGCAGAGGAGGACTACTGCGAAGCGATTGACGCCTTGCAGACCGCCGTGAAACGGTATAACCCTGCCGCCATCGGCGCACAGTGGGACAACACGAACCCGCGCATCCAGCTAGAACCTATCGGCACGCGCGGCTACATCGAGCTTTGGCCCATCAAGTAAACCCAAACTGTTTAAAAAAGCCGCCAACGATTGGCGGCTTTTTCTGTATCAGTATGCTGTTTGTAGGCAGGGGGTTTGTTTTTTGGGGGCTGTGTAAAGCGGAAAGCAGAAGGGGCCTTAGCGCATTTCGGTTTCGGCATTCAGAATGGCGCCGGTGGTGGCATCGATGGTATATGCGTACTTCATGCCGTTTGCCACAAAGTCCACGTCATATTCCGCGCGGCCATCGTCGTATTCCAGGTTCAGCTTGGTAATGGTTACCTGGGCCTCGGTAAGGCCCGCTTGGGCAAGGGCCACGCCTTTGGCGGCGTCGGCGGTAATTTGGCCGTTTACGGGGGCCAGGCCTTGGGCCACAGCCTCTTTAGAAGCTTCGCGCAGGCTGCCGTCTGCGGCGCCAATTTCGTACTGGTACTTGGTGCCGCCAGCTACGAATTCAATGTCATATACGGCGAAACCGTCTTCATAATCGGGTTTTTGTTTGGTGATGGTGGCCATGGCGGGGTCTACCCCGGCGTTTTGCATGGCAATCTCACAGGCTTTGGCTAGGCCGATATCCCCTGCCACAGGGGCTGCTGCCGGGGCGGGGGCAGGTGCCGGGGCCGCTGCGGGGTTTGCTACGGGTGTGGCCGCCGGGCTTTGGGCCGGTTGCGGGGCGGGGGTTGCCAGAACGCTGGTGCCTGCCTGGGGTTGTGCGGGCAGGGGGGCGGGGTAGTTGACGGGCGCTTTAGCACAAGCGGCCAATAGGCTGAAGGTAAGCAAACCAGCGGCGGCCAGGGCGATGAGTTTCTTGTTCTGTGTGTTTTTCATGGTGTTCACTCCTTTGTTTTGTGTGTTGTGTTGGGTGTGGTTTTGGTTGTTGTAGTTAGCGTTCATGGTGTTCACTCCTTTTGTGTTGTGTTGGTTGTTGTTTCGGGCGTGGGACTGTGTGTTGTGTTTGGTTTTCATGGTGTACCTCCTGTAGGTGGTGCCTGCTGTGTTTTGTTCCTATGGCCACAGTATAGGCCCCCCCGCGTAACCAAACCGTAACCGGGGCATTTCTTTTTTTAAAAAGAAATATATGGCGTTTATATGCTATATATTTACTATGCACAGGCAGCCCGGCGTGTTGGTTTGGTTGCTTTCCCGCGGCAAATTGGCCAAGGCAACCTATCTTTGGGGGCGCCTGCCTGCTTTGTTTTTGGGGGCCAGCTCTCCCTATCACCATTTTTTCGCAGGGTAGCCCCCCACCGTTTCGGGCAGCACCCCGCAAGGCCAGGGCCACCATATGGTACGCAAAAGCAGGGCCACCCCTGGGGCGGCCCTGCTTTTGGCAGCCAGGCTATTCACCTTTCTGCTTTCTTACACGTTTGCTTCACCCAAACACAACCGTTTTACTAAATGCCACCCTTACAGCACGGCGGGGGGCTCTGGGGTGGGGTTCGGGGCCGGGCCGGGCACCGGGGGTTCGGGTGTGGGATTTGGCGCGGGGCCGGGGGACGGGGGTTCAGGTGTGGGGTTCGGGGCCGGGGGCGCGGGCGGGGCGGCGGTTACTTCAATTTTGGTGGCATAGTTGCCGCCAGGCAACTGCTGGTAAGTCACGGTTACCTTTGCGCCCGCTTCCAGCACGCCGGTAAGCTGGGTTTTTTCGTCATGGTTTAGCTGGTAGTTCTGCCCATCGTCTGCGGTAAGGGTGAAATGGGTGGCGTCATCCAGTTGGGCCACGGCGCCTTGCAGGGTTTGTTCCTGCGGGGTCAGGCGCACCTGGGAGGCCAGGTTTTCTTCCGCCAGAGCTTTGTACTGCACTTCGGCGTTTGCGCCCACTTCCAGGGTGCCGTTCACTTGGGTTTTTTCATCGGTGCGGAAGGCGTAGGCCTGGCCATCTTGCGCGGTAAGGGTGAAATGGGTGGCGTCTTCCACGCTGGCCACGGCGCCTTGCAGGGTTTGTTCTTGGTTGTTCACCACCATATTTTCCATATAGTTGCCCAGGTCTTCGCCGTCATGGTTGCAGTTTGTGTATTCCACGGTGGCCTGCGCGCCATTTTCCAGCTTGCCTTCCACATGGCAGATATCCAGGTACTCAATGCGAATGTTCTGCCCGTCGGGGGTTTGCAGGGTAAAGGCGCCGTTTGTCTCGCTTTGCGGCTCTAGCTGGGCAATGGTGCCTTGCACGGTGTGCTTTGTGAAAGCATCCTGCGTGGCTTTGTTGAAGTGAATATTGGAATCCACAATCCCCATCACGTTAAAGCCTGCTGCCGCCATGTGCTTAAAGCGGTTCATCCAGTGGTCTCCATGTTTTGCCACACAACTGTTCCAATTGGAACGGTTACTTTTGTCCATTTCGCAGTACGTCTCGGGGTGGACATCGCGGAATTTGATAGTAAACATGATGGTGCCGCATTTGCTGTCGTCCGCTTTAAAGTGATCCAGATACATATACCTGTAATTGTAGCTGAAATAGGGGCTGAAATGCAGGGGCGCTATGCGGTCATCACTCGAGTTGGACAGGTAGGCGTGGCCTGTGTCTGCCAAAAACTTGCCTGCGGCCATAAACTCCCTAAAGGTTTTGCCCTGGTCTGCTGCCAGCTTGAACAGCCAGTCCTTCTCGACGCTTCGGATGAGATGGTCGGAACCCTCAGTATAGGGGTCTCTGTACATTGCACCTAAGGCCTCTATGCCCACCCGATTGTCGGTTACACGCGTTTCGCCGCCTTTATGGACGGTGTCGTACACAGCGTCATACACAATGCCGGTGGTGGGCGACGGAATGTCCCTTTGCCGGACGGTGAGGAACTTACCCTCGCTGGTGCAGGTGGAAAGGCCTGGCTTCAGGGCTTCGGCGGGGCTTTTGTTGTAGCAATCTTGCACCTGTTGCAGCAAAGTGCCTATCTCCGCCCGTTCCGATTCATAGTCCATCTCAATCCCGTGGTTTTCGGCATATTGCAGGTACAGCAGGTTGTAGCTGGCCATCTGGGCCACGGTGAAGATGTCCCGTTCGCGCTGGGCCACTTCAAAAGGCACACGCTCTGTATCCCAGCAGTACACCAGGCGGGCATATTCGTTGTACTGGGAAAAATAGTTGCCGTGCCAGTTGGTGCGGTTTTGGTCTGTAAGGGTGTTGCAGAAGCGGCGGAAGCTGGAGATAGAATCGGAGCAGCCGCCCAAAGAGAGCTTGTTCCATTTTTGTAGGGCCAGCCAGCGCAGGCTTTCGTAGTTGGGTTTGCCCACGGAGGCTTTGAAGCGCGAATCAATTTGCGTGGCTTCGGCGCGGATGGAATCATAAAAAACGGTTCTTTTCATCAATACTGTTTTTAATTTCCTGGGTTTGCATGTATTTCATGATGGCGCACAGCATGCCAATAATCTCGTCTACCTTGCCGTTGAGTTCATTGAGCTTGTCTATCACTTCTTTGTTGGGGTTCTCGCCGCCAAAAATCAGGTCAAACGCGCTGCCCAGGCCTTTATCGATATACTTGTTGGTCACCTTGGTGCGCAGCGCAATTAAAATGAAACTGGCGGGGTTGCCGTTTTGCATATCAGGGTTTTGGTTAAACTGGTCCACATAATTGCTGAAATAGGCCTGCATCTCTTCCTCGCTGGGCAGGGCATAGTTTTGGGTGGTTTGGGGGGCTACCGGCTCGGCCGCCATCACGCTTTGCGTGGTTAGGCAAAGGGTACTGCCAAACATCACGGCTGCCAGCAACCCGGCGCCCAGCTTCCTTCCCCTATGTTTCAGTGTGGTTTTCATGGTTTTTTCCCCTTTCTTCATGCTAAGTGCGCGGGCCGTGTTGGCCGCGGTTTGCATACAGTATAGGTTCCAGTTCATGTTCAGCCTCTCCTTTCGGTTTTATCGCTGCTGTGGTTTGTATGGCTACAGTCCGGCGCGGCGCCTGCTATTTTCTATTGGCCGGGCCGCGCCCACTTGCTCTCTCTTCCATGGGAATCTCCCCCTTTTTGTTTTTCGCTTGCCCAGCGGCTATTGCCACCGGGGTGTTTGCTTCCGATGGGCCCACTATAGGCCCCCCCCGCGTAACCAAACCGTAACCGGGGCAATAAAAGCCTGCGGTTACGCCTTGGTTACAGCCAGCAGGCTACGCTAAGCGCAACAAATTTAGGGAGGTACCACCCCATGTCTATCTTAGAAAACACGGCCCTTCTATTAAAGCTTCTGTACTGCCTGGTGCCCGGCCTGGCCCTGCTGGCCACCTGCCTGCTTACCCGCCTGCCCGAAGGCGGGGAAACCGCCGGAGAAGAGGGCTAGCGCAAACCGGGTGTAAACCTGCTTGCAGGCCCAAAAAGCGCCCTGTGGCTTTCGCCACAGGGCGCTTTTTGGGCGCTTGCCTTTTTGTTACAGTGTGTCCGGCAGTTCGCTTAGTTTGGCAAACAGGGGCCGGCTGGTTTGGTACAGTTCCTGAAACAGGGGGAAATATTGGTTATACCGTTCTACCTTTGCGGCGCAGGGGGTAAACACCCTTTCTTGGTACCGCACCATGTTTTGGCAGGCCTGGCTTAGGCTGGGGTATAGCCCCACGCCCACCGCCGCCACAATGGCCGCCCCCAGGCAGGCCTGCTGGCGGTTTTCTGTAACCAGAATCTCCCGGCCATAGATATCGGCCTGCATCTGGGCCCACAGGGCGCTTTTGGCCCCACCGCCGGAGGCCACCACCCGCTGCACCTCTACGCCCGTCTGCTGCATCAGGGCCAGGCTGCAACGCAGAGAAAGCACAATCCCTTCCATCACGCTGCGAATGAGGTCTGCATCCGTGTGGCGGCGGCCCAGGCCAAAAAATACCCCCCTTGCCTGGGCGTCGTGCACCGGGGAACGCTCGCCCGAAAGATACGGCAAAAACAACAGCCCCCCGGGGCAGGGCGGCCGGGCCGCGGCCAGTTCATCCATCTGGGCAAAATCGCGGCGGCGCAGGATATCCTGTGCCAGCCAGCTTAGCACCCCCCCGCCCGAAAGGCTGGCCCCCACCAAAGACCACAGCCCTTTTTGCGCATAGCAAAAGGTGTTCAGCCGGTACCCGGCATCATGCAAGGGGGCCTCCACCACTGCGGCCACCTGCGCCGCCGTGCCTATGTTGCTGGTAACCACCCCCGGCGCGCATAGGCCGTTGCCCACATTTTGCATGGCGTTATCCCCCCCGCCGTACACCACGGGGGTACCCTCCGGCAGTCCCGTTAAGCGGGCGGCTTCGGCGGTTAGGGTGCCCGCCAGCTCGCTGGCGCCATGGCAACTGGGGAACAGCGTTTGCGCAAGCCCCAGCATCTCCAGCAGGCGTTCGTCCCAGCCAAGGCTTACCGGGTTAAACGCCATGGTGCCCGAAGCATCGCTATAGTCTGTGCCATAGCGGCCACACAGCCGGTAGCGGATATAATCCTTGGGCAGCATCACCTGGCGTATGCGGGCATACAGGCTGGGCTCGCTGCGTTTTAGTTCCGCCAGGCTCAAGGCCAAAAAACCCGTGGCCGGGCGGTTGAGGGTAAGGGCCGCAATCTCCTGCTGGGGCAGGGTTTTTACATAGGCCGCCGCCGTGGTATCCATCCAAATGCGGGCGGGCGCGGCCGGGGCGCCCTGGCCGTCCAGCGCCACCAGGCCATGCATCTGCCCGCTTAGGCCAATGGCGGCCACACAGCCACGCGCGGCCGGGGCTTTTTGCACCGCCTCCACTGCGGTGCCGCACACCGCTTGCCACCACAGCTCTGGCGCCTGTGTGGCGCCGCCCCCGGGGCTTTGCTGCACCCCATATGCTGCACTATGCACCGCCACCGTGCGCCCGGTTTCATCCACCAGGGCGGTTTTGGTGCTGGAGGTGCCAATGTCAATTCCCAGGAAATACTTCATTCTCCCGCTCCCTTCTTTCTGTGGCGCTTAGCACAAAAACAGGCAGGGGAAGGCATGCGCGCACCTCCCCCTGTGTTTATTTTCGCCCCGCTACATGTCCTGCCGCAGGCGTATGATGTTTTTGGTATAGACGTCTTGCGGTTTTTCCTGCCGGTTTTGCAAAAAGTAATTGAAAAGCTGGTGCACCGCCTGGTAGCCTTGCAATTCCGGCTCTTGCCCCACGGTGAAACCAATCACCCCTTCGCGCAGCATTTGTTTTGTGTAGGGTACCTCGTCGTGGGAGCAGATGAGGAATTTCCCCTCCATCCCCATCTTCTTCACCGCTTTGCACGCGCCCTCCACGCCGCCCGCCGTCACATACAGGCAAGTGATGTCCCCGCCATAGGTTTGCAGGGCTTTCAGCGTTTTTTCGTAGGAGAGTTCCTCGCTGTCCTGGCACTCCAGAATTTCCAGCACCTGCCTGTCCATCCCCGCTTCCTCCAGCGCCTGGAAAAGCCCCTCAATGCGCTGCTGGTGCCCCCGCATGGCGCCGGAGCCCGTCACCACCAAAATTTTCAGGGGCCTTGGGTGAATCAGCGCCAGCATACCCGCCACGGTGCGCCCCCCTTTCAGGTAGTCGCACCCCGCGTAAAACAGGGGCTCGGGGCAGGTAAGCTGGGTGTTTACGGCCGCCACCTCAATACCGTTTTTCACAATTTCCCCAATGCAGGTGTGAATTTCGGGCGTATCCACCGTGGATACACAGAGGGCCTGGCAGCCCTGGCCCGCCAGCTCCCGCAAAGCCACCAGGTGCTGCCGGGCCTCGAAGCCCTCCACCTGCGCGAATTTAAGCGACACCCCAAAATCCTGTAGTTCCGCCTGCGCTTTGCGGTAGCCCGCGATGATGTCATCGAAAAAGTGGTTGCCGATGCAGGGCATAAAAACCCCAATGCTGAGGGGGTTTTTGCGCGCGGCCAAAATTTTCCCGGCGCGGTTCGTCAAAAAACCCATCTCCCGGGAAAGTTGTAGCACACGCTGTTCAATTTCCGGGTTTACGCTACCTCGCTTATGCAGAACACGGTCCACCGTGCCGCGCGAAACACCCGCCGCCTCTGCAATTTGTTTGATGGTAGCGCCCATAGAAACTTTCTCCTTTTTACGCGGAATATTTGGCTATGCGAAGGGGTTTTCGTGTGGGTAGAGGGTGCCGCTGGGGCGGTTGTATTCAATATCGGGAATGCCCAGGTAAGAAAAGACCGTAAACAGGGCCTTGCCAATATTGCCGTGCACCACGGCGCCGTGGTGCGGGTACCGCTTGCCGATGAGCACATGGCGGTAGAAGCGGCCCATGCCCGGTATGGCAAACACCCCAATGCCCCCAAACGAACCCGTGGCCACCGGCAGCACCTCGCCTTGGGCAATATAGGCTTGCAGGCTGGTATCGGCGTTGCTGTGCAAACGGAAGAAGGTGATGCCGCCCGGGGCGATATCCCCTTCCAGGGTACCGCGGGTGAAATCTGGCTCGCCGCCATTTTCCAGCAGGCGGTTTTGAATCAACTGGTATTTCACCGCGCCCTCTTTCAGCATGCACAGCGGGGTGTTGCCGCAGTGGAAGCCCATGAACAATTCATCGGCCTGGTAGGGGTATTTCCCCTGCACGCTTTGGGCGTACATCTGCGCGGGCACGGTGTTGTTGATGTCCAGCAGGGTAACCGCCCCGCCCGTAACACAAGCGCCAATATATTCGCTCACCGCGCCGTAGATATCCACCTCGCAGCTAACCGGGATGCCCCGGGTGGCCAGGCGGCTGTTCACATAGCAAGGCTCGAACCCGAACTGGGTGGGAAAGGCCGGCCAGCATTTGTTGGCAAAGGCCACATACGTACTGGCGCCTTTGTTCTCCTCCATCCAGTCCAGCAGGGTCAGTTCAAACTGGGCCATCCGGCTTAGCAGGTCCGGGTAGAATTTGCCCTCTCCCAGCTCCTCTTCCATCTCCTGGCACACCCCGGCAATGCGGCTGTCGCCCTCGTGCTTTTTGTAGGCCACCAGCAAATCCAGCTCGCTGTTTTCCTGCACTTCCAGCCCCAGGTCATACAGGGCTTTGATGGGGGCGTTGCAGGCAAAAAAATCCTGCGGGCGGGGGCCAAAGGTGATGATTTTCAGTGAGGAAAGCCCCAAAATGGCGCGGGCCACCGGCACAAATTCCGTAATACGCTCGGCCAGTTCCTGGGCGGTGCCCACCGGTTTTTCTGGAATGACCGCCGGAATGTTGCGCAGCCCCAGGTTGTAGGAGCAGTTCAGCAGGCCGCAGTAGGCGTCTCCGCGCCCGCCCACCAAATCGCCTTCCTCGGCTGCCGCCAGGTACATCACCGGGCCGCCAAAGTTTTTGGCAATGAGGGTTTCGGGGGTTTCGGGCCCAAAGTTGCCCAGGAACACCACCAGGGCGTTACAGCCCGCCTGCTTCACTTCCTCCACGGCGCGCAGCATATCGCGTTCGTTTTCCACCGTGGTTTTGGCTTCAAACACTTCCTGCCCCAGCTTGGCACAGGCTTGCACCAAGGCCGCGCGGCGCTTTTCGGACAAAGAGATCACAAAACAATCGCGGGATACCGCCACCACACCCAAGCGCACTTGCGGGATATTGACATTCATAGAGGGCCCTCCTTTTGTAAGCAACGGCCTAGGCCTTCGCTTTTTCTTCTGTATGATTTACGCATAGGACCATTTCAGCGCATCGTACAGGCGGATATACTTTTGATATTGTTTTTCGTATACGGCCAAATTCTCTGGCTTTGGCTGGGTTTCACTCTCGCTTTTGGCCACGGCCATCGCCTCGTTCACGCTGGCCCACAGCCCGCAGCCCATCCCGGCCACCAGCGCCGCCCCAAAGGCGCCGCCTTCCGCCCCACCATACACGGTGTGCACCGGCATGCCGAACACGTCGGCCATAATCTGCCGCCATAAGGTGCCTTTTGCGCCACCGCCCGCTATCACAATCTCGCTGGGGGCAAGCCCGGGGGAAGCCCCCACAATCATATCATAAACATGGCGCATAGAAAAGCTTACCCCTTCCAGCACCGCCCGGGTGAAGTGGGGCCGTTTCATCAGGCTGTTGGCGCCCAGAAACGCCCCGGTGGCGGCGGAATCGAACACGGGGCAACGCTCGCCCGTGAGGTAGGGCAAAAACAATAGCCCGCCGCTGCCCGCTTCCACCCCCGCGGCCTCTTCGTCCAGGGCCTTATAACTCTCGGCGGGGGCAAAGGCGCCCCGGTACCATTGGTAACTGCCGGCGGCGGAAAGGGTGCAGCCAAAAGCCACCCAGCTTTGCGGCGCGTTGCCGCAAAACAATTGCAGGCAGCCCCCGGGGTTTTTGGCGTAGCCCGGCAGGCAGGTGGCCACCACGCCCGAAGTTCCCAGCGTAATACCCACCCGGCCAGGCACCGCCATGCCCATGCCCGTGATGGAAATAACCGCGTCTCCGCCGCCGCCAAACACGGGGGTTCCCGCAGGCAGGCCGGTTTCCACCGCCGCTTGCGCGCTTACCACGCCCGTTTGGGCGGTGCTTTCCACACAGCGCGGGAATAGGCTGCGTCTAAGGCCTATTGTTTCAATTAGCCCATCTGCCCAGCGGCGCTTTTCCACATCGTACAGCCCGGTGCCCGAAGCGTCGGACACCTCCGTGGCCACCTCTCCGGTCAGCTTTAGGCGGATATAGTCTTTCGGGTTGATGACCACCACGGTTTTTTCGTAGTTTTCCGGCTCGTTTTCTTTCATCCACACAATTTTGCCGCCGGTGTAGCCCGTCAGCATCATGTTGTTGGTGTGCCCCAGCAGGCCTTCCAGCCCCCCGGCGGCGGCGGTGATGGCGTCGCACTGTGTTTGGGTGCGTTGGTCGTTCCACAATATGGCGCGGCGCACCACACGGTTTTCCTTATCCAGCGCCACCATGCCATGCATCTGCCCGGAAAAACTAACCCCCGCCACCCGCACGCCTTCCAGCTTTGCCATCATCGCCTGCACCGCGGTGGCGGCGCCCTGCCACCAGTCCTCCGGTTCCTGCTCGCTCCACCCCGGCTGCGGCTGATAAAGGGGATATTCCTGCAAACTGCTGGCCAGGATGGTCCCCTCTTTGTCCATGGCAATTGTTTTGCAGCCAGACGTGCCCACGTCTATTCCGATGACAACCTCACGCATTGCGGTCTCCTCCTGCTGGCGGCGCGGCAGCCGCCTTATTCCTTGTTTGGGTGCAGCAGCACTTTCAGTGTGCCCGGCCCACCCTTTGCGGCCAAAGCAAGGCCTTTGTCATAGTCGGCCAAATCAAGCTCATGCGTTACCAGCTCTTTCACCTTCACCTTGCCGCTCTCTAAATATTCCACCGCGCGGCCAAAACAATGGGTTTGGGCCCAGCTTGTAAGCAGGGTGAGTTCCCGCAAAAACCAGATGCTTGGGTCTATGGACCAGCGCACACCCTCGTGCGGCAGGGCAAACAGCATGAACTTGGCCCCCATCTTGCTGAACTTGATGGAGCTCTCCATCACCTCCACGTTGGCCGTGGTGTCCACAATGATATCAAAGCCCTTCGGGGCAATTTCCCGCAGCACCGCCTCGTGCTTTTCGGGGTTGTTGCGGTCTACCAGTACAGTTTCCGTGCAGCCCAGCTTATGCAAAAGGTCCAACTTGTCTTGGCTGGGGGCGCACACCACCACCCGCTTGGCATTAGAGTGCAGCAGTAGCTGGATGAGAATCATGCCCGTTGGGCCCGAGCCATACACCAGCACCTCGTCGCCAAACTGCACTTGTAGCCGGTCCATGGTGTGCACGGCGCAAGCCACCGGCTCTGCGAAGCAGGCCTCGTTGAAGGAGAGGGCCTCGCTTATGGGGAACACCTTGTCGGCATTCACCAGCACAAATTCCGCAAAGCCACCGGGGCCGTTGCAGCCCAGGGAATAGAAGTTCTCGCAGTAAAGCGGCTGGTTTTTGCGGCAGTAGTAGCAGTCTCCACACAGCACGGTGTTATCGGCCGTCACACGGTTGCCCACTTGAAAGCAGGTGACGTTTTTGCCCACCTCTGCCACCACCCCGGCAAACTCATGCCCGTTAATGAGGGGGAAGCGCGCTAGGAAATTGCCCTGTGCCAGCGCCACATCGGCGCCCTTGCAAATGCCCGCGCTCATCACTTTAATCAGCACCTGGTTTTCGCCGCAGCGGGGTTTTTCCACCTCTCGCACCTGGCAGCTTCCGGCCTTATCATATATGTTGGCCCGCATTTTTTCCATGGTTTTCCCTCTCTATTTGCCCGCTTTTTGCATGGCGAGCTTGGCTTTTTCTGCCAGTTTTTCGGGTGTGAGGCCATAGCGCTGCATCAGCGCTTCGGCCGTGCCGGAATGCCCAAAGCAATCCTCCACACCCAAGCGGAGCACCGGCACGCGGTAATCGCTTTCGCCCACCGCTTCGGCCACAGCGGCGCCCAGGCCGCCCAACACATTGTGCTCTTCCGCCGTTACAATGGCCCCGGTTTCCTTGGCGGCGGCCAAAACCGCGTCTTTGTCCAGGGGTTTGATGGTGTGCATATCCACCACACGGGCGGAAACGCCCTCTTTTTGCAGCAGCTCTGCCGCCTTCAAAGCCTCTTGCACCATCAGCCCGGTGGCGATAAACGTCAGGTCTACCCCTTCGCGCAGAAGGGCGGCTTTGCCCCATTCAAAACGGTAGCCGGGAATGCCATCGGTCACATTCTCCACGCCGCTGCGCCCCAGGCGCAGGTAGCAAGGGCCTTCATATTCTGCCATGGCCTTCACCATGGCCTCTGTTTCGTTGGCATCGCAAGGGCACAGCACCACCATGCCGGGCATGGCCCGCATTATGGCCAAATCCTCTACACATTGGTGGGTGGCGCCGTCCTCCCCCACCGAAAGCCCCGCGTGGGTGCCCACCACCTTCACGTTCAGCCCCGGGTAGGCCACGGAATTGCGCACCTGGTCATAGCAGCGCCCGGCAGAGAACATGGCAAAGGAATTGCAAAACACGGTTTTGCCCGTGGTGGCAAACCCGGCGGCCATGCCCACCATGTTGCCCTCGGATATGCCCGCGTTAAAAAAGCGGCCGGGGTATGCCTTGGCAAAATAGCAGGTCATGGTGCAAATGGTCAGGTC
>CAYYLW010000034.1:0-20268 GCA_964472465.1 uncultured Oscillospiraceae bacterium | reverse complement strand
TGGTGGTATCGGCCGTGCCGGCGCTGCATGCCGGCGGGGCCTGTGCGGTGGCGGCCTACCAAAGCGCCAAAGACCCGGTGCTGCTGGAGCATATTGTGGCCGACGCAGGCATCGACATTGGCGATACCTTCATTGGCATGCATGTGCGCCATGTGCAAATTCCCTTTCGTCCCTCCATCAAAGAGATTGGCCAGGCGCATGTCACCTGCCTCACCAGCCGCCCCAAGCTGATTGGCGGCGCGCGTGCACAGTATACCGAGGACCAGTTGAAGGATTGCTAGCACGCAAAGGGGAGAATGGAAAACAGGAAAAGCCCCGGCTGCAAAGCCGGGGCTTTCCCACCAAACTGATGGGGGCGCCTATGTATCACCTTGCCTTGCCGGATTTCAGCCTGGCCAAAATAGCCGATAGCGGGCAGTGCTTCCGCATGACACCCCTGGGCGGGGGGCGGTTTAGCCTGCTGGCCGAGGACCGCCACCTGTTGGCCGTGCAGGCCCCGGGCGGAGAGCATTCCTTCGCGTGCAGCGAAGAGGAATGGCGGCGGTACTGGTGGCCGTATTTTGATTTGGATGCCGACTATGCGGCCTGGCGTGCGGCCATTCCGGAAAAGGACGCCTTCCTCACCCGGGCGGCGGCCTATGGTAAAGGGATACGCATTTTGCGCCAAGCCCCCTTCGAGATGCTCATCACCTTCATCCTCTCCCAGCGGCGCAGCATTCCGGCCATCCGCCATTCGGTGGAGAAGCTCTGTGCCTGTTATGGCAGGCCACTGGGGCAGGGGCCCGGCGGGCCGTTGTATGCCTTCCCCAGCCCCGAGGCCTTGGCGGGGCAAAGCTGCGATGCCTTGGGGGCCTGTTCGCTGGGGTACCGCGCGCCCTATGTGCAGGCCGCCGCCAGGATGGTAGCGGAACACCAACTGGATTTGGAGGCCCTGCAAGCGGCGCCTTACCCAGCGCTGATGCAGGCGCTGCACCAGGTGCCGGGGGTGGGGGTGAAGGTGGCAAGCTGTGTGGCGCTGTTTGGTTTTCACCGTATCGAGGCCTTTCCCGTGGATGTGTGGATAGAGCGGGTGCTGGCCAGCCAGTACAAGGGGAAATTCCCCCTGCGGCGCTATAGCGGTTTTGCGGGTGTGATGCAGCAGTATATGTTCTATTATGCCCGCAGCAGCGAATGCCGCCCCGGCGGGGCCTTACCGGTATGCTGAAAAAGTAAAAAACGGCATCGTCCATTGGCCTGTGGGGCCGCAGGGCGGTGCCGTTTTGTGTGGTGGGCGGTGGTTGCCGCCCACCGGAATGCAGCGGATAGAACAGGTGTGCTCATCCGCTAGGGTTCGCTAAAAAAATGCACCGAGGCGGCTACCAGTTTTTCCGCCTGGGAGGCCAGCTCTTCCAGGGGGATGTTTTCCTGAAAGCCATGCTGCAACAAAGCCAAAAAACCGCTGGCCACAAAGGTGTAAAACAGGCCGGTTTCCTGCTGGCTGGCCCCTGGGAACACCTCGGCGTATTCCAGCAGGGTTTTTTCCCGCCCCATGCCAATAATTCTTTGCACAAACTTTTTGTCCCCATGTTCGCCCAGCAAAATGGCGCACATCTCCCGGTTTTTTTCAAAAAAGCGGAACAACACCGGGATAAAGCCGCTGGAAGAGTGGCCGGGCGCGCCCCCCAGCACCGAGGCCCCCGCCAGGATGGCCTGCAATTCGGCCAGTAGTTCGTCCTCCATTTTTTCCAGCAGGTCGTATATATCCAAATAGTGCAGGTAAAAGGTGCCGCGGTTCACCCCGGCTTTTTCGCACAGCTCTTTCACGGTAAGGGCTTGGATGGGCTTTTGCTGCAACAGTTCCAGCAGGGCATTTTGTAGCAATAGCCGGGTTAGTTTCGCGCGTTGGTCCTCTTTGGCCGCCATACAATACCGCCTTTTCTGCCTTGTTTGTGAACACATGGGGGCGGGGTGTCGCACAACGGCCAAACCGCCCGGATGTGTTCATTGAATTTTCACCACTTTGTATTATTATAGAACACAGAGGGAAGATAATCAACACGATGTTGTGGGCAAGCGTCCACGATGTCTTACACTTTTAAACAGGGAGATACACCAGATGGACAGAACCTATCTTATCACAGGCGCAAATGGGCATCTGGGGAGGCATATTGTGCGGCAATTGCTGGCCGAAGGGCAGCAGGTGCGGGCGTTTTTACTGCGTGGTGAAACCATGCCATTGGGGCAGGGCAATGAAAACCTGACACAGTTTTGGGGCGATATCTGCGATATGGGCAGTTTAGAGCCCCTGTTTGCGGGCCTGGAAGGCCGTGAGGTGGTGGTGATTCACACCGCCGCCGTCATTGATATCACCTCTAAGGTTACACCAAAGGCCTATGAGGTGAATGTGTGCGGCACCAAAAACATGGTGGCGCTGGCTTTGCGGCACAGGGTATACCGCTTTATCTATGTCAGTTCGGTGCATGCTATTGCCGAGCCGCGCCAGAACCGCCTTATTCAAGAAACGCGGCGTTTTTCCGCCGGGGCCGTGGAGGGCGGTTACGCCAAAACCAAGGCCGAGGCCGCCGCCTTTGTGCTGGAAGCCACCGAGAAAAATGGCCTGCCTGCCGTGCTGCTGCATCCCTCGGGCATTCTTGGCCCCATGGATGGCGGTAACAACAACCTGGTGGAGGCCGTGAAAAACTATGTGAGCGGCAAGCTGCGTGTTTGCCCCAAGGGCGGCTACGATTTTGTGGATGTACGGGACGTGGCGGCGGCTTGCATCACGGCGGTGGACAAGGGCCGGGTGGGTGAGCCATACATCCTCTCTGGCCGATACTATCGCATCACTGAAGTATTCGACATGCTGTCTCAAATAACCGGCAAGAAGCGGGGCTATATGATGCTGCCGAACTGGGTGGCCGAAGCCGCCGCCCCAGCCATGGAGAAGGCCGCGCTGAAAAAAGGCAAAGCCCCATTGGTTACCAAATATTCGCTGTACACCCTGCGCAGCAACGCGGCCTTTTCCCACAAGAAAGCCAGCAGGGAGCTGGATTTCTGGCCCCGCGACATCTGGGAGACCCTGGCCGATACCGTGCGCTGGCTGGCCCAAAAAGCCCCCAGCCGCAAGAGGACGCACATGGTGAAAGCGGGGGCCAAAAACTAAACATCCCCGTTTCCGGGAGGCAAAAAACCGCCCTGGCCTTTGTACGGAAAAAGGCCAGGGCGGTTTGATATATCCGTGGTTTTAGGTGGCCCGTTTGGCAAAAGACCCGCTGGGTTTAGGGCGGTATACCCGGTCTAGTAACCGCCGCTGGCCACATCGCCCCCGGCAAAGGCCTTGATGGCGGCCGAAGCGCCAATGCGGTGGCAACCCGCGTTGTAGAAGGTCTCGAAATCCTCCCGGCTGCGTATGCCGCCAGAAGCCTTGATTTTAACCCCTGGGGCCAGGTGTTTTTGAAACAGCACAATATCTTCTAGCTGGGCGCCCGCCGTGCCAAAGCCGGTGGAGGTTTTGATGAAATCGGCCCCGCCCTCGCTCACGCAGCCGCACAGGCGAATTTTTTCTTCCTCGGTGAGGTAGCAGGTTTCGATAATCACCTTGAGAATGCGGCTGCCGGCGGCCTGTTTTAACGCGGCAATCTCGGCGGTCACCTTGTCAAAATCGCCGTTTTTCACGTCCCCCAGGTTCACCACCATGTCCACTTCGCTTGCGCCGTTTGCCAGGGCGTCCTGGGTTTCAGCCAGTTTGGCCGCGGTGGTGCTGTAGCCCAAGGGAAAGCCAATCACGGTGCACACGGTCAACTGCTCGCCATAAGCCCCGGCCACCCTGGCCACATAGGAGGGGGGGATGCACACCGAAGCGGTTTTGTATTGTATGGCTTCCTCGCACAGCTTTTGTATCTCCGGCCAGGTGGCCACGGGGGAAAGCAGGGTGTGGTCTACACGGCTCATCAAATCTTGTATATCCATGTTGTAAGCCTCCATTTTGTTTGTGCGCGTTTTATTCTCTTGAATCAAACGTGTTCTATTAAAACACTATCACAGCCAGCTTGCCGCGTCAACGGGTACGGCGTGTGCGGAAAGACAAAAAATGAACAGCACCGCCCAAAAAGTGCAAAGACGGGGCGGGTTATTTTGTATACAATAGAAGATAGGAATTTGTGCCAAAGTGGCACAAGCAGCGAAAAGGAGGAGACGGGATGCGGTTTGCAGGCCTAGAGTTTGAGGTGAAGAACAGCCCGAAACTGGACACGGGGTACATCCCGCTGGCGGCCTTCATCAAGGGGCACCAAAAAGAGGCGAAGCAGCCGTTTGCCGTGGCAATAGAACGGGAGAACGGGCTGGTTTCGGTGTATGAAACGAAGGTGTGCGCCACGCCGGAGCGCCAGGAGGCCGACCTGTACTATGTGCAGCGCCTGGTGAAATTTTTGCTGTATAGCCGGGGGGGCTTCCGGGTGATGCTGTGCGGGGACGAGGCCCTGGGCAAGCAGGTGGCCCAGGTGTATGCCCCCGGCGGCCCCAGAGAGTTTGACCGGGATTTCATGAAGCGGGTGTATGGCAGGGAGTTTACCGTGGAGGTGCTGCCCTATGCCGGATGCCCGGCCCCCAGCGAGGGCGGGGCGGCCCTGGGGCGGCACCTGGGCGGCTGCCGCATCGGCTTCGACGCGGGCGGTTCAGACCGCAAGGTGAGCGCCGTGATAGACGGGGAAAGCGTGTATTCCGAAGAGGTGGTGTGGTACCCCAAGGAAAACAGCAACCCTGATTATCATTTTCAGGGCATCGTGGAAGCCTTCCGCACCGCCGCCTCAAAAATGCCCCGGGTGGACGCCATCGGTGTGTCCAGCGCGGGGGTCTACATAGACAACCACTGCAAAATTGCCTCCCTGTTCATCCAGGTAAGCGAGAAGGATTTTAGGGAAAAGGTGGAGGATATCTACCTGCGTGTGGCCAAGGAACTGGGCGACCTGCCTGTGGCCGTGGCGAACGACGGTGACGTGACGGCCCTGGCGGGTGCCATGGATTTGGACGACGGCGGGGTGCTGGGCATTGCCATGGGCACCAGTGAGGCCGCCGGGTACGTGGACTTGAAGGGGAGCATCACCGGCTGGCTGAACGAGCTGGCCTTTGCCCCGGTGGACGCAAACCCCGAGGCCATGCGCGACGAGTGGAGCGGCGACATTGGCTGCGGGGTGAAATATTTCAGCCAGGATGGGGCGGTGAAGCTGGCGGGTTATGCGGGCCTTGCTTTGCAGGGCGCCACCCAGGCCGAGCGGCTGAAGGAATTGCAAAAACTGGTGAAACAGGGGGATGAAACCGCGCTGGACATCTTCCGCAGCCTGGGGGTATGCCTGGGGCACACCCTGGGGCTGTACCACCTGTTCTATGAAATTCGCCACGTGCTGCTGATGGGCCGCGTGACCAGCGGCCGGGGCGGAGACCTGCTGCTGGAAGAGGCGAAGCGGGTGCTGCGCGAGGAATACCCCGAGTGCGCTTTTGCCCCCAGCATCCCGGACGAAAAAAGCCGCCGGGTGGGCCAAAGCGTGGCCGCCGCCAGCCTGCCGGAGTGCTAAACGGAGCGGGCAAAAAACGAAAACCACAATATACAGAAGGCCCCTGCCGCAAGGCAGGGGCCTTCTGCCGGTTTTTTGCCGCACCGTGGGCTCTTCCCGTGCACCGGGGGCCAAACACCGGCACAGCGGCAAACGGGCGCTGCCTTTCTATAGGTTTAAAGCGCCGCCGGGCCCGCTGTGAGACTTTTGTGAAGCGCTTGACAGCCCCGCTACTTTGTGTTACTATATAGCAGTAGTGAGTGACACTATATACCGCCTTACAACGAAAGGAGAGGGTTTGGTGGACAACCTGACCGAGTTGCTGAAAGGGGTGCTAGAGGGCTGTGTGCTGGAAATTATCAGCCGGGAAGAGACCTACGGCTATGAGATAACCCGCCAGTTGAACGCGCTGGGCTTTGCCGATGTGGTGGAGGGCACGGTGTATACCATTTTACTGCGGCTGGAAAAAAATGGCCTGGTCACCATAGAAAAGAAACCCTCGGCCCTGGGGCCGCCGCGCAAGTTCTACACCCTTAACAAGGCCGGGCGGGAAGAACTTTCCCGGTTTTGGAGAAAATGGGAGTTCGTCTCTTCAAAAATGCAAGAATTAAAGGAGGCAAAAGACAATGAATGAATTTTTTGATAAATACCTCAATATTAAAAAAATAATGGAGGAAAAACGGGACTATAAACAGCAGATGGCCCGGGTGGAGGCCCTGCCCGAGGACTACCGCTATGTGTTTAAAAAAATACAGGGGCATATGTGGATGTTTGCGGCGGGGGACGGCTACGACATGATGAAGCTGCACTATGACCTGATTGACCTGTTTGAGGCTGGCGCGGCCGAGGGAAAAAATGTGCTGGACATTACCGGTGACGATGTGGCCGCCTTTTGCGAGGAGCTGATGCGCAGCGCCAGAACCTATACCGAGGACTGGCGAGAGAGCATGAACCGGGACATTCACAAGAAGCTGGGAAAGGGTAAGGGGACAAAATGACAGAGAGTATCATCCATGCAGAGGGGATTCGGAAGGCCTTTAAAGGCAATGAGGTACTACAGGGTGTGGAGATACAGGTAGAGCGGGGGGAGATTTTTGCCCTGCTGGGCAGCAATGGCGCCGGAAAAACCACCATGATCAAAATTTTGGCCACCCTGTTGCCAGCAGACGGCGGCACGGCTGTGGTAAACGGCTATAGCACGGCCACCCAGCCCAATGAGGTGCGGCGTTCCATCAGCTTAACGGGGCAGTTCACCGCTGTGGACGATGTTTTGAGTGGCCGGGAAAACCTTGAGATGATGGCGAAACTGCGGCATTTGGAACAGCCAACGCGGAAAGCCGAGGAAATGCTTGAACGGTTTGGCTTGGCCGAGGCAGCCGCCCGCAGGGCGGGAACCTATTCAGGCGGGATGCGCCGCCGCTTAGACCTTGCTATGAGCCTGCTGGGGAACCCGCCCCTTCTGTTTTTAGACGAGCCCACAACCGGGCTGGACCCCGAGGCAAGGCTGATGGTTTGGGAGACGGTGAGAGAATTGGCCAAGGGCGGAACCACGGTGTTCCTAACCACCCAGTATCTGGAGGAGGCGGAGCAACTGGCCAGCCGCATTGCCATTTTGCACGAGGGACGTATTTTGGTGTGCGGCACGGTGGAGGAGCTGAAAAAAATATTCCCCCCCGTGCAGGTGGAGTATGTGGAAAAGCAACCCAGCCTGGAAGAGGTTTTCTTGGCCCTCATACGCCCCGCCCAAAACCGAAACTAGCAGGAGGAAATTCCCATGGAGACGGCAAAACGATATTTTTTTAAAGACACACGGGTGATGTTGGGCCGCTCGCTGCGGCACATCACCCGCAGCGTGGACACCATCATCACCACGGCGCTCATGCCGGTGGCCATTATGCTGTTGTTTGTGTATGTGCTGGGTGGGGCGATACAGGCGGGCACTGGCAGCTATGTGAGTTACCAGCTACCGGGTATTCTGCTCATCACCATTGGAAGCGGTATTTCGTACACGGCGTATCGCCTTTTTACGGATAAGCAACAGGGTATTTTTGAGCGTTTTCACTCCTTGCCCATCGCGCGCTCGGCGTCTCTCTGGGGCCATGTGCTCACCTCGCTGATATCCAACATGGCCTCGGTGGTTGTGGTGGTGCTGGTGGCATTGCTGATGGGCTTTCGCTCCTCGGCAGGGGTTCTTTCTTGGCTGGCCATAGCGGGTATTTTGGTTTTGTATACCCTCACGCTTACCTGGGTGGCGGCCTTTGTGGGCCTGGTGGCAAAAACGCCGGACGGTGCGGGCGCTTTCGCCTATCCCCTCATCTTTTTGCCCTTTCTCAGTTCCGCCTTTGTTCCCACGGCCACCATGCCGGGGCCCCTGCGGGTGTTTGCAGAAAACCAGCCGGTTACCTCTATTGTGAACACCATTCGGGCTCTACTGGAAAATAGGCCCGTGGGCGGCGAAATTGTGGTGGCCCTGGCCTGGTGCGTGGGCATTGGCTGTGTTGCCTATGGTATGGCGCTTTGGGCGTATAAAAAGCATACATAACGGGGGAGACAAAACACCGGGGCCACCCATTTGCGGCCCACCCCAAAGCAAAAAGAGGGCAGGGGCGTTTCAAACTCCCCTGCCCTCTTAGCTGTTTGTGAAGCCGAAGCAAACGGCCAGGCAAGCCATCATTTGCCGGAAGAGTTTCCCACCTGAGACTCAATGCCGTCTTGCCCTAGATGAAAAAAGCAGCGCTCCATGCTGGTTTTAACCATTTTTTGTACCCCGCCAATGGTGAGGTGGGTAACGGGGTGAATCTCGCGGCACTTGATATAGCATTTGCTGAAATCGCTTTGCTGCTGGGTCATCTGTTGCAGTTTGCCGGCCAACATTTTGCCGCGCGCTTCCAGGGTGGAACGTTTTAACTTGAGGGTGTTGAACAATTCCTGGTATTGCGGCGCGGGGTTAGTGGCGCGCGCCATAAACGCGATATTCTTGTTCAGTTCCTCTATTTCCTGCTTCACGGTTTGGTAGCTGCTTTCCATCATGGTTTTGTCTTGCAAGAATTCGGCGGTGGTACCCAGGGTTACCTTGGTGTGGCTTTGGGCCATGTTGCCTATGAAAATGGCCTCCACGCTCAGGCAGGCCGTGACGCTGCCGCCCACGATGATGCCCTTGCCAGAAAGTGCCTCCACTTTGCCGTTGCTGGAAATATTGCAGTTGATGATACACTCGGCCTTGATACTGAGACCGGCCCAGGCGTTGCAGTTTTCCAGGAATTTTGAGTAGATATTTTCCCGCGCGCGCAGCGAGCCGCTGCCGCTGCCGTTCATGCCTTGCTGAATGCGGATACTGCCGCCTGCCACCAGCACCGAATCTTCCACACTGCCATGTACCGTGATATCCCCGGTGGCCTTTACCGAAAAGCCCCCCAGCACATCGCCGTAGATAATCACGTCGCCAATCACGTCCACGTTGCCGGTGGAAACGTCCACATTCTGCTGGATGGTGGTAATCTGCGTGACATGAAACAGCCCATTTGAAAAATAAATCTGGCCATCCACACTGGCGGTAAGGGTGGTGTTTTCCTCGTTGAGTTGGGTGTTTTTTCCCTTGGGGATCACCACTTTGCGGCCCGGGCGAGCCTTTAAGGGTTTGCCGTTCACGGCAATGCCCTCCTGGTGGGGCACAGGGGGCACGATTTCGCAAATCAAATCCCCAGCAGAAATCTGCCGGAAATTACACAGGTTTTTAAAGTCCACCACGTCCTCTTGCTCCGAGAACAACTCGTCGGGTTTCTCCCGGGGGATATGGTCAATAATTTTTCCGTCCACACCGTTCACAGGGGGGAAGCCGCGTGCCACCACAAGCAGTTTAAAGTACATCTGGTCGTCCAGTATCTTAGTAAGCTGCTGCAAATCTACCCCGTACTGGATGTTTTGCTGCTTTAGGCGGTTTAATAGGCCCACCAGGGTGGGGGCGGGGGCGTTGTTGTGGGGTGGGTAGAGGAAAGCCCATCCCTCCATCCCGTTTGCTTGGATGGTGACCACCACCTCCCAGTCCAGGTCGCCCTCAGGGTTCGCGGCCAGCATTTGAAGCCGGGAGTGGGCTTTCTTTTGTTGGCTGAGTAAAAAGGCCTTGTGCTCAAAATCTGGTTCAATGCCGTCTACGGTAAAGCTGCTGTACAAAACCGGTTCATCATCCGGTGGTAGGGGCAGGCGCAAAGAAAGCTGGCGCAACTGGTGCAGTTCATTGCGCCCAGTGGGAATGAGGTCGGAGGGGGTGGTGGTGGGCACCTCGGGCAAGGCTTCCCCGTCCAGGGCTGCATCAAAATAATCCAGCTCCCGCTCTTCCTCGGCGCCGGTGTCATCGGCAAGGCCTACCGGGGGCGTGGCAAAGGCATCCGCCTCCAAGGGCCGCAAAGTACGAGGTTCAAAGTCCAGCATGGCAGATGCCTCCTTTCTGGTGGATGATACAGCAAAAAAACCGCAACGGTAAAAATTGGGCTGGCGCCCCGGTAAAATTCATACCGTGGGGTGGGCGAAAGAAATGACTATGGGGAGGGCCAAACAGAGTGTGCGAGAAAAAAACCCTTGGGCCGCCCAGGAAAAAAAGGGGACGCCAGCCTTTTATAAGCAAATAGCAAAGAGAGTATGGCGCGAACGCAACAAACAAATATAACAGTGGGCTGTACTAAACCCAAAATGTTGTGAGGGGAGTACCCAGAGAAGGCATAAAAAAATAAGCCATGTGAATACATATATAGAAAGGGTTGAATATAATATGGCAGAAGATGGTTTGCAGCAACGCTACTTTTCACTATATTAAGTGTATTGGTGAAAGCCCATTTTGTCAACCGGAGAAAGCGGCGGCAGGGCAACCCCAAAAGAGAGGGATAAAACACCGTAAAGCCGCTTGTAGGCTGTGTTTTACGAGGGGGATAAAAACGAAGATGAAAATGGGCGGGAATAAAAATATGCGTGTGGCAAGCAAAAAACTATTTCCATTAATTCTGTCGCCTTATATGGTTTTTTAGGCGGGGGCAAGGGGCCCTTTGGCAGGGGCGGCTGCCTTTAGCAGAACCAGCCGCGCTGGCGGGGCCATGGCTTATTCGCAAAAACGCCAAGGTTTGCGTTTCTTTTTTGGTTCATTTGTGGTAAAAAAGGAGGAATAGCCCGGCGGTCATAAACATGTGGGAGGACAGGCGCTGGGAAAAGTGGAGGGAAACAATATGAGGCAACTGGTACAAAGCAAAGAGGCTGCGGCGGCCTTGGCGCAAGACGTGAAGCCCGGGGGAGGCAAGCTCATCTCTTTTTGGCAACTCATCTTCCTCACCACGGCGTTTTTTGCCTCCATACGGCGCATTCCAAACATCGCCTACGCGGGCTGGCAATCCTTGTTTTTCATGCTGTTTGCGGTGGTTCTGTTTGTGTTACCTGTTTCGTTTGTATCGGCAGAGCTGGCCACCGCCATGCCCAAGGATGGTGGGCTGTGCGTGTGGATTTCCAAGGCGGTGTCGCCCCGGTGGGGCTTTGTGGCCGCTTTTTTGGTGTGGATACAGATGTGCTTTGGTATGGTGACGGTGGGGGCTGCTTTCGCCGATATGTTGGCCACCATTTTCCACAAAAAGCATCTTCTTACCAATAATATCTTCATTGGTGTGGTGGTGATAGCGCTCTTCTGGCTCATCACGCTACTCATCATCAAAGGGGTGCCCATCACGGCCATTTCCACCTGGGGCATGATTTTTGGCCTGGCGGTGCCCCTGGTGCTGCTGCTGGTGCTGGGTACGGTGTATATGGCAACGCGGGACCTTTCGGTGATTCAAAACCTCTCTGTGGCAGAACTGGCCCCGAATTTTACCCACCTGCGCACTCTGGGCGATCTCTCGGGCATCATTTTCCTGTTTGCGGGCATGGAGCAGGCCTCCAACTATGCCAACCGCATCCGCCAGCCGGGCAAAAACTATCCCCGCGCGCTCATCCTCTCCACCTTGCTGGTGGCGGTGCTGTTCAGCTATGCGGGGCTGCTGGTATATTTCATCCTGCCGCGCGGCTCCATCCAATTGGCCGACCCCGCGCAGGTGTTCTCGGTGCTGTTCAAGGCCTTTGGCCTGCCCTGGATGACCACCGTGGTGGCGGCCATGATTGCCCTTTCCTGCATCACCGAGCTTTCCGCCTGGATTTCCGGGCCCTCGCGCAGCCTGTTGCACAGCGCGCGGGAGGGTGTTTTGCCCGCCGTGTTTGCCAAAACCAACAAGCACGACCTGCCCGTGCCCCTGCTGCTGTTGCAGGCGGTGCTGGTGACAGCCATTGCGCTGGTGTTTGTGTTTGTGCCGGGCACAAACAGCGTTTTTGACGCGATTCTAACCATGGCGGTGGCACTGTATGTGATTGTGTATGTGCTGATTTTGATTGCGGGGGTACGCTACCGCAAGAAAAATGCCGAGGGCGGGGCCTTCCGCATTCCCGGGGGCAAGGTGGGCGCGTGGGTGTTCACCCTGATGGGGTTTACCGGTATGGCGGTGGTGTTTGGCGCCAGCTTAATCCCCCCGGCCGCCTTAGAGGTGGGGCTGCGCCTGCCCTACCCCTTTATCATTTTGCTGGGCACGGTGCTGTTCACCGGCTTGCCGCTGCTGTTTTACCAGTGGCGCAAAGCCAAAATGGGCGGTACAACAAAACAGTGAAACCTTTTCATAGAAGAAAAGGTTTCACGCTTCCCAAAGAATGTACAGAGAAGGGCCGTACGTGAGGCAGGGCAAAAGGGAGGGGAGGGCGGATACCCTCTTTTCCTTTTCCAGCCATAGGCCTTTACGCGGTAAAGGCAAATGATAAAAATGCCAACGATTTTGAGGTCTAGTATACACTAGTATCCAAGATCGGGGTCGATATCCAGGGTTTTACCGGCGTTTTCAAAACGGGCGATGGCGGCCCGTTTTTTTTCTTTTGTGTCGGTGGTGGTCAGGGTGCCAAACACGCCGTCCACCGTCTCGTAAAAACGCTCAAAGGGCAGGGCCGCGCCCATCTCGTCATCCCCCCATTTGCCCAGCATCCGGGTGCTGGGGCAAAACACGCTCAGGTTCATCTGCCCGCTTTGCAAGGGCACGGCGGTCAGCTCACTACACAGGGCCTGCATGGCCCCGATATCCAGTTTGGGCTTTATCCCGGTGGCGTACTCATAGCCCTGCACCAGGCGCATCATACAATAGGGGCGGCCCAGCACCAGCACCAAATCGGGCGGGAGGGGAAACTGCGCCAGCGGCCCGGTAAGCACCCCGTAGGTGGCGGTGTGCTGCCAAGGCAGGCTGCGTATGCTGCCGCGCAACCGGCGGGCGGCGGCCTTGCTGGCAAAGAGGTTATAGGAATAGTACTCTTCGCCGCTTTCAATGCGGGGGGTGCTGGCTTCCAGCGCCAGGGCGGTGGTGGCGCCATCGCAGCTATGGTTTTCTAAGGTGGATTTATACAGTTGCCCCCGGCTGGCCTTTTCCACCATTTGGCAGTAGGCCATTTTGCCCTTCACCAGCGGGGCGGCTAACGCGCCAAACTCCTCGGGCTCATTGATCAGCCGCACCCCCACCACCTGGCGCTGTAAATCCAGCGCCAAGCTGAGGTTTTGGGTATAATCTTGTAGCTTTTCCAGATCTAGCTGGTGTTTGTTTTCCCCAAACGAGATATTGCTTGCTTTGTATGGCATGGGTTTCTCCTTTTCGTGGCATTTAGCGGGGGGTTAGGCCCGGCGAAAAACCGAACAGCCCGGCGGCCACCATGGCGGCGGTGTACACCAGTAGCCCGCCTATGCAAAACAGCAGGGCCTTTTTTTCGGGGCGGCCGAAGGCCACGGTTTTGGCGTAGCTTCTTTCGGGGCTAAGGCCAAAGGCGCGCGCGTCCATGGAGATGGCCACCCGCTCCCCCGTGCGGATGGACCCCACCAGCAGGGGGATGAGATAGCCCGGCGCGCGTAGCACCGCCCTGAACACCCCGCGGCCATTGTGCACCCCCCGCACCTCGTGGGCGGTTTGTATCTTGCGGAATTCATCTTGAAAGGTGGGCACCATGCGGTAGGCCACTAAAAAGGCGTAGCCCGCCTGGTAAGGCAGGTGCCACTGCTGAATAAGGCTGAGCACCAGGGTGACGGGGTCTGTGGTTTTGGTAAACAGCAGCGCCGCCAGCGCAAAGCCCAGCATCCGCAGGGCCAAAGAGAGCGCCGCGGTCACGTCTTGCCAGCGGATGCCCAAAATGCCAAGCTGAATATCGCCCGTTTGGCCAATGGCCCGTGTGAGAACCAAAAATACACACAGGCAGGCCGCCCCCAGAATGACCATACGCAGGCTTTTGAGAAGGGCCAGGGGGCTGAGACCCGAAAAGGCACAGCCAGCCAGCAAAATGCCCAGCAACAAAAAAAGGGGGTAAAACACGTTTTGGCTAAAGGTGACGGGGATGGCCAGCGCCAGCAGCATCACCACCTTGGCCACGGGGTTTAGTTCATAAAGAATATTGTTGTATCGCGTCATCATCGCTCCTTATAAAAGGGTGGCCGGGTAGCTGCTGGCCCACACGCAGCCAAAAGGGCACTTGCAGCCGGCCCAGTGTGCAGAGCTCCGGGTTTTGAAAAAGCTGGTGGGGGCTGCCGTCAAACTGCACCTGGCCTTCGGCCAGCAGCACCGCCCGGCTGCAATACCGGTACACCAAATCCATGTTGTGGCTCACCATCACAATGCTCACGCCCTGCCGGTTCAGCTCCTCCATCAGGGCCATCAGTTCGTCCTGGTTGTTTTGGTCCTGCCCAAAGGTGGGCTCGTCCAGCAGCAGCACCTCCTGGCGGCGCACCAGGATGCAGGCCACGCTGAGACGGCGTTTTTCGCCCTGGCTTAGCACAAAGGGGCTGAGCTCCCGTTTTTCTAAAAGGCCGAACTGCGCCAGGCACTCCTGGGCGCGGCTCTCTTTTTCCGCCGGGGACATCCGGCTTTTTTTCAGGCTGTACATCACCTCATCCCAAACACTGTTGGCCACAAACTGCCATTCGGGGTTTTGAAAAGCGATGCCCGCATGGTTCCACTTACGTTTGCCCAGTTTTTTCAGGGGGCATCCAGCCAGCTCCACCACACCGCCATAGCCGGGGTAGATGCCCAGCAAGCTGTGTAGCAGGGTGGTTTTGCCCGCGCCGTTTGGGCCCACAATGGCCAAAAAATCCCCTTTTCGCAGTTGAACATCCACCCCGCGCAGCACCTCCCGCCCACCCAGCGAAAGCCGCAGCCCACGGCAGGCCAGCACGGGGGGCGCTTCATTGGGCAGGGCAGGCGGGGCAGGGGCGGGGGGGCTGCCCTTGCTTTTTAGAAATTCGGCCACCTCGCTGGCGCTCAACAAAGGGGCGGGGGGCTTTTGGGCCAGCTTTTGGCAGAACCGTACGGCGGGTGGCAGGTGGATGCCCAGCGCGGGCTGCTCCATCAAAAAGGCGAAGCCCTCTTCGGGGGTGCCGCTGAACACCAGCTTGCCCCCCTGCCCCAGCAAAAGCAGGTGCTGGGCATGCCGCCACAAGTGTTCCAGTTGGTGCTCCACAATCAGCAGGCTCAGGCCGCGGCGGGCCTGCAAATCGGCCAGCAGGGCAAACATCTCGGCAATGCCCGCGGGGTCCAGGTTCGAGGTGGGCTCGTCCAGCACCAGCAGGGGGGGCGCGGCGGTGAGCACCGAGGCCACCGCCACCCGCTGTTTTTCCCCGCCGGAAAGGCTGTGCAGCGGCCGGCGGCGCAGGGGCTGAATGTGAAGAAGGGAGAGGGCATCCTGCACCCTCTCCTCTATTTCGTCCGGCGGTAGGCAGAGGTTCTCCGGCCCGAAGGCCAGCTCATCCTCTACGGTATAGGTGCAGAACTGGCTTTCCGGGTTTTGGAACACAAGGCCCATCTCCCGCGCCATCTGCTTTAGGCTCAAGGTCTCCCAGGGTTCTTCACAGCCACAAAAACACCCCTGTACCTCGCCGGGGCGGTATTCCGGCACAATGCGGGCCACAACCTCAATCAGGGTGCTTTTGCCCGCGCCCGAGGCCCCCAGCAATAAGGTGGTTTTCCCCTTGGGAATCAGCCCGGAAATGGCGTTTAGGGTGGGGGCGCCCGCCCCTTCGTGGGTGAAGCCAAGCGCGTCTAGGCGGTAGGCGCTCATGCCGTTTGCTTTTGCTGGAATTTTACAAGCCCGGCCTTGTTCAGCGCCGTGCCAATGGCCAGGCAAAGCAGGAAGCTGATGACGATGATGCTGCCCACCCGCAGCGCCAGGGTGGCAATGAGCAAGGGGGTGGTGAGCTGGCCCAGGCTAAAGATGAAATAATCCCGCAGGGAGACAAACAGGGTGATGAACACCGAGGAAAGGGCGAAACCGGGCAGGCCAAATTTTTCGTATTTCAAAATGCCAAAACCAACCTCGGCCCCAAGGCCCTGCAAAAGCCCCGCCACCACAATGTGAATGCCGTAAGGGCTGCCGGTGAGGATGTTGATAACGGCGGCGAACACGCTGCCAATGAGGGCGGCGCCGGGTTTGCGCACCAGATACAGCGGCAACAGGGCCGACAGGGCGTATACCCCAAAGGTGAGGGCCATGAAGGTGGGGCCAAGAAGATTGGAAAGCGAGGTGTACATGCTATCCATGAAGGTGAAAAACACCCCCATCACGGCGGCCACCACGGCCACCAGTATCCAGTCTCTCGTTTTGTAATCCTTAATTTTGCTCAGCATGGTATGTAATTCCTTCCTGCATCCGTTTTTGTGGGGCCAAGTTGGGCCGTGCCATTTGGGGGCGCTTTCCCGTGCCTATTTATTATATAGAGATATAAAGAGAAAGGGAAAACGCCCCCTTGCGGCCATATACACTATAGCAGAAGGAAACAGGAGTGTGAAATTGATTTTTTGTATCAAAATGGCGTATGTATTGAGAAAATCTATAAACAAAACAAGCCCAAAGGGGGCGGGGGCCCTGTGAACCGGGAAAAGAGATTGGTGAAAACGAACAAAGAAAACGCTTAAAATTATCGAAAATGTAAAAAAACGATAAAAAACAAAAATAGGAATTGTTTCTAGCCGCGGGGTGTACTACAATAAATACGGAAAGAGTATGTGGCGAAGGAGGGTGGAGCATGCTGGCAGAGGAGAGAAAGGCCCGGATATTAGAACGGCTGAGCGGTGATATGGTGGTGAAGGTGAACGAGCTGAGCCGGGAGTTTGCGGCGACAGAGGCCACCATCCGGCGAGATTTGGAAGAGCTGCAAAAGAAAAAGCTGGTGCGGCGCATCCATGGCGGGGCCACCCTGCCCGCCCCCGCCAGCAAACCCCTTACCCGCAGCCAGTTGATGGTGATATGCCAAGAAGAAAAGCAGCGTATCGCGCGAAAGGCCTATGGTTTTGTGCGGGACAGTGACGCCATTTTGCTGGATTCTTCCACCACGGTGACCGAGCTGGCCCTTTTGATTGCCGAGGGGCCCCGCAAAAACCTGACGGTGATTACCAATTCGTTCACCATGGTGGGCATGCTTTCCGGGAAGAACGGCGTGAAGGTGGTGCACACCGGCGGTGACGTGGAATACGGCATGGACTATGCCACCGGGGTCATCACCCGGAACATGCTGGCGGGCATCCGGGTGGACAAATGCTTCCTGGGCACCAATGGAATCGACCCCTCTTTTGGTTATTCGGTGCCCACCATGGACGATGCCGACGTGAAGGCCGCCATGATTGTGGCGGCCAAGCAGACCTTTGTTCTGGCGGACCACACCAAGTTTGGGGAGTGCTACATGGGGCGTTTTGCGGCGTTTGACGGCACGGTGGATTTTTTGATTACCGACCGTTTGTCCCCCGGGGTGGACCCAAAACCCTACCAGGCCAGCACCGAGCTAATTTTAGCCGATGTGCCGTAAAAACAGGTATGTCAAGGCGGGCTAGCCCAGCTGGGCCAGGCTGCTTTATAAACGATAGAACCGAGAGAAACTGGAGGAAAAGAGATGAGCATGCGTAAAATTTTGAACGACCCGGCCAATTTTGTGGACGACACCATGGAGGGGATACTGCGCGCCTATGGCGATAAGGTGCGCCTGCTGGATGGCGACAAGCGCATTTTGCTGAGCGCCTACCCCAAAAAAGAGGGCAAGGTGGGCATTGTAACGGCGGGTGGCAGCGGCCATCTGCCCCTGTTTTTGGGCTATGTGGGCCAGGGCATGCTAGATGGTTGCGCCATTGGCAATGTGTTTGCCTCTCCCTCCTCCCAGAAAATGGCCGATATGATACGCGCCTGCGACGCGGGGAAAGGCGTGCTGTGTCTGTTTGGCAACTACGGCGGCGACGTGATGAATTTTGAGATGGCCCGCGAGATGGTGGAGTTTGACGATATTGAGACCACGGTGGCCCTGGGCCGCGACGACGTGGCTTCCAGCCCCAAAGAGACCGCCGAGAAACGCCGCGGCGTGGCGGGCATTGTGTTCGCCTACAAGATTGCGGGCGCGGCGGCTGAACAGGGCATGAACCTGGCCGAGGTGACGGCCGTGGCCCAAAAGGCGCTGGACAACACCCGCACCATGGGCATTGCCCTCTCGCCTTGCATCGTGCCCGAAGTGGGCAAGCCCACCTTCTCCATTGGGGAGGATGAGATTGAAATTGGCATGGGCATCCACGGCGAGCCGGGCATTGAGGTTTCCAAAATGATGACCGCCGACCAGATTGCCGCCATGATGCTGGATAAAATTACCACCGATATGCCGCTGGAAAAAGGCGACGAAGTGTCGGTGATGATCAACGGCCTGGGGGCCACCCCGCTGGAGGAGCAATTCATCGTATATGGCCGCCTGCATGCACTGCTGGAAGAAAAAGGCGTGGCGGTGGTGATGCCCCACCTGGGCGAGTTTGCCACCTCCATGGAGATGTCGGGCGTGTCGGCCACCATCATCAAGCTGGACGCCCAGCTCAAAGAGCTGCTGCGCGCCCCGGCCTGCACCCCCTTCTACACAAACGCCAACAAATAGAACCGGAGGAAACAGCATGAATGCGGAAAGTTTGAAAAAAGCCGTGGCTTCCATCAGTGCGGTGATGGACAAAAACAAGGACTACCTGGTGGAACTGGACGCCCAAAACGGCGACGGTGACCTGGGCATCAGCATGAGCGGGGGCTATGCCGCCGTGGCGGCCTGGCTGGCCAGCGCCGAGGAGACCGACCTGGGCAAGCTGATGATGAAATCCAGCGGAATTTTTAACGAATCGGCCCCCTCTTCTTTGGGTACCATCACCTCCATTGGCATGATGGGTATGGCCAAGGCGCTGAAGGGCAAAACCGAAGCCAGCTTGGGCGAACTGGCGGCGGCCATGGACGCGGGCCTTGCGGCCATCATGGAAAAAGCCAAGAGCAAGCCCGGCGAAAAAACCATTCTGGACGCCCTGCACCCCGCCATTGAAGCGCTGAAGGCCAACGCCGCCAGCGGCGACAGCAAGGCGGCCTTCCAGGCGGCAGCCAAAGCGGCGGCCGAAGGCAGCGAAAGCACCAAGAACATGCGCTCTGTGCACGGGCGCGCGGCCTACTATGGGGATAAAAGCATCGGCATGCTGGACGGCGGTTCGGTGGTGGGCAAGCTGATTTTTGAGGGCATTGAGGCCTCTTTGTAAGCCGAGAAACGGTTCAGTCAGCTTCCTATATTTTTCCAATCAACTGGCAGCGGCGGGAGTTTTCCGCCGCTGCCAGAATGTTCTAAAGAGCCAGGCGCGCAACCAGTTTGGTGGGTGGCCTCGGTGCTGATGATGGAACAAGCCCCCCCAAAAGGATTGCCCCCCTCCGGGGCATATAAAACGCTTGCCCGGTTACCCAAAGCCAAGTGGTTTGCGTTCAATTGGCAAAACAAAACGAAAGCAAATGGTCAAACTGCCACAAAAAGTGGGGCGGTTTTTGGCGAAGCAAACAAATAGTATTACGAAATGGTGGTTATTATTGACAGCGTATCTGGGGCATGCTATCATTACCACGAAAACGAAAGGAAACAAACATAATAGAAAGAATACAGAAACAAAAACGAAAGAATTTGGTTGCCTGCCAAAAAATATGGCAGCCTGTGAAAAGGGGATTTAGGCGGCGGCGCAAGGCCGCTGTTTAAAACATAGCTATACATTAAATATTTAGGAGGAACAGAAACGAAATGAAAAAACTTGTTGCACTGACCTTGAGCCTGATGCTGGTTTTGGCCCTGGCCGCCTGCGGTGGCACCGCTTCCAGCGCGCCTGCGGCTTCCAGCGCGCCTGCGGCTTCCAGCGCGGCCCCCGCTTCCAGCGCACCTGCCGCTTCCAGCACCGGTGGCGCTTCCGCAGCCGATTTGAAACTCGGCTTCATCCTGGGCAGCCGCGAGCATGCCTTCTACCTGGCCATTGAAGACGGCATCAACGCCGCCGCCGAAGAGATGGGCTTTGAAGCCGTAGTTCTGGAGAGCGATTTGCAGGGTGCCATTGCTTCCGAGCGCATCGAGACCCTGGTGGTAGACGGCTGCGACGCCATCTCCCTGGCCTGCAACGAACCTGCCGGCGTCACCCAGGCCATTGAAGCGGCCGACGCCGAGGGCGTTCCCATGTTCACCTTTGACTGCACCACCGAGCTGACCGATGTGATCAAATGCTTTGTGGGCACCGATAACTACCAAGGCGGCGTTGTGGGCGGCGAAGCCACCATTGCACAACTGGACGCGCTGGGCCTGAAAGACGGCGCCACCGTGGGCGTGATTGGCTACCCCGAGCCCCAGAGCTGCATCGA
Organism: uncultured Oscillospiraceae bacterium; assembly: GCA_964472465.1. Classification (GTDB taxonomy): domain Bacteria; phylum Bacillota; class Clostridia; order Oscillospirales; family Ruminococcaceae; genus JAAYCI01. The sequence goes on along the minus strand of CAYYLW010000034.1, from coordinate 4 downwards.
CCGT
>CAYYLW010000033.1:0-20638 GCA_964472465.1 uncultured Oscillospiraceae bacterium | reverse complement strand
GCACTTGTTACAAGAAAGCCCTGGCTGTAACTTTCTTGCAACTAAATTGTAACCTTTTTGATATTAGATGTCAATACCTATTTGTGTACTTTTTGTAATAAAGTTGTGAAAACTATGTGTGCAGCTCTACTGCCACACAAAACGCTAAGAATTTGCGTGGTGTTAGGCTATAAAAAACCTGCTACGAAGCCAAAGCAGGCAAAACTGTTTTTTACAATAGGCGGAATGCCCCGCAGCACCCCGCCTAAACTTTGTAACTATTTACGCTTTGTATAGGCCTGCCTTGGGTGTATACCCAAAGGATAAGCCCGTGGTACAGGGCTTTTTAATCAAAGATGGTCTGCCCGCCGGAAATAACCCGTAAAGGCAAAAGCTCCTGGTTCCAGATGAGAATATCCGCGCGCTTGCCCGGGGTAAGGCTGCCCACCTGCTGCGCTAGGCCCGTGGCCACGGCGGGGTTTAGGGTAGCGGCGCGCACGGCCGCTTCCAGCGGCACGCCAAAGCTCACGGCGCGGCGCAGGCAATCGGCCAGGTTGGTGGCGCTGCCCGCAATGGTGCCGTCGGCCAGGGTGGCCTTGCCCTCTTTCATGAACACCTGCAAGCCGCCCAGGCTGTATTCCCCTTCGGGCATGCCGGTGGCACGCATGGAATCGGAAATAAGGCAGACGCGGTTTTCCCCAAACCATTTGAAAACAGCACGCACCACCGCCGGGTGTAGGTGAATCCCGTCGGAGATAACCTCCACAAAAGCGGCATAGTCGCTGGCCGCGCCAATAAGGCCCGGCTCACGGTGCTGGAAGGGGGGCATGGCGTTGAACAGGTGGGTAACGTGGCTGGCCCCGGCCTGGAAGGCCGCCTCGGCCTGGGCATAGGTGGCGGCGGTATGCGCCAAAGACACCGTGCAGCGGCGGCAAACCGCCGCAATAAACTCGGCGCTCCCCTCTAGCTCGGGGGCGATATCCACCAGGCGAATTTTCCCGCCTGAGAGGGCAAACAGTTCGTCAAAACGCTCTACCGAAGGGCCCGCCAGATATTCGGGGTTCTGCGCGCCGCGTTTTTCGTTGTTTAAAAACGGGCCTTCCATGTTGATGCCGCGCAGCACCGCGCCCTGCCCCTCCTGTTCAAAAAAGGGTTTCATGGTGCGCACAACATCCAGCAGCATGGGCTGGCTTAGGCTCATGGTGGCGGGCACCACGCTGGTTACCCCTTTGCTACCATAGAATTCCAGCATCGCTTCAATGCCTTCTGGGTTGGCGTCACAAAAATCCTGTCCCATGCAGCCGTGGCTGTGGATATCCACAAGGCCAGGCAACACAAAACCGCCGCCAGCGTCAATGCCCTCGCCCATGGCCAGGCTGCCCGCTGGGGCTAAACGAGTAATCACCCCGTCTTGGAATTCCAGGTCCAGCCGCGCGAAGCGGCAGTCATCGGTAAAAACAAGGCCGTTGTAAATCAGCATTTGGGTGCCTCCTTTTGGTTCCGGCCAGCAGGCTTGCCGCCCGGATGTGGTATACTCTTTCTACCTGTATCATACCAGCAAAACGGCCGGATGCACAGCGCAAAATCAGCACATTGATTTGTACATTTTGCCATATTAGGAGGCGCCAGGATGGCCAGTGCAGAAAAACGCAGTGGAATAAAAGGGTTTGGGCCCGTGTACGGCCCTGCGTCCCGAGCGCTGATTTTGGGCAGCTACCCCTCCCCCAAAAGCTTTGAGGAGGGCTTTTACTACGGCCACCCCCAAAACCGGTTCTGGCCTCTGTTGGCGGCGCTATGCGGCGCGGCACTGCCCCACAGCATAGAGGAAAAAACCCACCTTTTGCTGGAAAACAATTTGGCCCTGTGGGATTCTTTGGAAAGCTGCACCATCCTGGGTGCTTCGGATAGTTCCATCGAAGACCCCATTCCAAACGACATCCCCGCCCTGCTGGCGGGCAGCCGGGTGGAGGCGGTGTTTTGCAACGGCGCGGCCTCGCACCGCATCTACCAAAAATACTGCGAAAAAAAACTGGGCCTGGCCGCGCAGCGGCTGCCCAGCACCAGCCCGGCCAACGCCGCCTGGCCCCTGGCCCGCCTCATAGTGGCCTGGGCCCCACTGCGGGCCTATTTGCCGGCGGGCGGCGCCCCGTCTTCACTTCCCGGCGGCACGCTATAACGGCAGCCGCAGTAATGCTGGCGGTATAGCCCATAGGCCCGGCTGAGCAAAATGCTGTCTTGGTAGCCGCCTTTTTTCTTGAAATCAGCCGGAAGGAAATGCACGCCTTGTTCCTGCCCCAGCGCCGCGCCTATCTCACAGATGGGGGCGGCATTTTTGCGCGGCCCCACCGTGAGAGCGGTGGTGAACACCGGCATGCCCAGCTCTGCCGCCTGTTTGGCTGCCCGGCCAAGGCGCAGGGAAAAACAGAGCGTGCAGCGCGCGCCACCCTCGGGCTGGCCGGCAAGGCCCTCTGCCAAGGTCTCAAAGAACGCTGGCTCATAGGCCCCTTCCAAAAAACGCAGGGGATGGGCCGCGGGGGCCTGCTGCAACAAGGGGCCAAAGGCCGCCCGCCGCGCCTCATATTCCGCTTGGGGCCAAATATTCGGGTTATCGTAATATACCGTGAGGGCAAAATGCCCCCCCAGCCTATGAATGGCCTGGCTGGCACAGGGGGCACAGCAGGCATGCAACAACAGCGGCGTGCCTGCCGGGAAGGTGTCCATTTGGGTTTCCATCTCACGGTTATAGTCGGTTTTGTTCATATTATTGGCCTCATACGGGGGGCATATTCTTCCATTGGCGCAAGGCAGAACACAAATAGCCACTTAATAACGCCAAATATGGCAAGTTTTCAAACAATACACACACAATCTTTTGAAAAGCTTTATAAATGGCTCAAGGTTTGTTCATATTCCCCGGGTATACTAAAGCCACTGAAACGGAAACCAAGGCGCTGTGCAAAGATTTATGGTAGCCAGCGGCCAAGGCCCGTAAAACCCGGGGGGTGAGGAGAATTTACACCAGCCCCGTTTATGGCAAATGCCAAAGCGGCGGCACCACAGTGAAGGCCCTGCGGCCTTCCATCTGATCGAAGACACGGGAAATGCCCCGGACTATACTGCCGTCCCGGCACACATCGGCGCGGCAGACAACCAGCAATCCACTTCTGCGCGTGGTTTATAACAGAAAGCTGCGGCACGGTGGTTAACATAGATGACACCCGGCGGAATGGGCAAATTCCGCCGGGTTTTTTTGTGCGTCAACCAGGGAAAGGGCCCCGGAACCCTTTGAAAAGGGTTCCGGCCCTCCTAAACTTGCTAAAACACGCTATGCCGCAGTGCCAGTTCGCGGCCACCAAAACTTTATGCCACCTAGCCCAGCTCCCCCAGCACCTCCGCCATGATGGAGACGCCTTGCACAATCTGCTGTTTGGTGGGTGTGGAAAAATTCAGCCGGACGCTCTGACAGGGGGCGGCTTCGTCCACAAAAAAGGCACTGCCCGGCACAATGGCCAGCTTTTTGGCCAGGCACCGCTGCACAAAGGCCGGGGTATCCACCCCGGCGGGCAGGGTGGCCCAGATGAACATGCCCCCCTGCGGGGCCCAAAAGCTGAGTTTGTCTCCCAGTTGCCGCTTTAGTTCCTCTGTCATCAGCAGGGCCTTTTCACGGTAGATGCCACGCAACCGGGCAAGGTGTTCCTCCATGTCATACCGGGTGAGGAAACGCTCGCAAACGCGCTGGCCCCAGAGGTTTGTGTGCACATCGTTGCCCTGTTTCGCCAGCACCATCTTGCCCATCAGCTCGCTTTCCCCCACGCAAAAGGCCACACGCATACCGGGGGAGAGGATTTTGCTCATGGAGGCTGCATACACCACGGCATTTTCGGTATCAAAACTCTTGATGGGCGGCAGGCCCTCCCCCTCTATGCGCAGTTCGCCATAGGGGTTGTCCTCCAAAATAGGCACGCCGTGGCGGGTGCAAAGTTCATAGATGGCCTTGCGTTTCTCAAGGCTGGTCACCGCCCCGGTGGGGTTTTGGAAATTGGGGATGGTGTAGTAAAAACGGGGTTTTACGTCCCCGGTCAGTATGGCTTCCAGGGCGGCCAAATCCGGGCCATCGGGCTGCACGGGCACCCCAGCCAGCCGCACACCGTAGGCGCGGAAGCTGTTCAGCGCACCCAAAAAGGCGGGGTCGTCCACGGCTACCAGGTCGCCCTCGTCACATACCAGGCGGGAAAACAGGTCCATCACCTGCTGGCTACCCGCCGTGATGATGACGCTATCTCCTTCCCCCACCACCTTCCACTCCCGGTTCAGGTAGGCCTTGCCCGCTTCGATGAGCGGGGGGTAGCCCTCGGTGATAGAATATTGCAAGGTGGCCGCGGGTTCGTCGCGCAGCAGTTCATCCGAAATAGCGCGGATGGCCCCGGCAGGGAAGGAATCCGCGTCCGGGTTGCCCCCGGCAAAGCTGATGAGGGTGGGGTCAGCCATCTGTTTCAGCAGCCCGCGGATGATGGAAGGCCGCATGGCCGCGGCTTTTTTACTAGTATGAAAGGTCATAAGGTTCGCCTCTTCTCTTTCTTCATTCATGGGGGCAAAGGCCCGCCTAGCGCGGGATGGGCGCATAGGAAAAATCCACCGTGATGTGGGTGTGTACAGGGCGGGGGCCGCCCTGTAGCGCCTGGTTGATGCGCTGTTTCAGCTCCTCGGGCGGCAGGGGAAACTGTTCGGGGGCCACCACGTCAAAGATGTAATTGTCGTGCTGCTGGCCCGCCACCCAGCGAAAATCATGCAGGCCCAGCCGTGGGTCTATGCTTTCCAGCGCGGCCAGCGCCCGGCTGCGGGCGGGGGCCTGGTGCTGGGGGTCGGTGACAATGGGGTCATAATGGATAATCAGGTGCAGGTTCTCGTTTTTCAAAAAATCCCATTCGATATGGTCGATGATATCGTGGCTCGCCATCACGTCGGCGCTGGCATCCATCTCCACATGGGCACTGGCAAAACGCCGCCCCGGGCCATAGTCGTGCACCAGCAAATCATGGGTGCCCAGCACACCGGGGTAGCTTTCTATTTTTTCCTTCACATGGTGCACAAAATCCGGGTCTGGCGCGGGCCCCAGCAGGGGGTTCAGGGTATCGCGCACCAAAAGGAACCCGCTTATCAGAATAAAAACCGCCACCGCCAGGCCCATGTAGCCGTCCAGGTTCAGCCCGGTAAAGCGGGCAATAAGCGCCGCCATCAGCACCGCGCCGGTGGTCAGCACGTCGTTGCGGCTATCGGCGTAGGTGGCCTCCAAAGTGCCGGAGCCAATTTTGCGCCCGATGCGCCGGTTGAAAAAGGCCATCCAGATTTTCAGCAAAATGGCCCCCGCCAACACAGCAAAGCTTAAAATAGAAAATTCCACCGGGGTGGGGTTTAAAATTTTGTTTAGGCTGCTCTTTCCCAGCTCAATGCCAATCACCATCACCAGCAGCGCCACGGCCAGCCCCGCAATGTATTCAAAACGGGCGTGCCCAAAGGGGTGGCCGCTATCCGCGGGTTTGGACGCCAGCTTAAAACCCGCCAGGGTGATGACCGAACTGGCGGCGTCGCTGAGGTTGTTGATGGCATCGGCCATGATGGCGATACTGCCAGACAAAAAACCAGCCAGCAGTTTGCCCGCCACCAGCAGCAGGTTGCACACAATCCCCGTCAGGCCGCACATCCGGCCATAGGCGGCACGTACGGCAGGGTCCTGCACATTTTCCGGGTTTTTCACAAAGAGACGAACCAGCAAGCTGGACATAGGGCACCTCGGCAGATGTTTTTAGGGTGGGGGGAATTTACCATAGGTAGAGCGAACGCAGGCAGAAACGGTGCAGGGCCAGGCGAGCCATTCGCTGTTTCCGTCAACTGCAACCCAATCCATGGAATGTTCATTGGCTTGGTAGCAGGCTATGATAAAAAGCCTTGAGAACCCTCTTTTTGAAGAGGGCTCTCAAAGCGGGGGGTGGCAATACCGTACAAAAATGCTTATTTAGACAGCATCTCATCAATCTCTTCGGCCGCCTGTTTGCCGGCGCCCATGGCCAAAATCACCGTGGCGGCGCCTGTCACCACGTCGCCGCCCGCCCACACGTTCTGGCGGGTGGTCATGCCCTTGTCGTCGCGGGTAACCAGGCAACCCCATTTGTTGGCTTCCAGGCCCGGGGTGGTCATGCGAATCAAGGGGTTGGGGCTGTTGCCAATGGCGATGATCACCCCTTCTAAATCGGTGTAAAAATCGCTGCCCTCAATGGGCACCGGGCGGCGGCGGCCGGAGGCATCCGGTTCGCCCAGCTCGTTGCGCAAACAGTGCATCTGGGTCACATGGCCCTGCTCGTCGCCCAAAATTTCCAGCGGGGTGATGAGGAACTGGAACTGAATCCCCTCTTCCTCCGCATGCTCAATCTCCTCCACACGGGCGGGCATTTCGTCGCGGGTACGGCGGTAGAACACATGCACCTCTTCCGCGCCCAAACGGCGTGCACAGCGGGCGGCGTCCATGGCCACATTGCCGCCGCCAATGATGGCCACGCGGCGGGGGCGCATCACCGGGGTGGGGCTATCGTCCTTCCAGGCCCCCATCAGGTTGATGCGGGTGAGGAACTCGTTGGCCGAAACCACGCCGTTCAGGTTTTCGCCCGGGATACCCATGAATACAGGAAGCCCCGCGCCCGAACCAATGAACACGGCTTTATAGCCCTCTTCAAACAGGTCGTCCACCGTAAGCACCTTGCCAATGACCATATTGGTTTTGATTTCCACACCCAGCTTCGCCAGGCCGTCAATCTCCCGCTGTACGATAGCCTTGGGCAGGCGGAACTCCGGGATGCCATAAATCAGCACGCCGCCGGTTTTATGCAAGGCCTCGTAGATGGTAACAGAGTAGCCCTTTTTGGCCAGTTCCCCCGCCACGGTAAGCCCGGCGGGGCCAGCGCCCACCACGGCCACTTTTATGCCGTTGTCCGGGGCTTTTTGCGGCTCGGCGCCGCCGTTTTGCATCATCCAATCGGCCACGTAACGCTCCAGGCGGCCAATGCCCACCGGCTCGTGCTTAATGCCCCGCACACACACGGCTTCACACTGGGTTTCCTGCGGGCATACACGGCCACACACCGCAGGTAGGCTGGTGTGCGCACTCAGCACCTCATAGGCGCCGGGCAGGTCATCTTCGGCTACCTTGCCAACAAAGCCGGGGATATCCACAGCCACTGGGCAGCCCCCCACACAGGGTTTGTGCTTGCATTGCAGGCAGCGGGCTGCTTCCTGCACCGCCATCTCATGGGTGTAGCCCAGGGCCACTTCGGTGAAGTTTTGGCTGCGGATTTTGGCGTCCTGTGCCGGCATCGGCGTTTTCTTGGGTTCCATATTTGGCATTTTCCTCAAGTCCCCTTTTTCTGTGATGTTTTTCTTCTGTGGCGGCTTCCCTTTTACAGGCTGCGGTTCAGCAGGCGGCAGTTTTCGTTCCGGGCATGCTGCTCAAAATCTTTGTAGTTGCCGCTGCGGCGCATGGCTTCGTCAAAATCAATCAAAAATCCGTCAAACTCGGGGCCATCCACACAGGCAAATTTCACTTCGCCCCCCACGGTTAGGCGGCAGCCGCCGCACATGCCGGTCCCGTCCACCATCACCGGGTTCATGGAAACCACTGTTTTTACGTTATATTTCTTGGTTACCGCCACCACAAACTTCATCATCACCAGCGGCCCTATGGCAATCACTTCGTCGTATTGGTTGCCCTCTTCAATCAGCTTTTCCAGCGCATTGGTCACCAGGCCTTTTTCCCCATAGCTGCCATCGTCGGTCATCATCACCAGTTTCTGGCTGGCGGCCTTGAATTCGTCCTCCAAAATCACCAGGTCTTTGTTGCGGAAGCCCGCGATGCTGTGCACCTCAGCGCCCAAGTCGTGCAGTTTTTTGGCCACCGGGTAGGCGATGGCACAGCCCACGCCGCCACCCACAACAGCCACCTTTTTAATGCCTTCCAGTTCGCTGGGCTTGCCCAAGGGGCCCACAAAATCCTGCACAAAGTCGCCCTCTCCCAGGCTGTCCAATTGCAGTGTGCCACCCCCCACAATTTGGTAAATAATGGTGACGGTGCCTTTTTCTGCGTCATAGTCGGCGATGGTAAGGGGGATGCGCTCGGAATCCTCCATCGGCCGAACAATGATAAACTGGCCTGGTTGCGCCTTTTTCGCAATCAATGGGGCCTCAATCACCATACGGCTCACGGTGGGGTTCAGTGCTTCTTTTTTAACAATCTTATACATAATGTCCCTCCCAATAACTTGGTTTAGCTGCGTTAGATGCTGTCTTTGCGGCTATTGCATGGCCGCATAGGCCGTTTCCAGCAGTTGGCGCACATCGGCCCCCTCCTGCTGGAAGGCATAACCCAAACGGATGGTGCAGGGCAGTAAACGCTCTCCCTCTTGCCGTAAATCAGCACATTTTTGTGCAAACTGCTTTTCTTTAGCATCAGGGCAGAGTACCACCATCTCATCGGCACCGGTGCGGTAGTGGCGGCAGCAGGCATGGCCAAAGGTCTCTTGCAAGGCAACGGCCAACCGCTGCAAAAGCAAATCCCCAGCCGTATGGCCCTGTTGCTGGTTCAGTTCCTTGAGGCCTCTCACCTCTAGGTAAACCACGCCAAACGGCGTATCCGCCTTTTGTGCAAACATGCTTCCCATATCCTTTTGGTAGCAATCATTGTTCAATAGCCCGGTGTGGCTATCCACGTAACGGGTGCGGAACAATTGCTCCCGTAGTTCATTCAGCGCAAACTCCTGCGCCAGGAACACGCATACATCGGCCAAAAGCTGCGGGTCATTGCTGTGACGTTCGGGGTTATCTACCCCGGCAAAACCAATCAGTTTCCCTTTCCACTGTATGGGGGCCAGCAGCAACCATCGTTGGCCGCTTGCACAAATTTCCCCATATTCACGGGGGAAATTGTGCGAAAAAACCTCCCCCTTGCCGCTAACCACCGGGTTGCCATCTTGCAGAAGGGCGTAAAAATTGGGGCGGTGCAGGGAATAGGCAAAATTGATCCAGGTATCTTTTTCGGGGGGCACGCCGGCGCGCAGCCACTCCTGGCTGCATTCGGCCAAATCACTGTTTTCGGCAAAAGAGAAAAGATACGCGCGGTCGGCCTGGTAATATTCACCCAGGCTCTTCAGCACCATGCGCAGGGCAAATTCAGAATCTTCCTCCTGCGCCAAAATGCGCACACAACCGCTTAGTACTTGGTTTTCCGTCATGCGTGTGGCGGCCTCGTCCTGTGGCACCAGTTCCCGTGCGGCGGTAAAACTCATGCCCAGGTTCGCCAGTTTTCCCTCCCAGGGAATCAGCTTATGGCGCATTAAGAAAGGCCCGCCTATGTGCTTGTTTACATACTCCCGGGTAACAAAGCGGTCCCGGCAGGCCGGTGGGTCGTTGCAAAAGGGGCAGGGGCTATTTTGGTCGTACAAAAGCTGGTGGCAACGCATGCCCTTATAGTTTTGTGCGCCCAGTAAAGTGCGGCCCGCACTGTTCAGGAATAAAATTTCGTGGGTTTCACGGTTCCCCACCATCACCAGTTCCGGCAATTCATCCAGCAATTCCAAGAAGGTGGCTTCGCTCACCGCAAACTGGGATTTATCCAGGTGCGCTTCCTCGCCTTGGTGGGCCTCATAGTAGTCACGCAACACCTTGCCACGGTCCCGCCAGCCCCGTAAGAAACGGTGCTCAAAATCGGCGGCATCGGTGGGGCGGCCAAAATAAAAGCCCTGGTAACAATCCGCCCGCAGGGGAAGCAGCGCCTCCAGTTCCTCACTGGTCTCCACACCTTCCACGCACACCATAGAGCCGCTATCGTGGGCCAGTTTGATTAAAAAGTGCATCAGTTCATAGTTATAGCTGCTCTCCCTGATTTGGGAGACGAACACCCTATCCACCTTAATCTGGTGTACATCCAGCTCCTTGAGGTAGCCCAGGCTGGAATAACCGGTGCCAAAATCATCGATGGACATCATGACGCCCATGCGGTTGAGAAAGGCAGAAGTTTCGTTGAAACGGGAAAAATCTCGCAGTTGCAGGCTTTCTACCAATTCCAGCGTAAGCGCGCTGCCCGGCAAATCCAGTTTGCTAAGCCCCGCATGCACCAGGCCGGGCACATCCTCTTTTTCCAGTTGTTGATAGGATAGGTTTACGCTCATGTTGAAATCGGGAACCAGGCGGCGCCAGTGCAGGCATTGCTGCATGGCTGTTTCCAGCACCCAGCGCCCTACCTGGCCTATCAGCCCAGCCTCTTCCAGTATGGGCACCATCACATCCGGCGGCACACGGCCATACAGCTTGTGCTGCCAGCGTAGCAAGGCCTCGGCCCCACAAACCTCCCCCGTTTGGGCGGAGATTTGGGGCTGGTAATACACTTCAAAGCCCTCCAGGCCATTTTCCACGCTCTGCTGCAAGGCCTCACGGATGCCCGCATCCAGAATCAAATCCTCGTAGGTTTCGCGGGAAAAGAACACGATGTTGTTTTTGCCCTTGCGTTTTGCGGTGTTCAGGGCACTTTCGGCAAACTGGAACAACTCTTGAAAGTTCGCACTGTCGCCCGGGTAGCCAGCCGCCCCCGCCGATATGGTGCAATACAGCCCGCTGATTAACTGGCCACAAGCATCGGCAAATTCCTTCTTCGCCAAGGTGTACAAACTGCTGGCGGCTATTTCGTTTTTGTCCTCCAGCACCGTGGCAAAACGGTCTCCATCCAGGCGGTATACCCGCGTGTAGGGAGAGGCGTGTTTCTCTAAACAGTCCGCCAATTTTTTCAGCACCTGGTTGCCTACATGCAAACCGTAATGCTCGTTGACGCTGCGGAAGTTATCTACCCCCATCAGCACCAAGTAGCCAAAATCCCCCTCGGGGAAATTGTTTTCGTAGTCGGCCTCGAACTGAAGCTGGTTCAAAAGCCCGGTACCGGCATCGGCCCGCAATTCCATATCCAATTCGCTGATGCAGCCCAGAATGATAGGCGGCTTACCCTGTTCGCCCGGGAAATGGCGGGCGCGCACCCGTACCCATACGCGTGTGCCCGTTTTGTCCACCATCCGGCAATCGGTCTCCACCCAGCCAGCCCCGGGGGCGTTCATTTTTTCCATACGCGTTTGGGCAAACTGGCGGTCTGCCGGGAACACCAAAGAAACCCAGTTCTGCTGCACACCGCCAGCACCGGCTGGGAAATATTTCTCTGTGAAGGTAGGGGAAACATAGTAGCTTTCATCCTCTGGCCTGTACAAAAAGAGATATGCACCCGCCATCTGTTCCAAAAGCGCCAGTGTTTCGTTGGAATAATTCAGCAAAACAGAAGGGGCCGCCTCGTGTTCATCCATCATCATCATCGCTCCCAAGGTCGCAAAAAATCGCCAGTGGACAAAGGCTAAACCATCTGTTTATTATACATGATTCAGGACAAGGGGTCAAATCATAGCGGGCCTAAGTGAATAGACAAATATGTGGAAAAGCCCCCTGTGCGCATTGGCGCACAGGGGGCACAAAACAACGAAAGAGAGCACTTAGTTCATGATGACCTCTTCGGTCTCAATGTCAAACAGGTGAATCTTACGGGTATCGATGGCCACGTTGACCGTGCTGCCGGTTTTGGAGGTGGTGTCTGGGGCCACGCGGGCGGTGAAACGGTTGCCCTTGTAATCCAAGTAGAGGTACACCTCGCTGCCCATCAACTCGCTCACATCCACCACGGTTTGCAGCACGCTATCCGGATGCTCGCGCAGGAAAGTCTCATCGTCCTTGATATCCTCGGGGCGAATGCCCAGTTTCACGGGTTTGTTGATGTACTCGGCCATCTTCTCGTTCACTTTTTCTGTGCAGATTGTCAGTTTGTCTGCGTTGTTCAGTTGCACACAGTAGGTGTCGCCATTTTTCACCAGGGTCCCATCCACAAAGTTCATCTGCGGGGTACCAATGAAGCCGGCCACAAAGGTGTTGCAGGGGAAATCATACAGGTTCTGCGGGGTATCCACCTGCTGTACCAGGCCGTCTTTCATCACCACGATGCGGTCGCCCATGGTCATGGCCTCGGTTTGGTCATGGGTTACGTATACAAAGGTGGTGCCCAGGCGCTGGTGCAGCTTAATCAGCTCGGTGCGCATGGAGGCACGCAGTTTGGCGTCCAGGTTGGAAAGGGGCTCGTCCAGCAGGAACACGGCCGGGTTACGCACCATGGCGCGGCCCAGGGCCACGCGCTGGCGTTGGCCGCCCGAAAGGGCCTTGGGCTTGCGGTCCAGCAGGTGTTCAATATCCAGAATCTTGGCGGCTTCGTTCACCCGGCGTTTGATTTCATCCTTCGGGGTTTTGCGCAGTTCCAGGCCAAAAGCCATGTTTTTAAACACCGTCATATGCGGGTACAGCGCGTAGTTCTGGAACACCATGGCGATATCACGGTCCTTGGGGGGCACGTCGTTCACCAAACGGTCGCCAATGTACAGTTCGCCTTTGCTGATTTCTTCCAGGCCGGCAATCATGCGCAGGGTGGTGGATTTACCACAGCCGGAGGGCCCTACCAGCACGATGAATTCCTTGTCGGTCACCTCAAGGTTGAAGTCTTTTACGGCGGTTACGTCACCGGGGTAGATTTTAAAGATGTGGCGAAGGGAAATGCTGGCCATGTCGTGTCCTCCAATTCACATTATTGATTGTATTTGACAGAGAAAACCCTCTGCTGATACAATGATACCATGAAAAACAGAAGATAAAATAGCATTATATGAACATGGAGTGCCAAAAAATGACATTTTCTGGAACGGCCTATTGCCGGGTGACGGGCTGCTGGGAGCACGAGGGGGAGACGCCGTTTGAAGCGGGGGCGCCAGGGACGTTAAGCCTGGCCGTGGCCGATGAGGGGCTGGCCGCGCTGGTGGGCCAGCGGCAGTTTTTGCCCGCAGGCAGCCTGCTGGCGGGCCTTGGCCCCTTGGCACTGGAACCGGCAGGGAACTTCTGCCTGCGGGGGCTAAGCCTGGCGGGGCAGGCTGCCGAAGCCTTCGCTTCGGCGCTGCCGGGGGTGTTGGCCCTGCCGCCCGGGGCCTGCCCCGAGGCGGCCGAGCTGATTACGCGGCGGTGTGTGCCCCTCAGTGAGGAGCGGCAGAGTGCCACGGCTTTTTCCCTTTTGTGCCTGCTGGCCGAGGCCCCCCAAGATAGGCCCGTTCTACCGCCTTTGGTGGCCGAGGCCTTGGGGCAGATGCACAGCCATTATGGCGAGGTGTACGGGGTGGAGGAACTGGCGGCAGAGCTGGGGGTGAGCAAAGGCCACCTCATCCGCAGTTTCACGGCGGCGCTGGGCATGCCACCGGGGCAATATCTCTGCACGGTACGCATCGACGCGGCCAAGCGCCTATTGCTGCAAGGCCTGCCGCTGGATACGGTGGCCGGGCTATGTGGGTTTTCGGGGGCCAATTACCTTTGCCGGGTGTTTAAAAAGGAAACGGGCTTGCCCCCCGCCACCTGGCAGAAAAAAAACGCCACCCGCACGGTGGCAGACCCAGGCTGGGAGGACGCGCTGTACCTGTAAGAATCTTCCGCCCTTGTGCCAGGCGGAAAAACTTCTATTTAGGAGGATAACAGCATGAAAATTGAACATCAAGAGGGCAAAAAACTGTTTGCACTATTTTCCGATGAAGGCGAGCGGATGGGCTATATCACCTATGAAAACGCGGACGAGGGCTTCATAAGCGCCACCCACACCAAGGTGTACCCCGCCTACGAAGGGCATGGCCACGCCGCCCGCCTGCTGGACGCCCTGGCCGATTGGGCCCGCGGCCAGGGGCTGAAAATCTACCCCGCCTGCCCCTATGTTAAGAAGATGTTTGAACGGTACACAGAGAAGTATGCCGATGTGATGGCATAAAGCATAAATACAGCCCCCCGCCAAGGCGGGGGCTGTATTTATTTTATAAGCTGCCTTTGGTGCTCCACACGCCCTTCATACGCGGCTCGGGCTGGGTGGCCATATCCAGGGCTTTGGCAAAGGCTTTAAAGCTGGCTTCGGCCAGGTGGTGGTTGTTGGTGCCGGCCAGCTTACGCAGGTGCAGGTTCATCTCCCCGGCGGTGGCCACCGCGCGGAAGAACTCATCCAGCATTTCGGTGTCCATTCCCCCCAGGCTGGGCACGGTGTAGGCCACATCCCCGGCGTAGTAGGCCCGGCCCGAAAGGTCGATGGCGCAAAGAACCAGCGCGTCATCCATGGGCAGGGTGAAATGGCCGTAGCGGCAGATGCCCTCCTTGCCGCCCAGCGCGGTGCGAATGGCCTCCCCCAGCACAAGGCCCACGTCCTCGATGCTGTGGTGGCTGTCCACCTCCAAATCCCCCTGGCAGCGCAATGTCAAATCAAACAGGCCGTGCTTGGCAAAACCCGCCAGCATATGGTCAAAAAAACCAATGCCCGTCTCACAGCGGCACTGGCCGCTGCCGTCCAGCCCCAGCGTGAGTTCTATGCTGGTTTCCTTGGTGCTACGCTTTACCGTGGCGCTTCTGTTTTCCATCGGCTCTCCCTCACTTCTTGGCGGTTCATCTGGCTTCCTAGGCCCATCATAGCATGTTTTCTGCGCCCGGGCCAGTGTTTCTATTGCAATTTTCCGCCCCCCAAAATCATGCTGCCACCCCGGCGGCCATGTTCGGGTGGAAGAAAGAGAAGGCCAAATCGCAGGCAAAGGCCGTTAACAACACAACGCACAAAACCGTACTCACTTTTTTGGGAATACGGCAGAACTGTGAATCCAGGGAGGGGGCCATCAAATAGATGCCCAGGGTGCCCGCAATGCCAAACACCAAAAGCCCTTCCAGGCACACCCTGCCATTGATATTCAGGAAATAACCGGTATAGTCCCACCACTTGGTGTGCATAAAGGTCTCCAAAAACCAGGAGGTGAAATATTCTATGGCGCCGCAGAGGCCGATGACCATAAAGAAGGTGAGTACCGGCCTATCAATAAACCGGCGCAGGAACAAAATAACCGCCACGCCGCCGCAGCCATAAATGGGCAGCCAGGGGCCGTACAGGGTGCCGCGGTTGATAAAGCGCCCGGTTTCCACCAGATAGTACAGCACCTCCCAGGCGTAGCCGATAAAGCAGAAGGCAAAAAACATCAGCACGATGTTGCGGAAGGTGTAGTTGCGGTGGTAATCCGCCGTGAGCCACTGGCGCACCATCGCCGTAGGGGTGGTCACATCCTCGCAGGGGTACTCCCCCTTCACGGCAGGCTCGGAAGCCAGCATATGGTCATTGAACACAGAGGCCAGCGCGGGGTTGTGCAAAAGCGCCTGCTCGCGCAGCTTCATATATAGCTCTGCGTTGGTGGCGGTGTAATAGGGGTTTGCGAACAGGATGCCCAAAATATGGGCGCTGAAAAACGAGAGCAAAAACCAGCCAAGGAAGCTGATATCCAGCAAAAAGCAGGGCCATTTGTTCCCCGCCATCATCCCGCGCGAAAGCCGAATGGCCTCCTTGGCGGAAATGTCCGGGTTTTCCGCCACGATGAGGGGCACCATGCGGTATGAGTAGAATTTAATCACCCCGCCCACGATAGTGAAGGACCACAGCACCGTATACAGCGCGCGCAAAAACATCACCAGCGCCACTTTGCGGGTGCGGCGTATCTGGTACACATACAAAAGGCGGTTCGCGGAACTTTCGGTAAACCGGCGGTTTTCCAGGTAAAAGCGGTACTCCCCCACCAGCAAAACATTTTTTACCAAGAAATAATAGGCAAAGGTAAAAATAGCCCCTATGCCAATGATGACGGCGGGCCAAATGGCGTCTTTAAAAAACAACTGGTTCAGCGCGTTCAGCAGGCCAAAAATAAAAGAACCGGAGGCCGTGGCATTGTTGAAAATAGAGGCCAGGGCCCCGTTTTGCGCCTGGCTCACCTGCCCCACTTCCGTCCAAATATCCAAACTCTGGCCAAACAGCCCGTTCGCCACTTCGTTCACAATTTGGGTGTGGGTGGTGGCCTTGTAGTTCAGTTGGCTTAGCTCACTCAAGGTGTCTAGGCTGTTTAGGGTCTCCTCCGGGCGCGGGAAATTCAGCCCTCCTGCCAAAGCCAGAATAAGCAAACTAACGATGATGCAGCGCCAGTAGTTGGCGCGCAAAGCCGCACGGGCGTTCTGTTTTAGTTCCTTCCTCATCCACATAGGCATTATTGTACCAAGAGTGCCCCCGTTTTTGCAAGCATTCCCGCACAATTTCCGGCCATTTCCGCGGCAGATGTTCGTCGGGCGTTATACATTGGCAAAAGTAATACCTTGACAGGCGAGGTACATAGGGTTATAATGCAAACATCGAAATGCTACAAAAGGGGGGCGAACTGTTGTCCATTACATCAGAACTCATTCGCGGGCATACCGATGCCATCATATTGGCCAGCTTGTCCTTGCAGGATGGTTATGGCTACCAAATCAATAAGGATATTTACAGCGCCACCGCCGGGCAGTACGAGATGAAGGAAGCCACCCTGTACACGGCCTTTCGCCGGCTGGAACAAACAGGCCTGATTCACAGTTACTGGGGCAGCGGCGATGTGGGCGCGCGCCGGCGGTATTACAGCATCACAGACGCCGGGCGGGATGCCTACACGGCCTATAGGCAAGAATGGGAATACAGCAAATCCATTTTAGATAAACTGATTCGTTAGGCATGCAAACAGTGAGATGTTTTGGGAGGAGACAGAAATGGACGTAACAGAAATGGATGTAACCGAAAGATTAAAACAGCATATCGAAATGCTGTTTACGGATGTTCCCCGCAGCCGGGCCGCCTATGAGTTGCAAGACGAGCTGCTGGCAAACTCCATCGAGCGCTATAAGGACCTGATTAAAAGCGGGCTCACGGAAGAGGCGGCCTTCCAAAGCGTGATAGAGAGCATTGGCGACGTGGACGAGCTGATTGCCGCCTTGCCCCAAAGCGAGGACCGGCTGAAAGAGGACTTGCTGATGCAGGAAAACCGCGAGCGCTCAGCCCTGGTACTCACCATCTCGGTGGGGCTGTACATCCTGGCAGGGGTGGCTTTGCTGGTGGGCGGGGGGCTCAGCGTCTATATGGGCAACGACTTGCCCGGTATCATCGGCACCATCACGGCGCTGGTGATTTGCATCGTGCCCACCTGCATGCTGGTGTACAACGCCTACGCCCACCCCAAGTACAAAAAGAAAAAAGACACGGTTGTGGAAAATTTTAAACAGTGGAACGATGGCAGCAAAAAGGCGAAACAGGTGAACAAGGCGGTTTCCGGGCTGCTGTGGTCCCTGTGTGTGCTGGTGTACCTGCTCATCAGTTTCACCACCGGGGCCTGGCACATCACCTGGATTATCTTCCTGGCCGCAGGCTGTGTGGAAGGGGCCATCAACCTCATTTTTAAAGTGTGGGAGCTAAAATCATGAAAAAAGCAATGATCGCCATGGCCTGTGTGCTACTGGTCATCGCTTTGGGGCTGGTGGCCGTGCTGGGCTTCGCTCTTATCAACAAAGGAGGTGAGGGACCTATCTTCATTTTTAATTTTCTAAGCGCCGAACTGGATAAAACCACCCGCATTCCGGTGGGGGATATCCAAGATATCAAACTGGATTTCCGCAGCGATTCCGTGACCATTCTGCCCGCCACGGGCGACGAGATTGTGCTGGAGGAATACACGAACCGCCTCGGGGAATACCCTGTTTCGGTAAGCCAGAGCGGGAACCAGTTGCTCTTGCAGCAAAGCGGGCCAGATTTTCAGCTTTTTTCCTTCCGCATCTCGTACACCAAGCTTTATCTGCCCCGCCAGTACCAAGGGGCGCTTACCGCCAGCTTGCAAAGCGGCAGCCTCACCAGCGAGGGCGACCTAAGCCTAAGCCAATGCACCGCCCAAAGCAAAAGTGGCAGCCTAAACCTGCAAAACATCGAAAGCCAGGGCGACGTGCGGCTTTCCGCCAGCAGCGGTAGCGTGAAGGCGGGCAATATCAGCGCCGCGGGCCTTGTGGCGGCCGAGAGCAAAAGCGGCAGCGTTTCGGTGGGGCGTGTGGAAACCAAAGGGGACGTGAGCCTGACCAGTAAAAGCGGCAGTGTGAAGGCCGAGGCGGTTACAGCGGCCACCCTCACCGCACAAAGCAAGAGCGGTAGCGTAAAAATTGAAAGCGCCACGGCCGAGACGGTGGAGGCCGAAAGCAGCAGCGGCAGCGTGCGGGTTGGGAAACTGCAAGGGCAATTCCACCTGACCAGCAAAAGCGGCAGCGTGAACCTAGAGGAAGGCCGGGGTGCCGGTTATGCCGAGAGCAGCAGCGGTAGTGTACACCTGCAAATGGCCGAACTGAACGGCGATTTGGAGGCCATCTCCACCAGCGGCGGGGTAAACGTGACGCTGCCCAAAGGCACCGGGCTGGATTTTAGCGCCGAAACCAGCAGCGGCAGCATCCATACCCCCTTCGACAATGATTTGCAGTTCAGTGCCAACGACCACCGCGCCGAAGGCCAGGTGGGGGAAAACCCCCGCTTTCGGCTGCACTGCCAGGCTTCCTCCGGCAGCGTGCGGGTGGAGTGGCTATAGTACTCCCCCCTAAAATGGCAGGTGGGGTAAAAAAGGCTCCCGGTCAATTTCCCCTGCGGTGGCAAGGGAAATTGGCCCGGGGGCTTTTCCCTTGCCGCACACTGTGGCATAATAGGTGCAGCGAGAGGAAAGGGAGTGCGGCGTTTGGGAAATTTTCACACAGGCTGTTTGTTGTGCGGCGAACCGCTGGTATATTTTGAGGAGATGAGGACCTTGCCCTGCGCCGACTGTGGCGGGGAGTTTTTGGCCCCTGCCTGCTGCCAAAACGGGCACTATATTTGCGACGGCTGCCACAGCCGCCGGGCCTTTTCCGAAATTGGCCGCATGGCCCGGCAGGCCGAAGGGGGCAACCCGGTGGAAATAGCGCGGCAGATGATGCAGGCCGCCCCCGTGTACATGCACGGGCCAGAGCACCATTTCCTGGTGCCAGCGGCCCTGCTGGCCGCCTGGAAAAACACCGGCGGTGCAGGCAATCTGCCCGCCCTGCTGGCCCAGGCAAAAACGCGGGCCGCCCAGGCGCCGGGGGGCATTTGTGGGCTGTGGGGCTGTTGTGGCGCCGGCGTGGGGGTGGGCATTTTTTTCAGTGTGGTACAAAGCGCCAACCCCTTGAGCCAAAACGAGTGGGGCCTTGCCAACGAGGCCACCGCCCGCGCCCTAACCGAGATTGCACGATACGGCGGGCCGCGCTGCTGCAAGCGGGATAGCTGGCTGGCCCTGCAACAGGCCGCCGCGCTGGCAAACCAGCGCCTGGGCGCGCAGATGGAGCTGGGGCCAAACCCGGTTTGCAGTTTTTTTGCCGAGAATACCGAATGTTTGCAAGCCGGTTGCCCGTTTTACCCCTTGCCCGGCAAAGAGGTGTAGGCAAAGCAAGCCCCCTAAACGGCTGGCAGCACTTGCCTGCCAAAGCTTCTCTTCCATACCCTACACACCCTGTGGCCGGCGCCCTTTTCCAAAGGCACCGGCCCTTATTCTTTGGCCAGATTCACCAAAAGCACAGCGCTCTTCTGCCACCTTTTTGGGCCGGTACAAAGCCCCTGCACCCTTCCTTTTTCGCCCCTGGTGTGGTAGGATGAATAGAAAACAACACACCCTGTTGAGGAGGTAACCCTATGGCCATCATCTACAATGAACCCTGCCACACCTTTGGCGAATACCTACTGATTCCCGGCTATTCTTCGGCCGAATGCATACCGGACGCGGTGAGCCTGCGTACCCCCGTGGTACGCCACAAACGTGGCGAGGACGCCGCGCTCTATATGAATATCCCCATGACCAGCGCTATCATGCAAAGTGTCTCGGGCGAAAAAATGGCCATTGCGCTGGCCATCGAGGGCGGCATCAGCTTTTTGTATTGCAGCCAGTCCATCGAAAGCGAAGCCGCCATGGTACGCAAGGTAAAAAGCTACAAAAAGGGCTTCGTCACCTCCAACAGCAACATCCGCCCCGACGCCACCCTGGCCGACATCCTGGCCCTCAAAAAGAAAACCGGCCACTCCACCGTGGCCGTAACAGACGACGGCAGCGCCCATGGCAAACTGCTGGGCATTGTGGCCTCGCGGGATTACCGCATCTCCCGCATGGACCTTGCCACCCCGGTTTCCTCTTTTATGACCCCGCTGGAACAACTGGTGGTGGCCAAGGACAGCACCAGCCTAAAAGAAGCCAACGATATCATCTGGGACAACAAGGTAAACACCCTGCCCCTGCTGGATAAGGACGGCCACCTGGTACACATGGTGTTCCGTAAAGACTATGACAGCCACAAGGAAAACAAAAACGAACTGCTGGACAAAAACAAGAGTTATGTGGTGGGCGCGGGCATCAACACGCGCGACTATGCCGAGCGCGTGCCCGCCCTAGTGGAAGCCGGGGCCGACGTGCTGTGCATCGATTCCTCCGAAGGCTTTTCCGAGTGGCAGAAACGCACCCTTGGCTGGATAAAAGAACGCTACGGAGACAGCGCCCGTGTGGGCGCGGGCAACGTGGTGGACGCCGAGGGTTTCCGCTTTTTGGCCGATAGTGGGGCCGATTTTGTGAAGGTGGGCATTGGCGGCGGCTCCATCTGCATCACCCGGGAG
>CAYYLW010000032.1:0-21165 GCA_964472465.1 uncultured Oscillospiraceae bacterium | reverse complement strand
CATTTTTTCCTCTCCCTTTAGCCCAGCTTTGCATCATCATCGGTTTCCGTATCGCTCACAAAGGTTTTTGTTTTTGCCTGGTGGCGCTGAAATATTGCCCCTAATTCACCACACATATACCCCTCAGCTAAAGAGGTGAAATCCGCAAGGGCAACGCCAGCCTCACCCTCCAAGATTTTCTCACTCACAATAGATTTAAGAGTGCTGACATATTTTTTCATCAGTTCTTCCACTTTTTGTGCCTTGCTCTGATATTCACTGGCTGCACTTGAAAACTCTGCATCTTGCACCATTAACTCTGCCATGGTTCTTCTCCTTATCTGCCCGCTTTTTTGTTTAGGTTGGCCTGCCTCTCGGCTTCCTCTTTGGCAAGTGCCGCTTGATACTCGGCATGTAGGCCATTCAGCCTGGACTGGTGCCCCGTCAGTTCAGCTTCCATCGCATTTAATTGCTCCACACTATTTACGAAGTTCTTGTTGCATCCTATTTTTCATGGAGTGCGCGGCCTCAACTGCCGAGAACTTAAGGCGATTAAACTTTTCGCAAACTGACTCTCCAAAACAATATGCCGTCACGGCTCTTTCCGTATGACCCACCACGGCTGCATGCTTGGCCAATTTTGACTGAATTTCTTCTTGCAAAACATTCCATTTTCTGTCAGACATTTGAACCGCATATTCTTGGTCTTCAATTTTGTCTCTTAACTTCATAATTGCGTTTGTTGTTTCAGCAATCTGGGTTTCGCATGCCTTCATTTGAGCAAATACGGCACCACTCGACATTTTGTTCACCTCCTGCATAACTCACGTCTAATCGTTATCCATAGTATAGATGCACGTTGCAAAAAAGTCCATACAAATGTCAAGTGATTTCGCTGAATTGTTACAATGTGCATTTTCGGTGAAAAAATGTAGCACTTTCGACGGCAAAAACATTTGGCATAAAAGCTATGCAACAGCACTTGACAATGGCAGTTTTGCTTTTATGATGAAGTTGGGATTTAAGCAAAATGGCTTAGTGATTAAAAAAAGGGTGGTGGGTGTATCGAGGAAAGAGCAGACGGTAATTTTTGAGACCAAACAGGCAGGATACCGCCCGTAGCGCAAAAATAAGCGGGCAAACAGCACTAAGACAACAACAAAGGGACAGCAAAGGGCGGCGCCGTTTTGGTGCCGCCCTTTAGCTATCACTTATGGCAATTGCTCAAAGAAAAAAACAAACCCAAAGCACTGGCCTAAAAAGGCCGGGTTTGGATTTGTTTGTTGTGGTGGAGACGGGGGGGATCGAACCCCCTACCTCTTGAATGCCATTCAAGCGCTCTCCCAGGTGAGCTACGCCCCCACAGCTACATAATAAGTGCGCGATTGGCCGCCCTTGTTCTGGGCTTTCGCGCTCTATTATATTATCAAAAACCCCTGCTCTTGTCAAGCATTTTCTTTTGCATCAAACCCCATTTTTCGCCCTGTAGGGGCTGGGCCGCTTAACACCCAGCCCCTATAGAACGTTTGGGTTTAGTTTTTCTCCTGTCTGGCACCAAAAAAACCAAGCAGGCGGCTAAACCAGCTTTTTTCTTTGATTTTTGTTGCCACCAGAGCTACCCGCCCCATTTCCGGAACCAGGGCTTTATGAACCGTGAACGCCTTTTCTAAATAGGCATACATCTCAATCTGGCTATCGAAGGACGCATCC
Organism: uncultured Oscillospiraceae bacterium; assembly: GCA_964472465.1. GTDB lineage: Bacteria > Bacillota > Clostridia > Oscillospirales > Ruminococcaceae > JAAYCI01. Next base: position 19,476 of record CAYYLW010000032.1, on the reverse strand, counting down.
TCGCTACGCACTTTCAGCTTTTTGTAGTGGTTGTCCTCCTGCATCACACTGGCATTCACATTATCACGCAGTTGCATGTCTAAGATATCCCCCAGAATACGCTTGAGGTTTTCATCCTCTATACGCACCCCCACCTCTACGCGCCGTTCGGTGTTGCGGGTGAGAAAATCGCCCGAGGCAATATAGATACGCCTGCGCTGCCCCTCCCCAAAGGCATAGATGCGGCTGTGTTCCAGGTAACGCCCCACCAGGCTACGTACCTGGATATTGGACGTGCTGCCGGGCAAACCAGCCTGCAAGCAACAGATGCCCCGCACAATCAAATCCACCGGCACACCCGCCTGGGAAGCCTCGCTGAGCGTCTCGATGATTTCCTTATCGGAAATGGAGTTGCATTTTAACACCACCCGGCCACGGCTGCCCTCCTGGGTATAGGCAATTTCGCGGTAAATCTCTTCCAGCAAGATGCTTTTGAAACGCAGTGGTGCCACAATAAGTGTATCCACGTGTTCGGTAAGACGGCCCAGCGCCAAATTATTGAATACCGCCGCCACCTCTTCACCTATGGCGTGGTTGCTGGTAAGAAAGGCAAGATCGGTATACAGTTCGCTGGTACGTTCGTTATAATTACCCGTGCCCACCTGTGCGATGTACTCATACCGCCCACCGCTTCTGCGGGTAATCAGGGCGAGCTTGGAATGAATTTTAAAATCAGAAAAACCATAAATAACAGTACATCCAGCTTTTTCCAGTTGACGAGACCAATCGATGTTGTTCTGTTCGTCAAAGCGGGCACGTAGTTCCACAATGGTGACCACTTCTTTGCCATTTTCAGCCGCTTCAATCAATGCGCTGATGACCTTGGATTCTGTTGCAACACGATAAAGCGTCATTTTTATAGAAATAACGTCTGGGTCGCCAGCGGCTTCGTTCAAAAGCTGGATAAAAGGACGATAGCTCTGATACGGGTAACATACCAGCACATCCCGGTGCTTTACCTCCTGGCTGAGCCTATAGCCCGCCGGTGGAAGCAGGGGCCTTGCTTCTGGGTAAAACAGGGCGGGGTTTTGTTGCAATTTTAATCTGCCTGCCAGCTTGCCCAAAAAGGAAAGCTCCAGCGGGGATTGCTGGTAGTTACACTGGCACTCTGGCAGGGGCAGTTTTTCCAGCAGTAAGCTTTGGATGCCAGGCGCGGGCTGGCCCACCATCTGCAAACGTACAGCGGCCAGTTTACGCCGGCGTTTCAGCAGTTCGCTCATCATGGAGCGGTAGTCGATATCCTGGTCAAACATCCCCTCTTCCACCGTTAAATCGGCGTTGCGGGTAACACGGAACAGGCATTTTTCCTGCACAGTGGCCTTGCCAAAGGCAATACTCGCAAAATGCAGCACCAATTCCTCCACCAGCGCAAAGCTGGTAATGCCGTCCTCGGTAACGGCAATCACCCGCTCTAAACTGGCACTAACCGGGATGAGCCCAAAGAGAACATTGTCGCCCTTGCCCTCTTTTAGCTGGGCGCCTACGTAAATTTCCCTGTCCCGCAAAAAGGGAAACGGGTGGCGCCTATCCACAATTTGGGGCGAGAGCACCGGGTACAGTTCTTTCAAAAAATACTTCTTCCAAAAGTTTTCCCGGCTTTTGTCCAGGCTGTGAAATTCCACCTTTTGCAGGCCATATTCGCACAGCTTTTCGCAGAGTTTTTCAACACTTTTGTCACAACTGTCTTGCAATTGGGCCACCTTGGGCATGATGGCAGAAAGCTGCTGCTGGGGGGTCATGCCAGTTTTGTTCTCTTTGGCCTCGTTTTTCAGCAGAGTTTGGTCATACAAAGAGCCCACCCGAATCATAAAAAACTCGTCCAGGTTGCTGCAATAAATCTGCGCAAAATTCAGGCGCTCGCCCAGTGGCACCGTTTTTTCGCGGGAGAGATCCAGCACCCGCCGGTTGAATTCCAGCCAGCTCAGTTCGCGGTTGATATAAAGCTCACTCTCTGCATTCATGGGCTGCCTCCTTTGGCGCAGAAGGAAAATATTCGTCTAAGAAAACACCACAAACCCGCGTAGATCACTTAGCGTGGCAGGGCCTATGCCCGGTACCTCCAATAAATCTTCAGCCACGGTAAAAGGGCCGTGCTCCTCGCGGTATGCCATGATGGCCTGGGCCTTTTGCGGCCCAATGCCCGGCAGTAATAGCAGTTGGGCCTGCCCGGCCCGGTTTACATCAATGCTGCGCTGCGGCTGGGCAAACAGGGCCTGGGGGCTGGCTAGGGCATAGGAAGGCTGCCAAAGGGGTGGGTACCACAAAAGTGCCGCCACCACCAGCCAAGCGAAGACCAGGGGTAACACACGCACGGGGTGCAGCCATTTCTTACCCATAGCGTTTCACGAGGCTGTACAAGTACTGCCCCACCCCGCCCTCATTGTTCGTCTGGCACACCTCGTCCGCCTCCAGGCTTACGTCCGCAGGGGCATTGCTCATGGCCACGGCATGCCCGGCCATCCGCATCATCTCTAAGTCGTTGTAATAGTCTCCAATCACAATGGTGTTTTCCAGGCTTACACCCAGCAGCCCACACAACTCTTTTAGGCTGGTCCCCTTGGATACCCCCTGCGGCATAATCTCAAAGTAGATGGGGGCCGTGTGCACAAAATACACCCCGGGGAAGGGTTTTCCCGCCAGATAGTCCTCAATTTCCTGGGTGACGGCCGGGGGCCCCGCAAAAAGTGCCTTGTTCCAGTCCTGCGGAAGATCCTCCAGCGGGCGGGTACACACACTGATCTCCTCATCGTCAAACAGAATTTGCGCGTGGGCAGAGGCCTTCACCTGGTAGCAGCGGAAATCGGCCGCGAACACCATGCTGCCCGCCTCGGGCACCTGCCGGTGTACGTCCTGCATGATTTTCTTGGCAATCAGCCGTGGCAGGGTGACATTTTTTAAAGCCCGGTTCTGCTGAAAATCATAGATGACCGTGCCGCCGTTGGCAATGGCCGGAGACAGCAAGGGCAGCAGTTCTGGATACCGGGTGATGGACTCCACACAGCGGCCGGTGCCCACCGTAAACCGCCCACCCAAAGAGGTGAACAGGCGGATGCTCTCGAGTGTACTGGGCAGCAGCTGTTTGTCATCGGTAAGCAGGGTGCCATCCATATCGGAAACCACCAGAATATCTTGGAGTGATTGAATCATATCACACTTATCCTTTTATCTTTGTTAAGTTTTGGATAAATTTATCGAAATACTGTGGCAGGGCACTCTCAAACTGCACAAACTGCCCCGTGGCGGGATGCACAAAGCCCAGCACACCCGCGTGCAGGCACTGGCCTTGCAGCAGCCCAGCCCCCGCCGGTTTTTTGGGGCCGTAGACGGTATCGCCCGCCACCGGGTGGCCCAGGCTGGCCATGTGTACCCGTATCTGGTGGGTGCGCCCCGTTTGCAGCCGTAGGCGCAGGTGGGAAAAGCCCGGGTATTCGGCCAGCACCTCATACAAGGTGGTGGCCTGCTTGGCGCCTTTGTAGGTCACGGCCATCTTCTTACGATCCTTTGGGCTACGGCCTATGGGGGCATCCACCTCGCCCTGGTCTTGGGGCATATGCCCATGGACCATCGCCTGGTATTCCCGGCTGATGGAGTGCCGGGCAAATTGCTCGGAGAGCCCATTGTGGGCGGCATCGTTCTTTGCCACCACCAAAAGACCGCTGGTGTCTTTATCAATGCGATGCACAATACCGGGGCGCAACTCCCCCCCAATGCCGGATAGGCCCCCCGCACAGTGGTGCAGCAGGGCGTTTACCAGGGTGCCCCCTTCGTGCCCGGGCGCCGGGTGTACCACCATCCCTTTGGGTTTATCCACCACCAGTAAATCGTCATCCTCGTACACGATGCACAGGGGGATGTCCTCCGGCACGAGGAGACTATCTTTGGGCGGGGGAACCGAGAGGGAGAGCCAATCCCCCGCTGCCAACAGGCGGCTTTTGGCGGGCTGTTGGCCGTTGATGAGCACGTTCCCCTCCTCCAGCAAGCGCTGCACAGCCGCGCGGGAAAGCCCGCAGCGGCTGGCCAAGAAGCGGTCTATCCGCTGGCCCACATCCTCCGGGGCCACGGCCCGCTCAAGGGGTGCCAGGGTCGTCGGCGGGGGGTGTGCCGCCTTCCTCTGTGGGCGGGGGGGCCTGTTCTGCCTGGGCATCCTCCTGTGTTTCTAGGGTTTCTACGGGGGTTTCCTCCGATGCTTGCCCAGCCGGGGCAGGCATTGTCTTATCGCTTGGCCCGTTTGCTTCTCCCCCACCGCTATTCTTTTGTTTTTTGGCGCGCAATTCCGCCCGGACAACCGAAACCACCAAAATGGCAAAACCCACCGTGACAAAAATATCCGCCAGGTTGAACACCGCAAAATTCATGAATTGCAGGCAGATATAATCCACCACATAGCCTTGTGCAATACGGTCAATCAAGTTGCCCACCCCGCCCGAGAAGATGAGGATGAGGGCGATATACTCCATTTTGGCCTTGGGCCTACGGAACAAAATTAGGTAGGCCACAATCAACAGCGCAATGCTGGTAACCACAATTAGCAGCGTCTGCCTACCGGCCAAAAAACTGAAGGCCGCACCCGTATTTTCCACATATCTCCATTCGAATATTCCGGGAATAGCGGGCAACACCCCCACGGGCATCAGCACCTGTACCGCCACCATCTTCGCAATGCGGTCCATCATAATCAAAATAACACAAAGAATAAAACTGAGAATCAAAGTCGCGTCCCTTCCGGCGGCAACCGCCCAGCGGCGCCCCTATGCAATAATGCGCAAAGCCAGAGCTTTGCGCATCGGGGTTGTGTAGGTCTAAAGCTGCTCCAAAATATCCGCACAGCGCGCGCAAACGCCCGGGTGTGTCGAAGCCTCGCCCACGGTATCGCGGTATTGCCAGCAGCGCTCACATTTTTCGCCGTGCGCGCGTTTCACCTCCACCAGCAGGCCTTCCACCTCGCCGGCTTCGCCCTGGCCACCCTGCACCGCCTCCACCTGGGAAACGATGAAAATATCCGCCAGTTCGGGCAAAATAGCCTTTGTGAAGTCAAACAGCTTGTCATCGCAGTGCAGCATCACGGCCGCCTCCAAAGAAGAGCCAATTTCCTTCGCAGCACGGGCATTTTCTAGCACTTTTTTCACGTCGCCACTGATGGCGATAATCTGCTCCCAGCGGGCTTGCTCTGCCTCGCCTAGGCTATACTGGCCCGGCGAAGGAATATCGTGCATCACAACATATTTCTGCTTGCCCGCAAAACCGGGGATATGCTCCCAAATTTCCTGCGCGGTGAAGGCCAGGATGGGGGCCAAAATTTGGGTGATGGCCACCAGGATATGGAACATGACCGTTTGTGCCGCCCGGCGTACGGGGCTATCCGGGGCGTTGATATACAGCCGGTCTTTCACGATGTCAAGATAGAAATTTGACATATTGACGATGCAGAAACGGTGCAGGCTGTGGTAGACACGGTGGAAATCGAAGCTGTCGTAGCCTTCGCGGGCCACGGCCACCAGCTTGTCCAGCTCGGCCAGGGCCCAGCGGTCCAGTTCCAGCAAGTCCCCCTCTTGTACACTGTGTACATCGGGCTGGAAATCACTGAGATTGCCCAGGATAAAGCGCGCTGTGTTGCGCACTTTCCGGTATCCCTCACTGAGCTGTTTCAAAATATCTTTGCCAATGCGCATGTCGGCATGGTAATCGGCAGCGGCCACCCACAGGCGGATGATGTCGGCGCCATAGTCACGGATAATCTCCTCCGGTTCCACGCCGTTGCCCAAAGATTTGCTCATCTTGCGGCCTTCGCCGTCCACCACCCAACCCGCGCTTACCACGGTTTTGTAGGGGGCCGTGCCACGGGTGGCCACGGCGGTAAGCAGGGAAGACTGGAACCAGCCGCGGAACTGGTCGCTGCCTTCAATGTATAAATCGGCCGGCCAGTGGTGGTCTTTCCAGTTTTCCAGCACATAGGCATGGGAGGAGCCGGAATCAAACCAGACGTCCATGGTGTCTTTTTCTTTCCGCCAGTGGGTGCCGTTACAGTGCGGACAGGCAAACCCGGCGGGCAGAATCTCCTCGGCGCTGTATTTGAACCAAGCGCCCGAGCCTTCCTTGGCAAACAGTTCTTTCACTGCGTTGATGGTGGCGTTGTTGATGACATACTCGCCACAGTCATCGCAATAGAATACAGGAATGGGCATTCCCCACAGGCGCTGGCGGGAGATGGTCCAATCGGCGCGGTCACGCACCATGCCCATCATGCGCTCCTTGCCCCATTCGGGCACCCATTTCACCTGTTCAATGGCCTTGTAGGTCTCCGTGCGGAAATCCTCCACCGAGCAGAACCATTGCTCGGTGGCACGGAAGAGGATGGGGGTGTGACAGCGCCAGCAGTGGGGATACTGGTGGGTTTCGTGGGTTTGGCCGATGACATGGCCGCTCTCGCGCAAAAACTCAATGATTTTGGGGCTGGCGTCCCAGATGCTCAGGCCCGCAAAGGGGCCCACTTCTTCGGTGAGAACCCCCACATCGTCCACCGGCACCAGCATGGGCAGCTCGGGGTAGTGGCGGCTCACCACGTCATAGTCCTCGGCGCCGTGGCCGGGGGCGGTGTGTACGCAGCCTGTGCCGCTTTCCAAGGTGACATGGTCGCCCAAAATCACCAGGGACTCCCTGTCTTGGTAGCAGTGGTGGGTGCTGATGCGCTCCAGCTCGCTGCCCTTGAAGGTGGCCAGCACCTGGTAGTCTTCAATATGGCAGGCGGCCATGGTGCTTTCCAGCAAGGCCTCGGCCACCACATAGATGCGCTCGCCCGCCTGCACGGCCACATAGTCAAAATTCGGCCCCAGGCAGATGGCCACATTGGCGGGCAGGGTCCAGGCGGTGGTGGTCCAAATCACGAACCACACCTTGGCGGGGTCCAGGCCCGCTTTTGCCAGCGCGCCGTTGTCTTTGCTCACCTGGAAGGCCACGTAGATGGTGTCCACCGGGTCGTTTTCATATTCAATCTCGGCCTCGGCCAGGGCGGTGCGGTCATGCGGGCACCAAATTACCGGCTTTAGCCCCTTGTAGATATAGCCTTTTTTGGCCAGTTCCCCAAACACCTCAATCTGTTTGGCCTCATAGCCGGGGGCCAGGGTGAGATAGGGGTTGTCCCAATCTCCCAAAGAGCCCAGGCGCTTAAACTGGCCACGCTGTACGTCCATATAGCGCATGGCATAATCGTGGCAAAGCTGCCGCATCTCATACTCGGAAAGCGGCTGTGGCTCCTGCCCGGTTTTTTTCTTTTCCTTTTTTTGCTTTTCTCGCACTTCTTGCATGGCCTTGCGCTCAATGGGCAGGCCGTGGGTGTCCCAGCCGGGCACGAAGGGGGCCTTAAAACCCGCCATGTTTTTGTAGCGCACAATGATATCTTTCAGCACCTTGTTCATGGCGGTGCCCATGTGGATGCCGGCGTTGGCGTAAGGGGGGCCATCGTGCAAAATGTAGATGGGCTTGCCCTCGTTGCTTTCCAGCATTTTTTCGTATAGGCTGTCGGCCTCCCACTCTTTCAGCATCTCCGGCTCTTTGGCCGGTAAGCCTGCCCGCATGCTGAACTCGGTTGTGGGCAGGTTTAGGGTACTGTTATAATCTTCTGGCACTATTATCTCTCCTTGTTGGCCTTATTGGCCACTTCTTCATGGAAAAGCCGGTTCCTTTCCACCGACGGGCGGCGGGGCCGGAACCGGCAATGGTATGCAATAATTACGCGTCCGGTTCCACGGGAACCCCTTCGAACAAACTCACCACAGGCGCTTCTTCCGGCAGGGGCGGTTCGGTGTCTATCCCGGCAGCCTGGGCGGCTTCCATTTTGTTATCGGGTATTGCCGGCTCGGCCGCCATGCCAAAACTGGGGGTGGCAAGCACAGAAGGCTCCTCGTGGTTTTGGGCCGCATTGCCGTAGGTTTCCAGCACCTCGTCTATCTGCGCCACCGGCTCATCCAATGCACTCAAAGATTCAATGTGCTGTTTATACAAGTTTAAAATGGTGGCCTTGAACCGGGTTACCTGCGTCCGCAACTTGTCCAGGGTCAAACGCTCGCGCGCAATCTCCTCTTCAGCCTGCTCGCGCAGCAACTGGGCGGTACCGGTGGCTTCGCGCACCAGGGCATCGGCCTTTTGCTTTGCCTCGTGCACCACGGTTTCACCCATACGCTGGGCATTGATGAGCGCGGTTTTGAGGGTGTCTTCCTCGCCGCGGTATTCCTCCACCTTTTGGGCCAGCACCAGCATCTTGCTTTCCAAGCTGCGCTGTGTTTCCCCGGCGGCTTCCACTTCTCCTTGTAAAGCGTCGCGCTCTGCGGTCAACTCCTCTACATAGGCCGCCACGTTCCGCAAATAATCGTCTACGTCCTCTTTGTTGTACCCGCGCCTGACGATATCGAAATCCACATTTCGAATGCTCTCTGCATTCATCATGAGCGCCTCCTCTAAAACTCCAATTTAAATTCCCTGTTCACAAAAACGCAGAGCGCCCATGGCTCTGCGCTGTCCCCTGTGTCCCCTTTGGCGGGGGCGCATTAGAAAAACACGCCGCTGCTTTCCAGTTCGTCCAAAATATCACCCACAATATCCACGTTGTAGGGGGTAATAATAAAGGTGTTGTTGGCCACACGCTTGATTTGCCCGTTGTTGGCATAGGCCACGCCAGAGAGGAAATCCACCAGGCGGCGGCTCACTTCTTTGTTGGTGCTTTCTAGGTTCAGCACCACGGTGCGGCGGGCATTCAAATGGTCTGCCACTGCGGAGGCGTCGTCAAAGCGCTCTGGCTTTACCAGCACCACCTGCAACTGGGTGGTGGCGTTGATGTTGACCACTTTGTTGCGTTTTTCCATCACGTAATCATCGTTTGCAGAAGCAGAGTAACCGCCGCTGGTGGAGCCGATAAAATCCATGTCGCCTTCCTCGTAGAGCTCGTCCTCATCGTCCACACCCATGATATCGCGTATCTTACCAAATAAACCTGCCATTGTAAGCTCCTCCCTGCCTGTATATCCAATGCTTTCTGCGCATTGTGTGTGTAAGCTAGCGCCTAACTACGCGGCCCAAACAAGCGGGTGCCCACACGAACCATGGTAGCCCCCTCTTCGATTGCCACGGGGAAATCGGAAGACATTCCCATCGATAGGATATTAACAGTACTATTATCCATTTTTTTTGCCTGCATGTCAACAAAGAGATTGTGCATCTTGCGGAAATACGCACGCGCTTGTTCTGGTGTTCCGTTTGGTGGAATGGCCATGATGCCCCGCAGATGCAGGTGGGGGCAGGCGTCCACCTGAAAAGCCAGGTCCATCAGCGCCCCGGCGTCAATGCCGTTTTTGGACTCTTCACCGCCAATATTTACCTCAATCAGCACCTGTATTTCCTGCCCCAGCCCCGCATACACCTTTTCCAGTGCCTCCATCAGGCGCAGGTTATCCACGCTTTGCACCATGCTAAAATGGCCTGGCAAAAATTTGGCTTTGTTGCGTTGCAGATGCCCTATTAAGTAACATTCGTAGGCTAGGTCTTGCAAAATCGGCTCTTTTTCCAGCCATTCTTGCACCCGGTTTTCCCCCAGGTGGGTGATACCCGCTTCAATCATGGCGCGCACGTCTTGCGGGCTTTGGGTCTTGGTCACCCCAACCAAGGTGACCTCTTCGGTTTTGCGCCCCGCACGCCGGCAGGCATTTTCTATCTCCTCGCGTACGCTCATTACATTCTCTTGTATGAAATCACAGGATTTTTTTGTCATATAGCTCTGTCCCTCCCGATTCTACCACCACTTCGTCGTACATCTTCACCTCGTTTTCCCCTTCGGCATACTCGGCCGGAATGAGGAAATACGGGTCGCCATCCACCAGCACCCGTACCCGGCGCAGGTACACCTGGTTGCCAAATTTCACATATACACAGGTTTGGCCTTCAATCACACGCAGGGCCTTTTTCTCAATACGCAGCCCCTTTTCTGTGCTGAAAATGACATCGGCCTTCGCCAGGCGCAAATCCAGTATCTCCGGGCTGATATACTCACAGCTTAGCTCCACCTTTGCAATACCGGCCGCCTCGTCCGGTTGCACAGCCTCCACCCGCACCGGCATCGTCTCGGCGCTCACATCCGGGAAGTTGATTTCCAGCTTTTTGCCCTGCTGGAATTTATCTGCTTCTTTGAGGGGCACCACGGTGAAAAAGCGCCACTGGTAATCGGTTACCACATGCCCCGCCACCGATTCATCGTAGTATACGGCCGGCTCTTCCATTACCTGCTGCAACTGCGGGGCGCTTAAAGCCGCCAGTTCCTCATAGGTTTTGGATACACGGTCCTGCTTGCCGGAGGGCACAAAATACCCTGTTTGTGGCGCGGTGAGCGAACCGGAAGGCGTGGCCGCGGCTTCCAGCGCCGCCTTTTGCTCCGTTAAGGCCGCAATGCGGGCGGAGAAATCCACCGCCCCACCCGTGGCCACCTGCATGCGGTTGGCCGCCAGGGCTATCTCGTCTTTTGGCTGCCCCACATCCGCATACTGCCCGGTTTCCAGCGCCTGCAAATACTCCATCAGGCCGCTTTCTATCTGGCGTAAAAACACGTCCACATCCCCGCCCTCGGCCACGGCGCCTTGGGCCGATTCCAGCATCGCCAATTCGGCATTCACTTTTTCAAGGCTGGCGCGGGCTTCGGCCCCCGCCTGGCTGCCATATACAAGGGCCACCTCGCCCCCGGCCGATACGCGCTGCCCATCGGGCACGGTATAGTACATCACCCCGCCGCCATACACCGGCACGGATTCTATGCTGATAAAACCCTGCACCGAAAGGGAATCCGTCATCACTTCCGGCAGCACCACGGCGGTGCGCATGCGCGGGGTAAGAATGACCGCCACCTGCACCACCACATAGGCCAGCGGAACCAGAAGAGCCAGCCATAAAAGCCAGCGCAGCCTATGCCAAGTTTTTTTGCCTGCCGCTTCCTGCTCTTCCTCCCGGCTTTCTGGGGTTTCTTCTACCACCGGGGCAGGCCGTAACTCTTTGCGCTTCATGGTGCTCCTCCTTTCCGCAGTACGGTACAATTCGTAAAAAATACAAGTGGCCCGAATGATCACGGTACGCTGCGCGCCGCACCCCACTACCCTTTACACAAAAAACTCTGCACCGCCTTTTCCGCGGCCTGGAAAACCGTGCCGCCCTGTACAGAAATCCACAAGGTGGGGGGGTGCTGCCGCAGCCAAGTAAGTTGCCGCTTGGCATAACGCCGGGTGGCAGTTTTCAGGGCAGCCACACAGCCCGGCAAGGGTGCTTGGCCGGTGAAGTAGGGAAAAAACTCTTTATACCCTATGGCCTGCACAGCCGTTTTATACCGCTCGCGGTTTTGGTAAACCTCCCGTGCCTCTTCTAAAAGGCCCCGTTCCATCATGCTCTCCACACGGGCCTCTATTTGGCGGTACAACATCTGCCTATCATCATAGCACAAAGCAATCGTCAATGCATCATAAGGGCTTTCGGCCTGGCGGGAAGCGGCATTTCGCTCTACCAGCGTGGTGCCCTGCGTCTCGCTTAGGGCCAGCGCCCGCAGAATTCGCTTTTTGTCTTTGGGGTGCAGCCTGGCGGCACAGGCGGGGTCCAGCGCGGCCAAGCGCGCCAACATCGCCTCTCCCCCGTTTTCCTGCCAGGCCTGTTCCAATTCTTGCAGATACGATTCATCGATGTTTTCGTCTGTAAAGTGAATTCCATTTACAATTCCATCAATGTAGAGCCCGGTGCCCCCACACACCACAGGAAGACGCCCCCTCTTCGCTATTTCTTGCATAGCTGCGCCTGCATCCGGCAGATAGTCCGCCACCGAGTAGCTTTGCCCAAGTGGCAGAAAGCCCACCAGGTGGCGGGGCACCTGCGGGTGGTCGTCGGGCATCGGGGCCGCCGTGCCAATGGGCAGGCCAGCATAAATTTGCATTGAATCCGCCCCCACCAGTTCACCGGAAAAACGCTGGCATAGCTGGAAGGCCAGTTCGGTTTTCCCCGTGGCCGTGGGGCCAGTAATCACCACGATTTTCTGTTTTTTAGCCGAGCCTTCCAAACTGTTTTTCCAGCTCCTTGCGTGTGATTTCCAGCACCACCGGGCGCCCGTGCGGGCAGAATGGCGGCACGGCGCCGCTGATAATCTGCTGCGCCAGATGAAGCAATTGCCCCGGTGGGGTTTTGTCGCCCCCTTTTACGGCGGCGCGGCAGGCCATAGAATGGAGCACCCACTCGGTTTTTTGGTCACTTATCTGGCGGGCGCCCGCAGCAAACCCTGCCGCCACCTCCGCCACCAAGCCCTCTATATCACTGTGGGCGATATCGGCGGGAACGGCCCGCACCACCACGCCACCCGCGCCAAAATCTTCCAGTTCTAAGCCATTTTCTGCCAGCAGGGGCAGGTTTTCCAGCAGGGCCTGCTTATCCTTCGCAGCCAGGTGTACCACAACCGGGGCCAAAAGCTGCTGGCTACCAGCCGCAAGGCGCCCCGCGGCCAGCTTTTCGTACAGCAGGCGTTCATGGGCGGCGTGTTTGTCTATCACATACAGGGTCTCGCCCCGCTGGGCCAGGATGTAGGTGGCAAAAACCTCCCCCACATAGCGCAGTTCCTCTTTCTCTTGTTCCGCAGGGGGCGACGGCGCGCCCTGGGCGGGCATTGGGATGGGTGCAGGGGGGATGTCTTCCTCCGGCTGGATGTCCAGCCCATATTCCCGCGCGGGCTTTTCTGCAGCCAGCCTGGTTTGGGCCGCGGTCTCATAGGGTACATACGCCGCGCTGGACGAAAGCGTTTTGAGCATGCCTTGATACCCTTGGATTTGGGCCTTTTCCACCGCCGGGGCTTTGTGGGCCGCCCCCGGCCCTGGCAAGGTAACGGGCGGCACGGCCATCTGTTCATGTTGTGACGGCACCACCGCCTGTATGGGGGGGTGCTCTGCCCCGGGTGCCGCCTGCCGGGGCATCTCCTGCCCCGCCACTTGGCTCAGACGAAGGCTGTTATGCTGGGCCTCCCCGGCGGCCAGGGCGTCTTTGACGGCCCCGTAAACCGCCGCAAAAACATCCTGCTCTGCGGCAAATCGAACCTCGGTTTTGGCCGGGTGCACGTTGACGTCCACCAGCGGTGGGGGCATGCGCAAAAAAAGCACACAGCCCGGGAATTTACCCTGCATACTGCTGCCCCGGTAGGCCTGTTCCAGCGCGGCCATCATGGTGCGGTTTTTTACAAAACGCCCATTGAGAAAAAAATATTGAATGGAGCGGCTGCCCCGCCCCGCCCGCGGCGGGGTGATGTACCCGCTGACGGCATAGGGTGGCTTGCCCCCCTGTACCGGGAGAAGACCTGCGGCAAACTCCCGCCCCAGCACCGCATACATGGCCGAGGAGAGCTGCCCGTCCCCCGGGGTGTAAAACACCTCTTTGCCCTCCCGCAGATACCGCAGGGAGAGTTCCGGGTGCGAGAGCGCCAGGCGCCCCACAGTTTCGGTCACATAGGCGGCCTCGCTGGCGTCTTTTTTTAAAAACTTCATACGCGCAGGGGTGTTGTAAAACAGTTCCTGTACCGTGAAGGTGGTGCCCTGCGGGCGGGCGGCTTCGCCCATTTCCTGCTCCACCCCGCCCTCAATGCGGTAATAAAAGGCGTTTTCTTCCCCCCCAGCGTGGGTAAGCAGTTCCACCCGCGCCACGCTGGCAATGGAGGCCAGGGCCTCGCCGCGAAACCCCAGGGTGATAATGGATTCTAAATCCGCCTGGGTTTGCACCTTGCTGGTGGCATGGCGCAAAAAAGCCAGCGGTACCTCTGCCGCTGGGATGCCCCGGCCGTTATCCTGCACACGGATGAGGCCCACCCCGCCGCGTTCTATCTCCACCTCGGCCTGGGTGGCCCCGGCGTCGATGGTGTTTTCCAGCAGTTCCTTCACCACAGAAGAGGGGCGCTCCACCACCTCCCCGGCTGCTATCAGTTCCGCCGTATGGGCGTCTAAAACACGGATGGGCATCTGCGTCCCCCCTTCTTGGTTGGTGTTCCTGCTTTGGCCAGAAAAAAATGATGGCGGTGGTTCGCTTTTAAGCATAGGACAGTCCGATTTGCCAAAACTGCGGCCACAGTAACTCTATAGGGCATTTTATTTATTAATCTAAAACACTTTTTAAATCATACACAAAGCGCAAAGCCTCCAGGGGGGTGAGGGTTTCGGGGTCTACCGCGCGCAACTTTTCCACCATCTCCGAAGGGGCGCTGACGTTTTGCAGGCTGTCCAGGGTGTCAAAATCTAATTGTGTGACGGGATTTATGATATTGGAGGTGGCCTCGAGGGCTTTTAACACCTGTTTGGCACGCTCCACCACGGTGTCCGGCAACCCGGCCAGCTTTGCCACCTGGATGCCATAACTATCATCAGCGGGGCCACGCACAATGCGGCGCAAAAAGGTGATGTCGTCCCCCCGTTTTTTTACCGCGATGTTGTAGTTTTTCACGCCATCTATGGCATTTTCCAAATCGGTAAGTTCATGGTAGTGGGTGGCAAACAGGGTTTTGCACCCGGGGCCCGTCTCCCGGCTGGCAATGAACTCCACCACCGCCTGGGCAATGCTCATGCCGTCGAAGGTGGAGGTGCCACGCCCAATCTCATCCAATATTACCAGGCTGCGGGGGGTGGCTTCCTGCAAAATTTCTGCCACCTCGGTCATTTCCACCATGAAGGTAGATTTGCCCGCAGCCAGATCGTCCGAAGCGCCCACCCGGGTAAACACGGCGTCGCACACGCCCACCGTGCAGCTTTGGGCGGGCACGAAGCTGCCCATCTGCGCCAGGATGACAATGAGGGCGGTTTGACGCATATAGGTGGATTTGCCCGCCATGTTCGGGCCGGTGATAATCTGCATACGGCCCTCGGCACAATCCAGTTTGGTATCGTTGGGCACAAAATGCCCACCCTTTTGCATTTTTTCCACCACCGGGTGCCGCCCTTGCAAAATTTCCACCCGGTCCTCCCCGTTTACCTCGGGGCGCACATAATGGCCTGCCACCGCCACCTGTGCCAGGCAAGCCAGCACATCCAGGCGGGCCAGACAATCGGCCGTTTGTTGAATACGGGCCTGCTGGGCAGCCACCTGCGCCAGCAACTCCCGGTAGAGTTCCCGTTCTAAAGTGATGAGCTGCTCGCCCGCGCGCAGAATACGGGTTTCCAGGGTTTTTAGTTCCTCGGTGATATAGCGCTCGCCCCCGGTGAGGGTTTGCTTGCGGATGAAACTATCCGGCACTTGGTCCACGAAGGACTTGCTCACCTCAATATAGTAGCCAAACACCCGGTTAAAGCCAATTTTTAATGTCCGGATGCCTGTTTCCTCTTTTAGACGAGCCTCAATTTCCGCCAGCAGGCCGGTTCCACCGGTGTGCACCAAGCGCAGCTCGTCCACCTCTGGGCTAAACCCAGCACGAATCACCCCGCCATCTTTTAAACTCGGGGGCGGGTCATCTTCCAGGGCGGCAAAAATCATCTCGGCTATGTCATCCAGCGGATCTAGCCGGGCTTGCATCTCCTGCAATTCGTGGCTTTGGCACCCTTGCAAAAGCTGCAAAAGCCCCGGCAGCCGCAGGCAAGTGGAGGCCAGGGCCGTGAGTTCCCTGGGTGTGGCCGTGCCAAACACCACGCGGGTAAGCAGGCGCTCTATATCGAACACATGGCCCAATTCTTCGCAAATTTCCACGCGTTGCACGTTGTTTTGAAAAAGTTCCTCCACCGCGTTCAGCCGTGCGTTGATGGACGCCGGGCTCACAAGTGGGCGCTCCACCCAGCGGCGCAACAGGCGCTTTCCCATGGCCGTACCGGTTTTATCCAGCACCCACAGCAGTGTCCCCTTTTTTTCTTTTCCACGCAGGGTTTCCACCAATTCCAGATTGGCCATGCTCACAGGGGGCAGGGCCATGTACTGCTCGTCCTCCTCGTGACATACATTTTTCAGCCGTTCCACGCCGTTTTTTTGGGTGCGGTAGAGGTAGGCAATCAGTGCCCCCAGGGCGGCAAAACCGGGCGCATCGTAGGGCAGCCCCACGGCATCCTCCATGGCCTTGCCAAAATGCTCCCGCAGAAGTTTCTGTGTCTTTTCTGTCGAAAATTCCTCATCATCTAGCAAATCAACGCTGATATTTTGCGATAGCTGCTCTTTAATAAACACCGTTATGGCCTTGTGTTCCAGCACCGAGCCACTGAGAAGCACCTCCCGCGGGTCGTAACGGGCCAGTTCGGCGCAGATGAGTTTGTCCAGCTTTTCGCCCTGCACATAGAGGGTGTGCGCCGTACCCGTGGAAATATCCGCGAAGCACAGCCCCGCTTCCAAACCACAAACATACACACAGGCGATATAATTATTGCGGTCATCCTCCAGCATGGAACTTTCCACCACCGTGCCGGGGGTCACCACGCGCACCACGTCCCGCTGTACCAGGCCCTTTGCCAGGGCGGGGTCCTCCACTTGCTCGCAAATGGCCACCTTATAGCCTTTTTCTATCAGCCGTTTGGTGTAGGCCTCGGCCGAATGGTGCGGCACCCCACACATGGGGGCGCGCTCTTCCAGGCCAAAATCTTTTCCCGTCAGGGTCAGTTCCAGTTCCTTACTCGCCAGTAGGGCGTCCTCAAAGAACATCTCATAAAAATCCCCGACCCTAAAAAACAAGATTTTATCCTTGTTTTTCTCCTTAATGTTCACATATTGCTCCATCATAGGAGACGGTTTTGCCATTTCTGCACACCCCTTTGGCCTGAAAAAACATTTCAAAAGATAAGCCCCGCTGCGGCAAAGCGCCGAGGCAGCCTTGCTCCTAGCGGGGCTTTCCCCACAGGTTTACTGCATTTTTCACAGCAAATACCTAAATATATCTTAAAATATGACGAATTACACTCTAAGAACAACCCGAGCAGGAGGAGCAACTTCCCCCACAGCCTTCGGCGGGGGCCGGCGGCTCGGCCATCATGGGGTCTCCGCCATCGATGGCAGTATTGAGAATGGCATTCACATAATGGATGAACTCCTCCACCTCTTCTTTGGCCTGGTTGTAGGCCAGCATGTGGGGGTTGGTCATAATGCCGTTATACAGTTCATTGATGCGGGTGTTTAGCTCAGAAACCCGTTCTTCACTGCGTTCATCCTTGCTTATTTCATTGTTCAAATCCAGCCGCACCAGGTTGAACTCACCCAGCATGTTTTGCAGCTCAGTGTCGTTATCGTTGGTTGTGCGGGCCTCATCCAATTTCTTGTAGCATGCTTCCTGCTGGAAAGCTACCGCCGCCTCTTTGAATTTCAAAATCGCGTTTTCCATCGCCATCTCCTATTCCATGTATGCCCATCTTTTTTCTGCTGGCCGTACTATTTACACCAGTTCTCCAAAGAGCATGGTGCCCTTTACGTCTTTGATGCGCAGTTGTACCAGGCGGCCAATGTACTCTTCCGGCGCGGTAAACTCACACAGCATGTTGTTATCCATACGCCCAGCCAGGCTGCCTTCGCTGCGGCCAGGGCCCTCCACCAGCACGGTATATTCTTTGCCCAGCCAATCTTTGCTCAGCGTTTCCACCGCTTTTTCTTGCAATTCCAGCAGCCGGGAAATACGGGCGCTTTTGGCTGAATGCGGCGTGTTATCGGGCTGTTCGGCCGCCTGTGTGCCGGGACGTTTTGAGTAGATGAAGGTGAAAAGCTGGGTAAAGCCCACTTCCTCCACCAGTTTTACGGTCTGCTCAAAATCCTCCTCTGTCTCGCCAGGAAAGCCCACCATCACGTCCGAAGAAAAAGTTAGTTCCGGGCAGCTTTCTTTGGCGTAACGGATGAGGTTCAAATAATCCTCTGCGGTGTACTTGCGGTTCATCCGGGCCAAAATATCGTTTGAGCCAGACTGCACCGGCAGATGCAGGTGTTTGCACAGATGCGCTTCACGTGCGATGGTATCCACCAGTTTTCGGGTGGCGTCCTTCGGGTGGCTGGTCATAAACCGAATTTGATATTCACCGGGCGTTTGGCACAAAAGGCTGAGCAAACCACTAAAATCAATATCCTCCGGCAGACCCTTCCCATAAGAGTTCACGTTTTGGCCCAGCAGGGTAATTTCCTTATAGCCCTGCTGTACCAGCCCTTCAAACTCTTTTTTTACATCCTCAGACGCACGGCTACGCTCTGGGCCGCGTACCAGCGGCACAATGCAGTAGCTGCACATGTTATCGCAGCCATACATGATGGGCAAAAAGGCTTTGAAAGTGGATTCCCGCACCTGTGGAACTTCTTCCACAATTTCCTCGCGTATGGGCGGAACCCGCAGGGCCTTTTTGCGGCTGGTGAGTTTTTCCACCAGGATTTCCGGCAGTATATCGGCCACATTGGTACCCAGCACCAAATCCACATAGGGGTAGCTGGCGCGCAGTTTATCCACGGTACATTTTTCTTCGGCCATACAGCCGCAAATGCCAATCAGCAGGCTGGGTTTGGCCACCTTCAGGCTTTTTAGGGTTCCCAGGTTGCCATATACGCGCTGTTCGGCATGCTCACGCACGGCACAGGTGTTGTATAAAATCAAATCCGCCAGTGCCGGCTCTTCTGTTAGGGTGAAGCCTATATCCAGCAGAACACCTTTCAGGCGTTCTCCATCGCTAACGCTTTGCTGGCAACCAAAACTGCGCACATAGGCTGCTGGTTTACGCTTATAATGTGCCATCAGTACGGCAGCCGCACGTTCATTCTTTGCATATTCCAATCGATTCACATTAAAACCTTATTCCCTCTCCTTGACAAATCCCGCCCCGTATCGTATGCTTATCATTTATTATACATTATGTAGTTGTCTCTGACAAGCGGTAAATTTAGCCATATCTCTTACAAACGTTATTTTTTCTTTTTTTGCAACAGCGGAACCAGGTATTGCCCCGTGAATGAAGCCTTTACCTTGGCCACCTGTTCGGGGGTGCCCTGTGCAATCAACAGGCCGCCCTCGCTACCACCCTCGGGCCCCAGGTCAATCACATGGTCGGCCCGCTTAATCACATCCAGGTTGTGCTCAATGATGATAACGCTGTTCCCGGCGTCCACCAGTTTGTCCAGCACCTTCAACAGTTTTCGTACGTCTTCAATATGCAGGCCGGTGGTGGGCTCATCCAGCACATACACCGTTTGGCCCGTTTCCCGCTTGGCCAGTTCCAGCGCCAGCTTCACGCGCTGCGCCTCGCCCCCGGAAAGGGTGGTGGCGCTTTGCCCCAGCCGGATATACCCCAGCCCCACATCCACCAAGGTCTTTATCTTGCGGTGAATTTTGGGCTGGTTTTCAAAAAAGGCAGCAGCCTCTTCGGCCGTCATTTCCAGCACATCGTGTATGGTTTTGCCGCGGTAGTGTACCTCCAAGGTTTCGCGGTTGTACCGCGCGCCTTTGCACACCTCGCAGGGCACGTAGAT
>CAYYLW010000031.1:0-21365 GCA_964472465.1 uncultured Oscillospiraceae bacterium | reverse complement strand
ATATGCCCTTCTAGGGCATTCCCATGCCACCCGCTTAGCGGGTGGTCCTGACTTTTGTTTTTCATAGGGTTTACAAAAGAAAAGAGGAAAACCATGCGCTACCAAAGCCTTAGCCGAAATGGCGATTTTGTGCGCGCTTATAAAAAGGGTAAAAATGTGGTACACCCGCATATCGTGGTGTATTGGCAAAAGAATAGGGCCAAGTGCACCAGGGTGGGCATTACCGCCAGCAAGAAGGTGGGGAATGCCGTACAACGGAACCGGGCGCGCCGGGTAATACGCCACGCCTTATATGAGGTGTTACCACCACAAATAGGCCCCTATGATTTGGTTTTTGTGGCAAGAGGACGCACGGGTTCTTTGAAAAGTGACCAATTGGCTGCCACTTTGCGTGGTATTCTACAAAAAGAGGGCCTGATAGATGCACCGAAGGTAGAGGGTTAAGATATGAAAACCTTGTTACTTTGGTTATTGCGGGGGTACAAGCGGTTTATCTCCCCCATGCTGGGGCAAAATTGCCGTTTTTCCCCCAGTTGCTCGGAATATGCCATGCAGGCCATTCAAATTCATGGGGCGGCCAAAGGATCTGTTTTAATGGCATGGCGGTTACTACGGTGCAACCCCTTTGGTAAAGTGGGGTACGACCCCCCACCCGAAAAGGGCTACTGGAAAAACCCTACCCGGCGCCTGAGAAAAAACTGACCTATAAAAAAACATATAGATGATATAAAAAATAGTTAATAAATGGGGTAAAAATACCTCAATAAAAAAGGATAGGATGATTTTATGATTGACATGTTTGGATTTTTAGCGGCACCCCTGGCTATTATCATGCGCTTTATTTATGATTTTATCCAGAACTACGGCTGGACCATCATCATTTTCACTTTCTTGGTTCGTATCATCATGATTCCGCTTAGCCTTATGCAGCAAAAAAGCACCGCCCGTATGAGCGCTTACCAGCCCTTTATCCAGGAAATACAAAAGAAATGGGCCAATGACAAAAACCGCCAGAGCCAAGAACTGCAAAAGTTCTATACGGAAAACAAAATCAAAATGACAGGCGGCTGCCTGCCCATGCTCATCAATATGCTGGTTTTGTTTGGTATCATTGGTGTCATCCAGGCCCCCTTGCAATACATGGTGGGCATGCCGAAAGACCAAATTCAAAATGCCATTGTGATTATGGCAGAACACCGGGATGATATCAAGGTGGAGGGTGGCAACAACTACACCATTCAATCGGTGCTGATTGGTGAAATGAAGCAAAATCCTGAGTGGTTTACCGAGGGTGCCAACAACGCCGAGGGGCAGCTTGTGAAGGTAGACCAGCAATGGGTACAAAAGGTGGACCAGTTCAACTTCCAATTCCTGGGGCTGAACCTGGCGGAACGCCCCACCATGGATTTTAACGTTTATCTTATCTTGCCCATCCTGTCTATTCTCACGATGTTTGCTTCACAAATTATCATGATGAGAACCAGTGGTACCATGCCGGGGCAAAGCAAGAATACCATGATGGTGATGACCGTAGCTATGGGCCTGATGTTTGGCTTTTTTGCCTTCACTGTACCGGTGGGCTTCTCGCTGTACTACACCGTTTCCAACGTGGCACTTACCGTGCAGCAGTTGTTTATGAAAAAAATATACGATCCTGAAAAACTGAAAGCCCAGATATTACAAGAATTAGAAGAGAAAAAACAGGCCAAAAAGGCCAAAAAAGTGGTCACGGTAAAAGATAACTCTGGCCAGGTAATTCAAAAAGAAATGAGCGACGCAGAGATTGCCCGTTTGCGTTTAGAGCGTGCCCGTCAACTGGATGCAGAACGCTATTCCGAAGAGCATGCGAAACCGGCCACAGCAGATGAACCAGAGGAAGAAACGAGCGGGGATGAAAAACCCGAAGAAAACCCCGAGGAAAATACCAACAAAACCGAAACTGACAAAAAACCAGAGGAGAAAAGCGTGGCTGCAAAGGAAGAGTATAAACCTGGCCGCAGGCTTCGTTCCAAGCTGAAAAAGGAAGATGGGGACGAAGGGAAGTCTTTCGTGGATGAGATGATGGAAGAAGAAAAACGCCAGGAATCTGAGGAGGAAACCTAAATGCGTGAAGCAATTGCAAGCGGTAAAACCGTAGAGGAAGCGACCGAAAAGGCCTGTGCGCAGCTTGGTAAAAGCCGCGATGAGGTAAGCGTAGAAATATTGGAAATGCCCATTAAAAAGCTGTTTAAAAGTGTGCCTGCCAAGGTAAAGGTGACACTGGAAGAGGAAGAGACCAGCATTTTGGAAGAACCCAAGGCAGAAAAGCCTATAGAAACAGTGGCGGCAAGCCAGCCCATTGCGCCGCAGGCCGTACCAGCCCAAAGGCGGGAGGAGGTCCAGGCGGAGAGGCCCGCCAGCAAGGCCCCTGAACACAAAGAGGTAGTGCTGGAAAAAGAGCCCGAGGTAGAAATTGACCTGGGCGAAAACCAGGCGGCAAAAAAAGCGGTGGACTATTTGATGGGCATTTTTAACGCCATGGGCGCCGGGAATGTAAAAATAGTGGCCTACCGCCAGGGAGACGCCACCTTGCTTCGTGTAGAAGGAGAGGAACTGGCAGATAAATTAGAAACACGCGGGGAAACTATCCAGGCACTAAGCTACCTAACAGACCGCACCGTAAACCGTGGTGTGGATAAAAAAGAGGAAAATTACCTCCGTGTACGGCTGGACATTGCGGGTTACCGCAACCGCCGTGAACGTGAACTAATTTCACTGGCCGAGCGCACTGGGCGTGAAGTGGCCAAAACTGGTCGTAGCCGCACCCTTGCCCCCATGAACCCTTACGAGCGGCTGATAATCCACACCCGTATCAGCGAGATGGAAGGTGTAGCCAGCGAATCCACCGGCAGTGATACCGAACGGCGTGTGGTCATCCGTTCCACAGCGCCAAACGCGAAAGACGGCGGAGACGATTACCGTAGTGGCCGTAGCGGCCAAGGTGGCCGTGGCGGGCGGCAAGGCGGGGGCGGTAACCGCGGTGGCCGTGGTGGACGCAGCGGCGGCGGCCCGCGTAGCGGAGAAAAAAGAGAACAAAGAGACAGCTATCATGACCGCCCGGCCAGCAACACGCCAGAGCGCGAATATGCCAGCAAACAAAGGGATGAAAATGCGGCTCCTGTGGTGCCACAGCGGCGTGAAGCTATCCAAGATGTGGATGATTTACCCCTCTATGGAAAAATAGAAATTTAATCAGAATAAATACAGCAAAAATCCCGGGAGAATTTCTCCCGGGATTTAATTTTGTCATACGCTTCTGGCTGGCAGGCTTTTGGGTGCAATTCAAAAAATAGATTTTAACCCATAAAAGCAGTGTTTTATAACAGCCCGCCAGGGGCCAAAAAGGATAGGGCAGGCAGGTTGCGTAAAACACCAAAAAGAATGGCCAAACCGGCAAGAATAATAGCTATCCGCACTTCCCAAGGGCTGCTTTCTGGGCGCTTTCCTTGTAAATAAAGCAGGGCAGATTTACTGAGAAAAATAGTCAGAAAAGGCAGCAGAATGACCAAAAGCATGTTGTACGAAAAGGCGGCAGAAAAATCCAGTTGGGCCAAGGCTGCCAATGCGCGGAAACTCCCGCAGCCTGGGCAATAAAGCCCTGTTAGGCTGTATAAGGGGCATGGGATGCCGATACCAAACAAACGGTAGGCAAACAGCAGCAGAATAAATAGGCCCAATAACCCCAAACAAATCAGTGTTAAATTCTTGGCCCGCTCTCTCACGTACGGTATGCGGGAGGTGCAGGAGGATAGTTCGAATCATCGGTGGGTGGGTTAGGAGCAGCCGGGGGCGGGGGTGCCATTTCAGGCATGGGCGGTATCGGGGCTACCGGGGGGGCCATTTCGGGTGCTGGGGGAACAGGCGGGGCCGGAGGAGCGGGAGGAGTAGCCGAAGGGGCGGGGTTACTCACGCCAAAACCAGGGGTAGAGGGCCCAGGGTAAACCGGGGGCTGGGCAGTGGGATAAGAAGAGCCATAGGGGTTACCATACGAAGCACCGGGATTCTGGGTGCCGCCACCGGTGTACCCATCCGCCAATTGGTTAAAATCATTTTGAATGAGGCAGAGGTTGATAATGCTAAAACCAAAGAGAGACAAAATCAGGTACATAATGGATTTGTCTTCGCCAGCTTTACCAAAACGGGAAAAGAGTTCCGGCGTATTGGCGCCCCATTTGTAGTAGGTATAAATGCCGTAAATGCCGCAGGTGACAATGTTGAGCAGTAGGCTGATGCCAGCGGTGGTGCCCACAGGGCTTTGTAGCTGGGCATCTTCATAGGTTTTGGCCACTGTATAATACCAGTACAAACCAAAAATACCACAAGTGACAATACTTAAAATGACGTACATGACAATACTTTTCTTCTCCATACCTGAGATCCTCCCAATAATTCTAATAAAAAGGAATAAATATCTTTTTAATAACAATGAAATATGTATGCCTGCATTGAACCATAGACAGTAAGTGGATGTGGGTATAATTATACAACATCGGTTGGTGAAAGTCGAACATAAAACCGATTCTTCACCAAATCATAACAAATAAGGCGATGAAGTGGCTGGGTTCCCATTGTGGTTGCGTGTAGTCAATGCAATAAAAAAACATCTGGAAACGAAAAACAGGCTTTTTGACCGAAGGGAAATAGGAGACAATTTGCAAGGGGCTTCAGAACTCTATATAATAGAGGGGTTCTACAGGCTTCAATTTTTGCAAAGCTTAGGAACAGATGGTAGAGGAAACAAAGACCTTGTTTTGGCAAGAAGCCTTACAATAAATAGATACGATTTAAACGAGGAGGATTCTTCACATGGAGCCTTGTATTGCTGCCATTGCTACACCGCCTGGTAATGGAGGCATTGCCGTGATACGTGTTTCGGGTGAGAAAGCAATCGAACTTTGTCACTCCATTTTACGCTATAAAAATCCCCAAAAAATCCTAATAAAATTACCCGGATATTCCGCTACCTATGCAGAGGTTTGGGAAAATGACAAAATGGTGGATGAGGTGGTGGCATTGGTATTCCGGGCGCCACACAGCTATACGGGCGAAGATACGGTGGAAATTAGTTGCCATGGGGGGGCGGTAATCAGCCAAATGGTGCTGGAAAATTGCCTACGGGCTGGCGCGAAAATGGCTGCCCCAGGCGAATTTACCCGCCGCGCTTTTATGAATGGGAAATTGTCTTTATCGCAGGCTGAGGCGGTATTGGGCCTGATTGAGGCTTCTTCTAGGCAGGAAATTAGCGGAGCTGCGATTGTATTACAAGGTGAACAAAATGCCGTAATAAACCAAATAAAATCAAGATTAATTACTCTCGCGGCCCATTTATCCGCTTGGATAGATTACACGGAAGAGGATGTACCCGAACCCGAGGAACAGCATTTTAGAGAAGAAATATCAAAGAATAGACGGCTGTTAGAGAAAATGCTAGAGGAATACCAGCATAATCAGCGCATTAAACGCGGAATTAAAGTGGTCATTATAGGGCAGCCAAATGTGGGAAAATCCACCTTATTTAATTTATTGGTGGGCAGGAACCGCGCCATTACCACCCCGATAGCAGGCACTACACGGGACGTAATTAGCGAAGAAATTGTTTTAAACGGTTGCCCTGTTTTGCTTTGTGATACAGCAGGGCTGCGCCAAAGCCAAGATTTGATAGAGGCCGAAGGGATACGCCGCTCTAATTTGGAGATAGAAACAGCCGATGCCCTGATTCGGGTGGCCGAGGTAGCAGGGGTAGACCTGGAGGATGAAATAGAAGGGTTGCAGGCATACCAAAAGCCAGCGCTTTTGATTTTGAATAAAAGCGATCAAGGCAACCTTTTAGAGATACCCGCCAGGAGTAAAATAGATATCTTGCAGGTGAGTGCCACCGAAAGGCCAAACGAGACCACAAAAAATATACGAGATTCTCTTTTGCGTTTATTAGAACTGAACCCCCTACACCCGGATGCGGCACTTTTGGTGAGTAGCCGCCAGGAGCAGGAGGCCAAAAGAGCCTATGAGTTACTTTATGAAATAGAACAACAACCGAATGGAATAATATACGATATAACGGGAATATGCTTAGAAGAGGCCATTCAGGCCCTTTCATCGCTCATAGGGGAAAACGCGGCCGATAGCATCATTGATGGTGTGTTTTCTTCATTCTGTGTAGGAAAATAGCGATAGTAAGACAAATATAATCGCATTGTAGAAATTGTTGAAAACAGCGCCCCCCGGCATAAACGTCGGATAATTCCACATAGAATGGGTGATGGGCTGTAAAAAGGAAAATAAAACTAGCATAAGGCAAAATTTATGTAAATATAGGAAGAATATGAAAATACATGCAAACAAGATTGATTATAGGGTCATATTAATATAATTTGCCTAAGGTAGGAAAAATAGTAAATGGATACGCACATTAGGAAAAGATTATGCTGAAAGGAATTCTATGCAAGAGTTTGATGTGGTTGTGGTAGGGGCGGGGCATGCTGGCATTGAGGCAGCCCTTGCAAGTGCAAGGCTTGGTATGCGAACCGGCCTATTTACCATGCAGGTGGATACGATTGCAAATTTGCCCTGCAACCCAAGCATTGGGGGAACCGCTAAAGGGCACCTGGTGCGAGAGGTGGATGCCCTTGGTGGTTTCATGGGGCTGGCGGCTGATGCCACCATGATACAGAGCAGGATTCTCAATCGCGGAAAGGGTGCCGCTGTACAAAGTTTACGCAACCAAACCGATAGAAGTCTCTATCATATATATGCAAAAAAGGCACTCGAAAATCAGGATAAATTATCGATTGTACAGGATGAGATTACCGAGATAATAGAAAAAAATGCTTGCATAATAGGGGTAAAAACACTTTTAAAGCAAGAAATCACTTGTAAAGCATTGGTGGTGGCGGCAGGCACTTATTTGCAAGCAAAAATACATATAGGAGATTTGGTGTATGCCTCGGGTCCAGATAATACCCGCCCGGCAAATACCCTTTCTAACTGCCTTAAAAAGCACGGGATTATGATGAAAAGGTTTAAAACCGGTACCCCAGCTCGCGCCCACAAAAAATCCATTAAATGGCAGGAATTATTCCGGCAAAATGGGGATGAACGGGTGCTTCCCTTTAGTTTTTTAACAGAGAAAGAGCTACAGAACAAGGTGGCATGTTATATTGCGTTTACCAATGAAAAAACACATGAGATCATACTAAATAATATTCATAAATCGGCTATATATTCAGGCAATATTGAGGGGATAGGCCCACGTTATTGCCCTAGTATTGAGGATAAAATAGTTCGTTTTCCCGATAAAGACCGTCATCAAATATTTGTAGAGCCCTGTGGCCTTGATACCGAAGAAATGTATCTACAGGGTATGTCTTCATCCCTGCCAATCGACGTACAAACGCAAATTTATCGTTCCATAAAAGGCTTTGAAAATATACAAATAATACGCCCGGCCTATGCCATTGAATATGACTGTGTGGATCCGCTTGGCCTTTATTCTACCCTTGAGACAAAAGCAATTCAGGGCCTATTTATGGCAGGGCAAATTTGTGGAACCTCCGGCTATGAGGAAGCGGCGGGCCAGGGTGTGGTAGCGGGTATCAATGCAGCTAGGCATGCAATGGGGGGCGAAAAATTGGTGCTAGCGCGTAGCGAAAGTTACATAGGAACACTTATTGATGACATTGTGACAAAAGGTGTGCTAGACCCGTACCGAATGATGACCAGCCGCAGTGAGCATAGACTATTTTTGCGGCAAGACAATGCCGATGAACGGCTTACCCCAATTGGGCGGGCATATGGCCTGGTAGATGATAAAAGATGGGAAAAATATGAGAAAACATTAGAAATAAAAACAAATGAAGTTAAAAGACTACAGAAAACCATGATTAAAATGGAGCAAATTAAAGGCTTGTTAGTAAGCAGCGGCTACGCTGAAAACGGTGAGGCACAGACAGGAGAGAAATTGTTAAAACGGCCAAATATTCACTACCGGGATTTGGCCGAGGTGATGGGGATTAACCAAGAGGTTAACCCTTGGCTGGAAGAGAAAATAGAGACGGAGATCAAATATGAGGGAGATATAAAAAAGCAACAGCATAAGATGGAGGGCATCCAAAACAGAGAGCATGTGGCGATCCCCATGGATTTTCAGTACGATTCTTTGGAAGGGCTACGCTTAGAAGCGCGTGAGAAGCTTGCTAAAATTCGGCCGGCAAACCTTGGCCAGGCTGCCAGAATACCAGGTGTAACCCCGAACGATATAGACCAATTGGGAATATATTTGAAAATAAGCCGGAAAAATAGGAAAATGGAAATCAACGGTGTTGAAAACATGGACGAATAAGTTGCGATAAACCATGAATTTCAAAGGGAATAATCACGGCAACTAGGAAACGGTGGAAAACTTCCGGCCACTCCGTAAAATGGCTTTTTATCTATTTTTAAATGAGGTAGTATTCAAGAGCCAAACGAAAAAAGCACCGAGGGGCCTAAAAAAAGGCAATAAAATCGAGAACAAAAGGGGAATAAAATGGATAAGGTGAGATTGGCCCAGAAGGCAGGGCAATATAATATACAGTTGGGGCCCGAGATATTGGATCAACTGGAAGCATATAACCGCATGATGCTGGAGTGGAACCAAAAAAGCAATATCACCGCCATCACAGAAGAGCAGGAGGTGGAGGACAAACATTTTATCGATAGCCTATTTTTGGCCTCCCAGCCGGAGCTTAAGGGCAAGGTGGCGGATATAGGAAGCGGGGGTGGCTTTCCGGGTCTCGTACTCAAAATATACAGGAAAGACATAGATATCACTCTAGTGGAATCAAATCAAAAGAAAAATGCTTTTTTGCAACTGGTTGTAGAGAACCTAAAACTAGAGGGTGTTCGCTTATGTAACAAGCGTGCCGAGGAACTAGCCCGTGGGCCGGAGCGGGAAAGCTTTGATTTGGTAACCGCACGGGCGGTGGCTTCTCTACCCACTTTGGCGGAGTACTGCCTCCCACTGGTAAAAGAGGGTGGTTGGTTCATCCCTATGAAGGGGAGGCTGGAGGATGAGTTGGCACTTTCCAAAAATGCCATTGCCACCTTGGGCGGAAGTTGCAAGGAGGAGCGGGCCTACCAGTTACCCGATGGCTCGGAGCGCAGGCTTTATGTTATTGAGAAGATAAAGCCTGCGGATAACAGATACCCAAGGAATACGGCGCGAATCAAGAAGAACCCGCTCTAACAGTGTTCCACGTGGAACATTATTTCCGCCAGATTCATAAAGATTCCACTATCATTTCCTTATTTTACAAGAATGAGCTGAAAGCAGAGGCCAGGTAAAAAGGCAGAAATTAGGATGGGTATAGGCCATAGATTCTGGAAAAACAAACAAAATATACAAGAAGCCAAACACTTGAAAACGCGAAGCTAAGAGAAATGAGCCTTTTTGGTGTTCCACGTGGAACATTGAAAGGGCTTTTTTGTGGGGTTTCCTGGCTTTTTTTCGTGATGAAGGTGTGCTATACTAGCAAGCAGAGGGAAATGCAGCCCCCAAAAAGCCAAAAGATGGGTTGTAAGGTGAAAAACCCCCAGAGAAACGTGAGAGGGAAAGCCGTTTCTTTCACAATGGAACGAACAATATGACAACCACAGCACATGTGTATGGAGCGCCTGGCCAGCTTGCAAACCAAGGGTAGGCTTTTGGTGGCCAGAGGGCACGATAAAGGGAGGCAAACGGTTTTGGCAAAAGTGATAGCGGTAGCAAACCAAAAGGGCGGGGTAGGGAAAACCACCACGGCCGTAAATTTATCTTCGGCAGTAGCCGCGCTGGGGCACCGTGTTTTACTGGTGGATCTTGACCCCCAGGGAAACACCACAAGCAGCTACGGGCTGGCCAAGCGCCAGGTGGCAAAAAGCGTGTATGATATCATGATTGGGGAGGGGAAGGCTACTGAATGCGTGCAGCAAACCCCGTATAAATGCGATATCATCCCTTCCAATATTCAGCTTTCGGGCGCGGGTGTGGAGCTGGTAAACCTGCCCAAGCGGGAAAACCGCCTGCGCGAAGGGCTTACCCCTCTTTTGGAAAAGTATGAGTTTGTGTTTATCGACTGCCCCCCTTCGCTGGACCTTCTCACCTTAAACGGGCTTTGCGCCTGTGACACGGTGCTGGTTCCCATACAGTGCGAATATTTTGCCCTGGAGGGCTTGACCGAACTGATGGGCACCATCCGCAGTGTGAAAAAAATGTATAACCCTTATATAGAAGTAGAAGGGGTTTTGCTTACTATGTTTGATGGCCGAATGAACCTTACCTTGCAGGTGGTGCAAGAGGTGAAGAAATATTTTGGAGACAAGGTGTTTGCCACGGCTATTCCCCGGAATGTGCGGCTTTCAGAAGCGCCCAGCTTCGGCGCGCCGGTGGCGTATTATGACCCTGCCTCCCGTGGTTCTGTGGCTTACCAAGACCTGGCCGGAGAATTTTTGAAAAACAATCCCCCACCCAAAGCCGTATAGGCGGCCTGCCTGGGGCAACCCCAAATATTAACGGGATGGTTTACGGGCTTGGCAGGGCCAATATAAGAAGGTAGGCCAGGCCTTTTTAAAAACCAAAACACAACAATTTTATCCGCCGCTTTTTCATAAAGCGGCCATTTTATGCGAGAGGTGAGAAAATGGCGAGCAAGAAAGGCGGGCTGGGCCGAGGACTGGACAGCCTGTTTGCAGATACCGGGGGTGGGCTGGCTTCCAACGAGGGAGACCAGCAAACCTTGCCCCTGCGGGAAATTGAACCGGACAAAGACCAGCCGCGCAAAACGTTTGAGAGTGAAGCGCTAAACGAACTTGCGAAAAGCATTCAAGAGCATGGTCTATTGCAGCCCATCGTGGTGCGTCCCAGCCCGGCAGGCGGGTATAAAATTGTGGCAGGGGAGCGCCGGTGGCGTGCGTCCAGGCAGGCCGGGCTCTCAGAAATCCCGGTTATCATCCGGGATATCAGTGACCAAGAGGCCATTGAGCTGGCCCTCATCGAGAACCTGCAACGGGAGGACCTAGACCCGGTGGAAGAAGCCCTGGGTTATAGGCAACTGATGGAACGCTGCGGCCTTACGCAAGAGCAAGCCGCCGAACGTTTGGCCCGCAGCCGTAGCGCAGTGGCGAATAGCTTGCGCATTTTGCATTTGCCAGACGAACTGCTGGACATGCTGAAAACCGGAGAGTTGAGCGCGGGGCACGCAAAAGCCATTTTGTCTATCCCGGACGATAAGCGAAAAGCCGAAGCAGCGCGGGCCATTTTGGACGAAAAACTCAACGTGCGCCAGGCAGAAGCCCTGGCAAAAAAGCTGCAAAAAGAACCCAAGCCCGCGCGTAAAACCACCGCTAGGCCCAGCGTGGCCGCCGAGGTGGAAATCAGCTTGCGGGAGGTGCTGGGCACCGAAGTAAAGGTGGAGTACAAGGAAGGGCGGGGCCGCCTGGCGGTGGATTTTTATTCCGATGAACAATTGAGCGCTTTTGCCAACCTCTTGGGGCAATACCAAAAAGACGAAACCGCAAATAACGGAAAATGGAGAGGGTAGACCATGCTGGACATCAAATTGATTCGTAGTGAGCCCGAGAAAGTGAAAGCCGGTTTCCATAAACGTGAAATGAACCTGGATGCCGTGATAGACGGAATACTGGCACGGGACGAAGAACGCCGGAGTTTGATTACGGCCCTGGATGCCCTCAAAGCCGAGCAAAACGTAGCCAGCAAAAAAATCCCCGCCATGAAGAAAGCCGGGGAGGACACCGCCATAGTCATGGCAGAAATGAAGCGCTTATCAGACGAAATCAAGGAGGAGGACGCCAAACTCTCGGCTCTCGAAGCCGAACAAAAAGCGGTGATGCTCTCTCTGCCAAACCTGCCGGATGATGATATCCCTGCCGGGGGCAAGGATGAAAACGTTGAGATTCGCCGCTTTTTGGAAAAGCCCGTCTTTGATTTTGAGCCTAAGAGCCACATGGAACTTTCCGAAGGGCTGGGCCTAGTGGATTATGAACGGGGTGCCAAGCTGGCGGGCACCGGTTCTTGGGTGTACCGGGGGAAAGGAACGCGCCTGGAATGGGCTTTGCTGAATTTCTTTATTGCCGAGCATCTGGCCGATGGGTATGAATTTCTGTTGCCGCCGCACATGCTGGTGTGGGAATGTGGCCTGGTGGCCGGGCAATTCCCCAAATTTTCTGAAGACGTGTTCCAAATTGGAAACCCAACCACCGAGGATAAAAAATTCCTGCTACCCACAGCCGAAACAGCCTTAGTGAATATGCACCGTGGGGAAATTCTGGCACAGGAGGAACTTCCCAAAAAATACATCGCCTACACACCCTGCTACCGCCGTGAAGCTGGCAGTTACCGCAGCGAAGAGCGCGGCATGATTCGTGGCCATCAGTTCAATAAGGTGGAGATGGTACAATATGCCACCGCCGAAGGCAGTAACGCCGCCTTTGAAGAGATGCTGGGTAAGGCGGAGCGCCTGGTGCAAAAGCTGGGGCTTCACCACCGCGTTTCCCAGCTAGCGGCTGGGGACGTATCGGCCTCGATGGCGCGTACCGTGGATGTGGAAGTCTGGCTGCCCAGTATGGGCATTTACAAAGAGGTCTGCTCGGCTTCAAACTCGCGGGAATACCAGGCACGCCGCGGGAATATCAAATACCGCGATGCCGATAAGAAACTCCACTTTGCGCATACCCTGAATGCTTCAGGCCTTGCCACCAGCCGGGTGTTCCCCGCTATTTTGGAGCAATGCCAAAACAAAGATGGTTCGGTAACGGTACCCGAGGTGTTGCGCCCCTTCACCGGCTTTGACAAGATAGAAGCCAGCAATTAAACATTTTGTATATAAAGCATCAATAATACATAGCGTACTTTATGTTTGGGCCGCAGCTAGGTGAGACAGAAAACATGCCTTCTGCGGCCCTCCTGTATTATTTAGGCACTATCATCAATATAAAATAAGATTAAAATCAATAATAAAATGATTGCTGCTTTGAATTGTGAGGTTCTGCCTTGTAAAGAAGGAGCCAAAGCGAATGTGTGCCTAGATTGTGAGAAGAGGTTCTAGTGGAAGGGTAAAGACCCAGCCAAGAAGGCAGGCAGGCTTTGCAAAAAAAAGATAAATGGAGGGGGTTAAATAGTTGACAAGGTACCCCCTGTTCGATATAATAGAACCCTACGGGGAAAACGCCTTGTCTATCCCGCAGCAAGTGTACATACCGTTTTTTGGCGGTATAGCTCAGTTGGCTAGAGCATTCGGTTCATACCCGAAGTGTCACTGGTTCAAATCCAGTTACCGCTACCAATGCAGGGTTTATCTGAAGTAGGTAGGGTGCCGTTCCCAATAGGGTCACGGCAGGAGGCTTTGCGGCCTTCAGGTAAGTTCTGCGCCAGCCCAGCGATTCATCGCTTGGCTCGCGGCCCAATGGTCAAGAGGTCAAGACACCACCCTTTCACGGTGGAATCCCGGGTTCGATTCCCGGTTGGGTCACCAAAAAACATCCTCAAGGGAAACCTTGAGGATGTTTTCTTATTCAAGTACACGCCTGGCGAATAAAGCTTTATCTACCCCGGTTTACCGAATAAACCGTATACGCCTACACAGAAGGGAATAAAACCTGGTATACTATCTTTATAGGGTGGGAGCCAGAGGAGTACAAAGATAGAAATGAGCAGTATTAGCAAATATAAGACAAGAATTGAAACTATAAGATATATTTAGGCACTTTGAGCCCCAATAGTGTAACCATGTAAGGAGTGGGAAAGGCAAGATAAAAAAACAGAAACGTAATATCCTATGGTGTACGGTGGTCTCCTTGGTGCTTGGTTTGTGCCTCTCTATCAGCGGGTTATGGGCAAACGCTATGGGAGCAGGGGGATGGGATACCCTGCGCTTTCCCTTTTAGTTCTTCGCCGCCATCTGCCTGCCGGTGATGTTGGTGCAGACCGTGATTCAGGTGGCCCGGCTACAGCCGGCAGATGACAAGGAGATGGATTAGTGGCCCTATCCAAACCGTAGAAAACGCCAAAGGGCTACAATAAAAGCTATATAATAAACGGGATATGCAAAAGACTAATATATTTGAGTAAAAACAATTATAAAGCAATATTCACAAATTGATTGGGAGAATCTATAATAAAGTGAGCGCCAGAAGCTTTTAATTCGTCTCTAGTTCGAAAACCCCATGTAACCCCACAACTTGCAATATCTGCATTATTGGCAGTAATAATATCCACATTGCTATCACCGCAGTAAATGGCACACTCTCGACTTGTGCCAAGGGCATCAAGCAGCGCCAGCAGGGAGCAAGGGTCTGGTTTAGGCGGGTATTCAGGGCGTAAACCCCAAGCAAGGGCAAAACGGTCTCCAAAATAGTGCGATACAATTTTTTGAACCATTTCATCGTTTTTATTGCTTAAAACAGCTAGATGCTTGCCCGCAGCAAGCAAAGAATCCAAGGCCGGAAGAATTCCGGGGTAAGGCTGCGTGTTGACCAAGGCATGCGCGTTGTAATATTCTGTGAAAATAGCAAGGGCAAGGTGAAGGGTGGCCTCATCCCGGGCGTGCTCTGGTAGCATCCGATACATCAACTTTTTGATGCCATTTCCAACCATTAGGCGAAAGCTCTCAACGGGATGCGTGGGGAAGGATAGCTGACTTAGTGTATAGTTACCTGAATTGGCAAGGTCGTCTAAAGTGTTCAATAATGTGCCATCCAAATCAAATATTACGGTAGAAATCATAAATGTTCACCTATTTCATTTGATAAATATACGAATTGAATATAATGATTTATAAATTACAAAATGTATATACTATTTTATAATGATATGGTAATACGCAAAATAATAATATGAAAATGTGGAATTGCTGGAAATAAGGTAATTGTTGAAAGCCTGTTAAATATAGTTATTGCTTTAATATAAATTTATCGAATTAAAAATTTCTGTCATGGCTGGTTTTTGCATAGCAGATAATATAAAATTTACTATAGAATATATCAATAAATAATTTTGAATTGATGATACTTTACGAGCAGGGCGATAACATAAAAGTGAGCCAAATGAAAATGCCAGAGCAGGTCATCGCAAACACGGTATAAACAATAGTAAGAATTACCTATGTATTTATTTCCCTTTTTGCTTCCCGTACCCATAGATTAGATTGGTTGAAATGTGGACAAGCACCCTGCCAATGCAAAAACATAAAATGAGAATGTGGTGGGCTTAGGGAAGGCAATAGCCGAATGGATAGTCCAAAACAGAGGAAGATTATTGAGTACATAAATAACAATTATATTAAAGATTATAGGTACAACTAATGGGAATAGTGTCTTATATATAATTTTGATTGTGGTAGATTTATAGAATTAACGAAGATGCGCTATTATTAACATGTCTAAAATTGTATAAAATTCTGGTAAAATAGCAGAGGTAGAGGAATCAACTCAGGCAGTACGGTGTGTCTTCTGCGAACCTCTGGTATTGGCGTGGAATAGAATTTACAATAATGTGCCTTGGGCTAAAGTGTAAAACGGCAAAATAAGCAAACAAAAGGGAATGCGACCTACCAGGCATGAGGTTTAAAAATATGGACAAAAGATATATATTTCACTGTGATTGTAACAGTTATTATGCGTCGGCTGAACTATTGGGCCACCCTGAACTGCAGGAAAAGCCAGTTGCTGTTTCTGGCAGTGAGGACAATAGACACGGTATAATTCTTGCAAAAAATCAGGCTGCAAAAAAATATCATATAAAAACAGCAGAAACTGTTTGGCAAGCAAAGCGCAAATGTCCTGAACTGATTCTCCTGCCGCCGCATAGAGAGGAATATCAGAAATATTCCCGAATTATTAATGCAATATATGCTGAATATAGTGACAGGGTAGAACCTTTTGGAATAGACGAAAGCTGGCTGGATATGACCGGGAGCTGGCATCTGTTTGGTGCGTCTCCACGTGAGGTTGCAGATTCATTGCGAAAGCGTGTACGAGAGGAAACAGGGCGGTAGTGTCAAGCTTTATGCGCAAAAAGGTTTGCAGTCAGAGTGCGAATGAGGTCAGCCAACCAAGGAAGCGTCATCCAAAGCCGCCTCCAGGTGCTTCATGTTCATGTACTTCTTGTTGCCCCACTGTGTGCCGGCCACATGACGCAGCCGCGCACAAACCAGCATCAGCGCGGAATTGCCGTCAGGAAAAGACCCCACCACACGGGTGCGGCGGCGAATCTCACGATTGAGGCGCTCAATCACATTGTTGGTGCGAATGCGTGTCCAATGCTCAAAGGGAAACGCCATATAAGTGAGCGTCTCCTCCACGCTGTCTTCAATCTTCTTCGCGGCCTCCTTCAGCTTCATTTCTCTGAGTGTGGCAACCACATCCCTGGCCTTTGCCAGCGCCGCAGCCTTACTCTCCTGGGCATGGATTGCCTTTAGCATCTTCGCCACCAGCTTCCCTTTAGAGCGCGGAACAACGGAAAAGATGTTGCGGTAGAAGTGGACGGTACAGCGCTGGTATTTGGCGTCGGGGTAGACTTCACCTACCGCCTCCAGCATGCCCAAGCACTTGTCCCCAACAATGAGTTTCACGCCCTCCAGACCACGCCCCTTGAGCCATTGGAAGAAGCTCACCCAACTGGCCTTGTCCTCCTTCATGCCCTCTGCGGCGCCCAGAACCTCACGGTAGCCATCCTCATTGACTGCAATTGCCACCAGGATGGCTACGTTTTCGTACTCTCCGCCCCAGTTCCGGCGCAGGTAGATGCCGTCCACGTAGACGTACGGGTACTTTCCGCCCTGTAGGGGGCGGTTGCGCCAGTCCTCAATGTGGACATAGGCTTTCTTGTTTAGCTCACTGATGGTGGAGGGAGAGACCTTGCTGCCCCAAAGTGCCTCGGTGATGTCCTCTACCCGGCGCACCGAAACACCGGCCAAATACATCTCAATCAGCGCTTCCTCCACGCTGCTTTCACGGCGGCGGTAGCGCTCGATGATGGCTGTTTCAAAGGTCACGCCCTTGAGGCGGGGAACGTTCAGGGTCACATCGCCAGAGGTGGTGGTCAGATTGCGCTGATAGTGGCCACTGCGGTAGGCCTGCCGCTCCTCGCTGCGCTCGTAGCGTGCCGCCTGGGTCAGCTTCTGCGCTTCTTCCTCCAGTAGGCCGTTGAGGGTTTCTTCTACGCTGCCGCGTACCAGTTCTTTGATCTGACCCTTGATTACTTCCTCATTTAGCTGTACAATTTTCTCGGACATAGTTTGCCGTCTCCTTTCAGAATGGTGTGTCGCAACTTCATTCTATCATTGACTGCAAACTATGTCTCTTTTTATCCTTTTTTCAATTTGCGCAACTTATCCTACCTTATCATTGAAATTGCCTTGTTAAAACACGGCGGTACTAGGGAGGTATCGTTGTGTTTTATTTTATCTATTTTCCAACTCAAAGGGCTGGGCCGCTATGGAAACATAACGGCTTAATCTAACAGCAGACAACGGCGGGCAAGCTGTTCACTTCGGGCCAATTTGGCCCGAAGTCCGGGGTAACTTCCCCGGCTGCCGTTCTCCGCCTACTCCGTTTCGGTTAATCAACCCAAAACCGAAACGGAGGTATTACCATGCCAAAAATCAATCTGCGGGATTTGTACCCCGATTTTTATAAAGCCGACTGTATCATCGAAGTACCCGAGGAAGTGCTGGGTGTGTTCGTGGAGCATGAACGCCGAGAGGCCGCCTACCGCCGCCGTGTTTACTACCACAAGGCGCACTATTCCCTTGACCGGGAGGACGGTATCGAAAATTCCATCAAGTTTGTTTCCTACTCACCCCACGAAATCTACGAGCGCAAGCTCACCACCCAGCAGCTCCACGCCGCCATTGCCGCCCTCCCCGACAAACAGGGCAAGCGGGTATATGCTCATTACATACTTGGTGTAAGCAAAACCGAGATTGCAAGGGCCGAGGGGGTAGACGAAAAAGCCATCCGAGGGGCAATCGAAAGGGGGCTAAAAAATATGGAGCATTTTTTGAAAAACTTGCTCTAAGCTCGTCCGATATGCGACCTCTTTTCTCACGGTTATTAAGAGGAGTACAAGCCTCTTTGTAACTTGACAACTTCATACCAGCGTGTCGGAAACCTTACAATGCAATCGCCGTGCGGCGGGTGCGCCATAATCTCTTTGTAGCGAGAAAGGATGTGCTTATCTTACGAGCTATCAAAGAGGGAGCGAACACCACCGACAGCCGAGAGCCGCCCAAGGCAAGGGTGGCCCATACGGCCTTGTATTGGCTAACGAGACTTCCGTACAGTCACAGGCCGAGCGTGAAAAAACCGTCGCAGCCAATGAGTACGGCGCACCCATCAGTATGGGCCGGGGTGAAATTCCCATGAGGGCAGCCAAGCCCGCCGACACGTTGCAGTTTTAGATAGAGGGATAGGCCGCACCGTAATTTGATTGTCTTATGACAGGCCGAAACGGAGCGGTGCGGCTATTCCGAAAGGTAGGAACTTCGGGCCAATTTGGCCCGAAGTCTCCTTATCATCAAACGGAGGTTTTCACTATGGAGCAATGGAAAAATAGTGCTTGCCGGGGCTATGTCATTTGGGCGATGGAAAACCTCGACTTCAAGCCCGAGGACATCAAGCGTGTGGTGGATGAACTTCACTGGGTCTTTGATATGAAAACCATTGACGAGGCCGAGGAGCATTACCAAAACAGCCCCTACTAATCAGAGCAGCGACAAAGGGCAGCACTTTTGCGAGTGCTGCCCTTTGTCGTTTCCCTGTGAGACAAGCGGAAACGCAATGATACGCTATACATTAAAACGAGGAGGCCCGCATGGACAAACAAGTTACTTTGCCGATACAGTATCAAATTGGCAATACGAAATTCACGGTTTCCCCAGTCTATGGGGAGTTTGCCACCAAGGAGGCCCTTGAGGAAAAAATCAAGCGGCTTATTCTTTCCGACAAAGAGCGCAAAGACGGTCAGCCGTAATATTTGCAGTCTCGACATCCTTAACATCAGCCGCCAAACAAGGTATAATATAAGAGTAATATTAGTCTGTTTGGCTGGCCGGAAAGGAGGACTTATGAATAGTCAGTCAAACATTGTAACCGCTCTGTACTGCCGCCTTTCTCGTGATGATGATGTGCAGGGAGATAGCAACAGTATCACCAATCAGAAAAAACTGCTTGCCAAGTATGCCAAGGAGTACGGTTTAAGCAATGTAAAGTATTTTGTTGACGATGGGTACACAGGCACGGACTTTAACCGCCCCGGCTTTACAGAAATGGTGGAGGCCATCGAGGCCGGATATATCGGGGCTGTGATGGTCAAGGATATGTCACGGCTGGGCCGAGACTATTTGCAGGTGGGAATGTATACGGACAAGTTTTTCCCCGAGCATGATATACGGTTTATCGCTGTCAATGATGGCGTGGACAGTGCCGAGGGTGAAAATGAGTTTGCGCCGTTCCGCAACATAATGAACGAATGGTACGCTCGTGATATATCCCGCAAAATTCGCAGCTCTCACCGTTTGCGTGGCAATACTGGCGTTCCTCTCTCTCAACCGCCCTACGGCTACACAAAAGACCCGGAGAACCCCCGGCGGTGGATTGTAGACGAGGAGGCCGCCCAAGTGGTGAAATATATCTATACGCTGTGCATAGACGGTTTGAGCGAATACCGCATTGCCGACCATTTGGAAAAGCAGAAAATCCTAACCCCCACGCAATACTGGATAAGCAAGGGTATTCGCAGAGGCGGGAAAAAGGGCGGCGCATACAAGGACAGCCCCTACTACTGGTGCAAAACCACCATCAACAAAATTTTGGGCGCTCGTGAGTATATGGGCGATGTGGTGAACTTCAAAACCTACTCCAAGTCGTTCAAGGACAAGCGGCGGTTTGAAAACCCCGAGGAAAACCACATGATTTTTGAGGATGTCCACGAGCCAATCATTGACCGCCAAGCGTGGGAAATGGTGCAGCGCACACGGCAAGGCAACAAGCGGCGGCAACCCAAAAAAGTGGACAAGAATATGTTTTCGGGTCTGCTGTACTGCGCTGGCTGTGGGCGCAAGCTACACTTCAATGTCAACCACCCACACACGGAAATCCAATACTTCAACTGTTCCAACTACCGGGGCAACCGGGGAACGTGCAACGACACCCACTATATCCGGGCCGATGCGCTGGAACAGGTCATGCTTTTGGAGCTGCGCCGCATGACCGCCTTTTTACAGGACAAGGAGGAGGACTTTGTAAAGCTCTTGATGTCCAAGTCCATGCAGACGGCGGTTAAGGAAAGCAAACGCCGGGAGCAGGAACTTCGAGCCATGTTGGCCCGAAGTGAGGAGCTGGACGGCCTGTTTTCCAAAACCTACGAGGACAACGCTTGCGGAAAGCTCTCGGACGAGCGGTACATGATGATTACCAAGCGGTATGACGATGAACAAATTTCCCTCAAAAAGAAAATCTCCGCCATGCAGGCGGAGATTGATGCGGAAAATAAGAGTAAAACAAGTGCCGCCACCTTTCTGCGAACGGTGAAAAAGTACACCGAGATTGAGGAGCTTACGCCGACCATCTTAAACGAGCTGGTGGAGAAAATTGTTGTTCACCAAGCAGATGGCACAGGAAAGGGCCGCACCCAACAGCTTGACATCTATTACAACTTCATCGGCATCCTTGACACGCCGGAGGTTGCCGCCCTGCCCGCCAGCGTCACCCTTGACACAAGGCAAGGCGTGGCCGTTGAGTACATCACTCGAAAGGCCGGGTAATAGCTATGAAGAAAGAGTATAAGACCCCAAGGGTTGCACTCTATTGCCGTGTGGCGCATGAAAGCCCGCTTGAAATCGACTTGCACAAAGAGTTGCTTACACAATACGCCCATTCTTTAGGACACAATGACCTCGCCTACTACATTGACAACGGCACAAGCGGCCTAACCCTTGACCGCCCCGGCTTTCGCCAAATGGATGCCGCCATAAGGGCTGGAGCTATCGGCACAGTGCTGGTAAAGGACTTCACAAGGCTGGGCCGGGATATATGGCAAGTGCTACGTTGGAGCGATAGCGTCAAGCGCAAGGGCGTGTCTGTCCTCTCTATGGAGCAACCCGGCGAACCGCTCATATCGCCAACAATGGATAGTATCTACAAAGCCTATGCCAGTCAAAGCCGCACAAAAAGAAAATAGGAGCAATCTTTCGATTGCTCCTATCTCCCAAATGTTCAGTGTCGTTATGAACATTCGACATGGTGCGCCGATCACACCCAAATCCGAACCAAAACTATTCTTCACATCGTCCATT
>CAYYLW010000030.1:0-21584 GCA_964472465.1 uncultured Oscillospiraceae bacterium | reverse complement strand
AAGAGCTATTTGCTTTTATCGGTGGCTTTTTTACGCCGCAATGCCAGGGTGCCGCCAGCCAGGGCCAGTAGGGAGAGGCCCGCGAGGGCCAGCCATAGGCCCATGCCGCCACCATTATCCCCTGTTTGGGGGCTTTTGGGAGTGGGGTTCGGGGTTGGGTTTGGGGCTGGGTTTGGGGCGCTACGCTGAATCAGGAAGCTGGTGCTACCCGGGGCGCCATCGAAGAAGAGCACCTCTAGCGTATAGCTGCCATCTGGCAGGAACTTTAAGAACTCTGGTGTAAAGGTAACTATAACGCTACCGCTTTTTGTGGTACCCACCACCCCGGCGAAACCGGGATAACCAGAGAGGGTGGAGCTGGTGTCGCTGTTGGGGGTGTTGGTGAGCTCATGGCCGTTTAGGCGAATCATTCCTTTTAACTGGTAATCGCCCTTAAAGCTTATTTCCAAAGGCACATCGAGGCTAATGGGGGTGCTAGGGTTTGGCCCGCTGATGAGCGAATGGTCTACCCCGCTGCCGCCGGTGATATTAAACATAGCAAAGCTTCCATATTTTTCCGACAGCAAAAAAACAGAATATGTGCCGTTTGGCAATGTTTCCAAATACTCCGGTTTTATGGTAACTTCAGTTCCAATGGCAGATGCAGCCACTGTGTAGTGGCTTGCCTCCACCAGGTCTTGGTTTATATATAGGCCCTTGAACTCCGCCCCGACAGAACGGAAGTCAAAGATATGCCCAGTGGTGGAGCCTTTGCTCCAGCTGCCCATATCCCCCCTGCGAACAGCTGCCTGTGGAATGATTAAGGCGTTGACCACTTCTTTTTCCTGTGTATTGCCCACCCAGAGCTTGTCTTTTGCCAGATTTGCACGTCCATAGGATGTATCACTTAGCACATTCGCAGTCGTCATCGCGGAGCCCAAAACCAATGGGCTGCCAATGGCAACCGAGCCCTCGCCCGCTTTTGCTATTGTCTTGCCAGAAACGAGTACCCTGCCTAAACCTTGTGCATTTCCAAGGGCAGGCGCTCCTTTGCCTCCCACGGCGTTCACAGTGGCGTCACCAACTAGAAAAATGTCATCTGCCTTAGTAACGGGAACGGCATTGCTGCCGCCAATGCCCGCACTGCCGGGGCCGCCCTTGGCATTTAAATTACCGCTACGTACCGTGATTTTTCCGTGGTTACTACCGCCAAGGCCGGGGCCCCCATTCACCGCGTTTCCTATCAGGTTTAGTGTGTCCGATTCTCCACCATCAATTATTACAGAAGCACCTGTAACAAGGCTAAAGGCAGGGCTGCTATTTGTAGAGGTGATGGTGCTCACACCCTCCAAAATAACGTCTGTTCCTGTTTCTAGGAAAAAGGGGTCGGGCGCCGTGATGTTCAAATTCTGCAAAACTAATTTAGTAGCTTCAGTGCTTTTTACGGTATTGGTGGTGGTGGTGCCCGTTAGAATGTAGCCTTCAGGGTTTGCCACAACCGCCCGCTGGCCGTTAGGCCGCTTGCCGCTTTTAATGTAACTTTCAAAGATTTCAACTGGGGCTTGCTCCACGCTTAAAACGGTTTTGCTCTCGAAGGGGGCCAGGGTAAAGGTTTGCAGAAAACTCGTATCATCCAAGCCCGTCTCGTCAATTAGGGTGCCGTCCTCGGCCACAGGGCAAAGGCCAAACGCCAGAACGTCGCAGGCCCTCCAGATAAGATTTGAACCAGCGATGCTGGGCCATTGGCTGCCAAGCCCGCCCCCTTTAAAAACACCGCCCTTTAGCTCTACCCTTCTACTGAAAAGGGGGACATTGCCCACATCGATGCTGGCTTCGCGCGTGGTGCCGCTGCCGCCACTTTCGTAGGTGCCGCCTTCAATCACCAATCTACCGTTGAGAAGCTCAATGGCGGAACCGCCTGCGCCACTTCCACTGCTGCCCCCCGTGATGCCACTCGCACTGGTGCCAGTTATCGTGAGGTTTACGTCTGTTCCATCTATCTCAATAGCCGTACTGTTCGACGTGTTTACACCATAGATTTTACTGCTTTGCAGGTCTAGCGTAAACGATATTGCCCTATTAACATACAATGTATTGGAAAGCAGAATATCGGTGGAACCTAGTTTGATAGTGCCACCGTCCGGAATGTTGTTAACGGCAGCGGTCAGTCCCGTGTTATCGTTGGGATAGCCTGGTGTGGTGCCCAGCACAATTTCCATTGGTGCAGGGGCCAGGGGCATTGCCAAAGGGGCCATATTTTCTTCCGGCAAGCTGGAGGAAGAAACCTCCGAGGAGGATGCCTCCGGAGCAGATTCACTGGCCACGGAAGAGACCGTTTCAGAAGAGGCCGGGCCAGCTTCTGAGGAAACGGAAGCTGCGGACGAAGAAGAAACGGGAGCCACAGACGAAGAGGAAACCGCAGCGGCAGAGGAAGAGGCCGGAGCCACCTCC
Organism: uncultured Oscillospiraceae bacterium; assembly: GCA_964472465.1. Taxonomy (GTDB): domain Bacteria; phylum Bacillota; class Clostridia; order Oscillospirales; family Ruminococcaceae; genus JAAYCI01. The sequence continues at coordinate 19,154 of CAYYLW010000030.1, read as the reverse complement.
GAAGAAGAAACCGCCGCCGACGAGGCCGGAGCGGCCGACGAAGATACCTGCTCTTCGGCCGCCAACAGGCTGCCAGGCAGCAGTGCCAAGACCATGGCAAGGCACAGCCCCAGCAGTGTAAACCGCAATTTTGCATTGTGCTTCATGTTTTGAAACCTCCTAATTTACCAAATATCGTTTTCGAATTTTGGCCTTTTTACCCACACCGTTTTATGACAACAAAATAGAAAACGGTATTTGCTAGCACCTATTATACAACGTATACAGCATGGATTGCAATAAAAATGCAATCCATATGCCACATAGAAGGTATGTATATAAAAACACACAATCTATTTAAATGGATATAGATTACTATATATACGAATAGCACCAATCTTTTACAAAATATCTCGGCTTCCTAAGCCTTGAACCGCACAATATCGAACTTGGGCGGCAGGCCCTTATCCAGTGTAAGCAGGCCATAGGTGGGGCCGGCGGGGCCGCGTGGTTGCCCCAGAGAGCCGGGGTTGCCCAGCAAGATGCCGTTTCTTAATTCGGAAAGGGGGCTGTGTGTGTGCCCAAAAAGGGCCACCTGCGCTCCATTTTTTTGGGCGGTGTCCCACAATTGGCCGGTGCCGTGCTTCACGCCATAGCGGTGGCCGTGCGTAAGGAAAACCGTTACGCCGTGCAGCACCAAAAGCTGGCTTTCCAAATCGGAGGAATCCCAATCGCAGTTGCCCTGTACGCGGTGAATAGAAGAGGGGCTAAATAAGGTGGCCAGGGCGTCGGCCTCGGCCAGGCCGTCGCCCAGGTGGATGCAGGCCTCGGCTTCCCGCTCCCGCATGGCCACTTCCAGCATCCGTCTGGATGCCCCGTGGGTATCGGCCAGCACCAAAACCTGCATTTTCCTCACTCTCCTTGTTGCGTAATGGCGCCGGCTTTGTGGTGGCAGAAAAGCCAGAAAATATCGAAGATAGACCCATATTCAATAAAAACATTATAGCCTGCGGCGTGCCAATGGGCAAGAAAAAACCAAAAATAAAGGTAAGTTTCAGGCTTTGCCGCACAAAATCAGGGGTTTTGTTCCGCCTTTAGGCGCAGCATTTCTTTGTACAGTTGGCTTTTGGGGTGGCCTGTATCGGCGGCGGCTTGCTTGGCTGCCGCGCTCAAAGCACCGGGCAGTTCCAGCGCCATATGGGCCGCTTCTTCCAAGCTGAGCGCAGGCTGCCCCGCGTTTGGCGGCGCGCCCGCCACCACCAGCACAAATTCACCGCGTGGTTTTTCGGCCTGGTAATGGGCCAGGGCCTCCTCCAGAGTGGTTTTGCAAAATTCCTCGTGCAGCTTGGTCAGCTCCCGGCACAGGCTAATGCTGCGCGCCGGGCCAAAAGCCCCAGCCAAATCTTGCAAGGTACGCAGCAGCTTGTGCGGCGCCTCATAAAACAGCATGGTGCGCTCTTCGTTTTGCAGCGCCGCCAGGCGGGCCGCGCGGGCGTTGCGGTTTTGGGGCAAAAAGCCCTCGAACACAAAACGGGTGGTGCTTTGGCCAGAGGCGCACAGCGCGGTGAGGGCCGCGTTCGGCCCGGGGATGGGTACCACGCGGATGCCCTGGGCCACGGCCTCCCGCACCAGGGTCTCGCCAGGGTCGCTGATGGCGGGCAGCCCGGCGTCGCTACACAAAGCACAGCACTCCCCCGCGGCCAGGCGGGCCAGTATCTGCTCGGCGCGCTCGCGCTCATTGTGTTCATGGTAGCTAATCATGGGCTTTTTCAGCCCCAGGTGGTTCAGCAGCTTTACCGTAACGCGGGTGTCCTCGGCGGCCACAAAATCTGCCTCGCGCAGGGCCTCGGCGGTGCGCAGGCTCATGTCGCCCAGGTTGCCAATGGGGGTACCCACAATATAGAGTGTGCCGGGCATGAAAAACACCGCCTTTTTTAAGTGGAAAGTTGTAGGACAAGGGCCAGTGCCAAAATAGCTGGTAAATAACTTCTTTAAAACTGTGTGGTTTGGCCGGGGGGCAGCAACAAATCCGGCAGCAGGGAAAGCCCCTCTCCCCCGTTTTTACGCGCGTCCAGCAGCACTAGCCAGGGCGGGGCCTCCGGCGTTTTGCGCACCAGTTGCATGCGCTTGGGGGCCAGGCGGGCGGCGGCCAGTGCGGCAAACAGCCCCGCCAGGCGGGCGGGGGGATAGCACAGGCAGAAACGCCCGCGGTCCTTCAGCAGCCGCCCCGCCGCGGCGCATACATCGGCTATGCCACAAGCCGCCTGGTGGCGCGCCAGTGCCCGCGCGGGTTCTGGCGGGGGCGGGCCTGCATCGAAGTAGGGGGGGTTGGCGGTTACCAGGTCATACAGGCGGGGCGGGCGCAGCTGGCGCAGGTCCCCCGTGTGCACCTGCAACTGGGGTATTTTGCTGTGCCGCGCGGCCTTTTCTATTAAGGCGGTGGCCCCGGGGGCAATGTCTACGGCCAACATCTCCCCGCGCAGCCCGGCGTCCCACAGGCCCAGCAGCACCACGCCGCAGCCGGCGCACAGGTCGGCCGCGGCCCAGGCGGGGCGGGGATTACAAAACCGGGTAAGCAGCAAAGCGTCGGTGCCAATGCGGTGTTGCCCGGCGGTATAGACGGTTGTGCCGTTTGAAAGTGTTTCCCGTTTGGTTTCCATGGCCCTCTGTTTGGTAAAATGGTAAAAAATTAGGCGGACACGTTGCCGTGCCCGCCATACGTCCGTTTTGTGGACCCAGCCTGCTTGCCTTACCGCCCCTTTTATGCAGGAGAGATGGCGCTGGTGGGGCAAACCCCTTCGCAGGTGCCGCAGTCGATGCAAGCGTCCGCATCAATCACGTACTGGCCGTCGCCCTGGGAGATAGCACCCACGGGGCACTCGCCTTCACAGCTGCCGCAAGAAATGCAGTCGGAACTGATTTTGTAAGCCATAGCCTATACTTCCTTTCATTGCTTCGGTCTGCTTTGGCAGGGGAATTACCCCATTCTGCCACGGTTTTATTCTACCATATTTTTTGTGGATTGCAAGGTACCGCCGCGCTTTTTTTAGTCCAATATGGTCTCCTCTGGCGCGGGGGGCAGGGTATCCTCCACCTCAAGGGGCAGGGTGTCCTCCGGCTCGGGGTCTGGCGGCAGGGGTTTGCGCTTGCCCCCGCGCAGATAGCGCAGTTCGTTGCGGTGGAAATAGTGGGGGGCCATGTCGGTGGCGTTATCCAGCCGCACACGCAACATGCCGGTAATCAGGTTCACCTCGGTTACCACGCCCTCGCCCTCGGGGGTTTCCACCACGCTGTTCAGCCCGGGGGTAATTTTGCCCAGATATTCGTAGGCGGGTTGCTCGTAGGAAAGGCAGCACATCAGCCGCCCGCAACTGCCCGAAATTTTGGTGGGGTTGAGGGAGAGGCCTTGCTCCTTGGCCATTTTGATGGACACCGGCTGGAAATTGGTGAGGAAACGGCTACAGCAAAAAGGTTGCCCGCAGATGCCAAGGCCCCCAATCATCTTGCTTTCGTCGCGCACGCCAATCTGCCGCAGTTCAATGCGGGTGCGGAACACCGAGGCCAGGTCCTTCACCAGGTCCCGGAAATCCACCCGGCCATCGGCGGTGAAATAGAAGAGGATTTTATTGCGGGAATAGGCATATTCCACATCGATGAGCTTCATGTCCAGCTCGCGCTTGAGGATGGCCTCCTCGCAAATTTGGAAGGCCTTGGCCTCGTCCTCCCGGTTTTGGCGCATGCGGCGAATGTCGGCATCGTCGGCCAGGCGCACCACGGGTTTCAGGGCCTTGGGCAGGCTGGCGTCTGGCACCTGGTGGGGGCCTTTGGCCACCTCGCCGCACTCGGTGCCGCGGCTGGTTTCCACAATCACAAAGCCGCCCTCTTGCACCTCTAGGCCTGCGGGGTCGAAATAATAATTTTTGCCGTTTTCTTTGAAACGGACATGGATGATTGTCTTCATAGTTCTCCTTAGCTCCTAAAAGGGCATTTTTACAGAGAATTGGCCCGCCCCAGCCGGACGGCCAGTGCCGTGAACACCAGCTTGGGGGCGGCGTTTGCCTGCAAAGCGCGCAGGGCGTTTTGCACCAGCGGCAGGCTTTTGGTGGCGGTGGCCAGTGGCACGCCGCCCTCTTCTTCGGCCAGCATGCCCCGCATACTGGCGGCGAATACCGAAGCCAGGTCCTGCAAAAAGGCGGCCCGCCTGTCGCGTTCTTCTTCGCCACGCCCTTCGTACAGGGCAAACAGGGAAAGCAGGGCATAGCGGCCTGCTTTGGAAGATGCGGTGGCTGCGGCCAAGGCGTTTTGCAATATCTCGCCGCGCGCAGGGTCGCCCGCCGCTTTGAGGCACAGCCCCAGCCGCCCGCCGTACACGGCGGACAGAAAGGCGGCCTGTGGCACGCCGCGCGCAGCCAGGGCCTGCTGGCAATCGGCGGGGGTCATCTCCCCCAGCGGATACACCGCGCAGCGGCTGCGTATGGTGGCCGGCAGGGAAAAAGCGTCCCGCGCGGTGAGCAAAAACAGCACTTCGCCCGGGGGTTCCTCCAGCACTTTTAGCAAGGCGTTGGCCGCCGGGGCCATCATCCGCTCGGCGTCGCGTATCATCACCACGCGCCCGGCGCTGGAAAGCCCGGTGCGGAACATATCGCTGCGCACCTGGCGCACCCGGTCGATTTTAATTTGGCCCGAGGGGCCCTCCCCCTCCACCAGCATCACTTCGCTGCTTTCGCCGCGCAGCACCGCCGCCGCAGGCTCTCCCCCTTCGGGGAAAAGGTAATCGGCGGCCAGCAGCCGGGCCAAAAAATTCCGCCCGCAACCGTCTGGCGCACACAGAATGACGGCGTGGGGCAAGCTGCCCTGCCGCAGGGCCTGCCCCAGCGCGCCGGTCACCTCGGCATTGCCCAAAAAGTGGCGCAGGGCCGGTGCCTCACTCACAGTTTCTCAAAGCGTTCCACCGGGGTAACAAACACCGTGGCGCCGCCCACGCTTACCTCCAGCGGTTCAGGCCCGGTGGCGCCCAAGCTGGAATAGCCCACCCCGCTGGGCACCATCTCGGTGCGCTGGCGGGAATGCTGTGCAATGATGGAGATGCAGGCATCCACCTTATCGTCCTCGGTACCAATGAGCATGGTGATATTACTGGCCAGCAAAAAGCCGCCGGTGGTGGAGAGCCTGGTGACGCTGAAGCCTGCGTCCACCAAGGCGCCATTCACCGCGCGCGCGTCCTCTTTGCTCACGATGGCGGTTATCAGTTTCATCTGTTTCCTCCCTGGATAAAAACCGGAAAAGGGCAAAAAGTACAGGGAAAAGCCCCTTCTTTTTATTTTAACACATCCACTTCCAAAATGCCACCAGCGGCTAGCTGCCGGGCCTGGGCGGGGCCTATGCGCTCGCCCGGCACCACCACGGGCACCCCCGGCGGGCAGGGCGCATGCAGCCCGGCCATCACGCGGCCGGTGGCCTCCTTTACGGGCAGGCGGATGTGCTGCGCCAAAAAAGCCTCCCGTGGGTTGCACACGGCCTTTGGCAGGGGCAGGGCTTCTTCTACCGGCAGGGGCAGGGGCTCTTTTGGGGGAAAAGCCGCCAGCGCGGCCTCCAAGGCGGCAAAATCCTCGGGGCGGTTGTAGGGCCCGGCCATCAGCACCAGGGTTTCCCCGTCACCATATTCGGGCAGAATACCCGCCGCGCGCAGCCCTTCCAGCAGGCTTTCATAGGGCCAGCCGCCTTGGGCGGGGCGCAGGCGCAGGCGCAGGGGGTCGTCGCACAGGAATGCCAGGTGGGGCGCGGCGGCGGCCACACGGGCCAGCGCGGCGGCAGCGGCTTGAAAAGGGGGCGGGGCCTGCAAAAGCTGCCCGGCGCAAAGGTCCAGGCTTTCCAGCACCAGGTAGCTGGGGCTGGTGGAGCAATACAGGTTGAGCAGTTGCCTGGCGCGGGGGGCGAGGGCCGGGTCTTGCACATGCAACAGGCTGGCCCCCGTGAGGCAGGGCAGTGTTTTGTGGGCGGAATCCGCACAGGCGGCGGCCCCCTGTTGCAAGGGGTGCCGCCCATCTGGGAAAAACCGCAGGTGTGCCCCGTGGGCGTTATCCACCAACAAAGGGCTGCCCGCCGCCCGGCACAAGGCGGCCAAAGCGGGGATATCGGCCATGCGGCCGTGGTAATCTGGGCTGGTGAGGTAGACGGGGGCGCCGGGGTGTTTTTCCAGCGCGGCGGCCAGGGTGCCGGGGGCCAGCCGGTGCTGGGTGAGGGGTAGCCACACCGGCTGCGCGCCCAAAAATACCAGGGCGCGCAGGGCCGCCACATGGCAGCCGCGCGCCAGCAAAAGTGGCTGGCCGGGCTTCCAAAACAGGTGCAGCATGGCCTGGATGCAGGGGGTGGTGCCCGCCGGCGAATACAGGCTGGCCCCGCTGCCAAAGGCTTTGGCCATGTTGGCTTCGCTCTCGGCCAAAGGGCCGCTGGGGCAGCTCAGGTCACCCGCACCCTCTATCTCGGTAAGGTCGTAGGCAAGCAGGGGGCCAAAGGGGGGCAGGGCGGCGGGGTTGCCCTTGTGGCCGGGCACAAAAAACCGGGCGCTAAGCTGGGAAAGCTGCGCGGCCCGGTCAAAAAAAGGTGTATGGGTACTCATGCAAAAGGCCCCTTAGCGGTTCCGCCAATTACGGCGGTTTTTGCTGATGCGGATTTGCTCTTTCACCACGCGCACCATCTGGCCACCGAAGAACAAAAAGTAGTTCAGCAGGCTAAAGCCCAAAGACACCAGCGAAATAAGGCCGATGGTGGGGCTGGCGAAAAACTGGAAGATGAGCTGCACGGCCAGGAAGGCCGCGTAGGCCAGGGCCAGCCATTTGGCCTTGACGGGCAGGATGAAAAACAGCAGGAAGGTGGTGTCTGGCGCCACGGTGGCAAAGGCCAGGAACAGCGAGAGGTTCAGGTACACGTTGGTGGCGTAGCCCGTGATAAAGCAAGAGGCAATGGCCCCCAGCATCCCCACAAAATAGTAGATGTTGAGCCGGAAGCCACCCCAGTAGCTTTCCAAGTTTTTACCCATCATATAATAGAAGTAAAGCGAGACCAGCAGCCAGAAAGCGTTTTGCCCCCCCGGCACGAACACGAAGGTGAGTATACGCCACACCTGCCCGCTGAGGATGGCTGAGCGGTTTAGTGTGAGCATACTGCTCATATTAAAGCCGGCCCCGGCGGCCGCCATATCCAAAAGGTATACCGCCGCCATGCCAATCACCACAATGGTCATCAGGCCGTGGATATAGCGTTTCCCGTGTTTGTATTCCAGTTTATACAGCCATTTCATGGGCTATCCTCCAAGGTTTGTGCGTGCAAAAACAAACGGCCACACGCAGTAAATTCATAAATATTGCATAGCTTCATTCATTTGCGAACCGTGCCACTAGTATAGCAGAGCCCCCCGCCCAGTTCAACAAAAAGTTTAGTTGCCTTTCATCTTCTTTCCCGCTTGATAAAAATGAAACCCGCCCAGAATGGGACTTTTTAACACTTTCAACAGAGTTTTCAACATAGAAGGGGGAGCAGGCTTTATACAAGCCGTAATTTGCAAGGGGGGCGGGCAGAAAATTGCAGGAAAAAATGGGGAAATAAATTTGGGCAGGTTGCTAAAAAAAGGAAAAGCTCTTGACAGATAAAACGCGGCTGATGGGGCGGAGACTTCAAAAAGACCGTGGCCCCTTTTGTAAAAGGGCCACGCCCCCCAAAACAAAAAGCCGCAAACGATTGTTTGCGGCAAGATAAAAGAGCGCACCAGCAGAGTTTCTTGCAGGGCGCAGCCTAGCCACAGCGGGAGAAGCCACAGCCCCGGCATATCACGCAGCCGCCCTCGTGGGTAAGGGTTTTGCCGCACTCGGGGCAGCTTTGCTGCCCCCCGCCCGCGCTGCGGGCGGGCCCTGGCCCCTCGGGCCGGGGCGGGTGCGGCGCAGTGGCCGCTTTGTGGCGGGTAAGCGGTTCGGGCGAAAGGGCAATTTCGGGGTCTGTGCGGCTTTCCTCAATATGCTTTGCCACCTTTTTCACCACCTTGGCAATGGCGTCGGGGCAACTGGTGCAGCTCATGCCGCTTTGGCGGATGGTGGAGGGGCAGCGAATGCCCTTGAGCTGGTTGTAAATCTCGTCCACGCTCATGCCGCTGCGCAAGGCCACGCTGGCCAAGCGGGCGGTGGCTTCGCTTTGGCTGGGGCAGCCCCCGGCCTTCCCCGTGCTGGTAAACACCTCGCAGATGCCGTTTTCATCGTAGTTCACCGTCACATACAGGTTGCCGCAACCAATCTTCATCCGCTCGGTAAAACCGCTGGTAATGGCGGGGCGGGGGCGGGGTTTGATGGCCCCAAAGGGCAGGGCGCATTCCTCGCAGCGTACGGCTGGCTCGCTTACATGGTTCACCTTGCCAATGTTCAGCACCTGGCCCTCGCGGCTGCCGTCGCGGTAGATGGTCAGGCCCTTGCAACCCTCGCGGAATGCCAGGCGATAGGCTTCGGCCACCTCTTCGCGGGTGGCCGAAGAGGGGAAGTTCACGGTTTTGGAAACGGCGTTGTCGCAGTGGTGCTGGAAGGCCGCTTGCATGCGCACATGGTAGCTGGGCGGTACGTCGTGGCTGCTTTGGAACACCCGGCGAATCTCCTCGGGAATTTTGGAAAGGTGGGCAATACTGCCCTCCTCGGCAATCTGGCGCATCAGCTCTTCGCTGTAAAGACCCTCTGTTTGCAGCCGGGCGCGTAAAATGGGGTTCACTTCCAGCATTTCCGTGCCGTCCATGATGTTGCGGATATACACATAGGCAAACACCGGCTCCACACCAGAGGAACAGCCCGCGATGATGGAGAGCGTGCCGGTGGGGGCGATGGTGGTGACGGTGGCATTACGCTGGGGCGGGCCGCCCCGCAGGGTGGATTCCGAAAACAGCGGGAAGGCCCCGCGGCTTTGGGCCAGGCGCTGGGAGGCGGCGCAGCCCTCGGCCTCAATGAAACCCATCAGCCGCTCGGCCAGGGCCAGGGCCTCTTCACTGGCGTAGGGGATACCCAGGGTTAGCAGCAAATCCGCCCAGCCCATCACCCCCAGGCCAATCTTGCGGGTGGCGCGGGTGGTATCGGCAATCAAGGGCAGGGGGTAGCGGTTCACATCGATGACGTTATCCAAAAAATGTACGGCGTCCCCCACGGTTTTGGCCAGCAGGGGCCAATCCACTGCGGCGCAGCCGTCCTCCTCCTTCACCATCTTCGTTAAGTTGATGCTACCCAGGTTACAACTTTCAAAGGGCAATAGGGGCTGCTCTCCACAGGGGTTGGTGGCCTCTATCTCCCCCTGGCCAGGCACCACGTTGTCGGCGTTCAGGCGGTCCAAAAACACAATGCCGGGCTCGCCCCCCGCGTGCGCCGCGTCCACAATTTTTTCAAACACCTCCCGGGCGTTCAGCCGCCCGGTTTCTGTTTTGTGGTTGGGGTCGATGAGGGGATAGTCCTCCCCCGCGTCCACGGCTTGCATGAAGGCCTCGGTCAGGCCCACCGAGATGTTAAAATTGGTGATGTCGGCGTTGTTTTTTTTGCAATCGATGAATTCCAGGATATCCGGGTGGTCGATGCGCAGGATACCCATGTTGGCCCCACGGCGGGTGCCGCCCTGTTTCACGGCTTCGGTGGCCATGTTGAACACCCGCATAAAGCTTACCGGGCCGCTGGCCACCCCGCCGGTGGAATCCACTGGCGCACCCGCCGCCCGCAGCCGTGAAAAGGAAAACCCGGTGCCGCCCCCACTTTTGTGGATGAGCGCCGCGTTCTTCACCGATTCAAAAATCCCCTCCATGCTGTCTTCCACCGGCAGCACAAAGCAGGCCGATAACTGGCCCAGCCGCCGCCCGGCGTTCATCAGGGTGGGGGAATTGGGCAGAAAACGCAGGCTCTCCATCATCTCAAAGAAAACGGCTTCGCTGGCCGCAGGGTCTCCCCCTTCATAGGCGGCGTCGGCCCCGGCCACGGTTTTGGCCACCCGGTGCAACATGTCCTCCGGGGTTTCCAAAAGCTGGCCCTCCGCACTGGTTTCCAGATATCGTTTTTCCAGCACTTTCACCGCATTTTCGCTAATTAAAAAGGGCATCTCTATAACACTCCTCCGCTTGGATGGTTTGGTTTCCAAGTCATTGTACCACTATATCTAGTGGCTTACAAGGGCTGCCCCTACTAAATATGGATATATGTTTGACGCCCAGCCCAGGATGCACTATGATAGAAGGAGAAAAAAACCCACATCCCAGCAACGGAGGAAATTCCATGGCATTGCAGAACAACCCGGCGGGCCTGCCGGAACTTGGCTTTACCCACGCGGGGCGTTTTCACGCCGACGATGTGTTCTCGGCGGCCTTTCTTAAAATATTGCGCCCGGATATGCGCATTTACCGGGGCTTTGCCGTGCCCAAAAATTTTGGGGGCATTGTGTTTGATATAGGTGATGGGGAGTTTGACCACCATTCCAAAGAGCGCAAACGCCGCCCAAACGGCGCGCCCTATGCGGCGTTTGGCCTGCTGTGGCAGAAATACGGCCATTTTTTATTGCCGGAGGAGGCCGCGCAATCCTTCGACGAAAAGTTTATTCAGCCGCTGGACATGGACGATAACCACGGCACCGGGAACGTGGTGGCCACCCTAATTGGGGCGTTTAACCCGTCGTGGGATTCAAACGAGGATGAGGGTGCGGCGTTTGAAGAGGCGGTAGAGGTGGCGGGCAAGCTGCTGGAAAAACGCATCGAGACCTTTGCGGCGGCGGTGCGGGGCCGCGCCGTGGCCGAAAAGGCGCTCAAGCAGATGAAAGACAAGATTGTGGTGCTGCCCGTCTATGCGCCCTGGAAGCCCGTGCTGGTGGAAACCGAGGCGGAGTTTGTGGTGTTCCCTTCCCCGCGCGGCGGCATGAGCCTGCAATGTGTGCCGAAGGATTTGGCCGGGAAACTGGGCAACAAGGTGCCCCTGCCGGGCGCATGGCGTGGCAAAACCGCCGAGGAACTGCGGGAGATTACCGGTGTGCCGGATATCAGTTTTTGCCATGCTTCGGGTTTTATGGCGGCGGTGGAAAGCGAGGCGGGGGCGCGCAAGCTGGCCGCCCTGGCCCGTGAGGCGGAGGAACGCCGCCTGGCCCAAAGCCTGGCCGACCGCCGCGCCGCTGCCAGCGAAAAGGGTGCCGGGGGCCGATGAACAACTGGGTGTATCTGCTGCGCTGCGCCGATGGCAGCCTGTATGCCGGCTGGACCAATGACCCCGAAAAGCGCCTGGCCGCCCACAACGCCGGAACCGGCGCAAAATACACCCGGGGCCGCTGCCCGGTGGAGATGGTGTATAAGCGGGCCTTTGCCACAAAGCAAGAGGCCATGGCCGAAGAAGCCCGGCTGAAAAGGCTGCCCCGCAAAGAAAAGCTGGCTTTGCTAGAGGAAACTGAGCCTTGGAGGGAAAGCGAAGCCCTGCCCCCGGAGCAACAACTTTAATAAATGGGTTGTATCATTAAAATGGGCCGCAAACCTTAGTTTGCGGCCTCAGCCAGTCGAAAAAGTGCGCATTGCTGCGGCAACTGCAAATTCACGCTGCCGTTACAACTATTGAATATGCGCCGTTGCGCGAATTTTTGTTTTCTTGCACTGCATCCCTTTTTCTCCGGCTGATGTTTTTTGACACTCTGGGGCCGCAAACCTAAGTTTGCGGCCTTGAAAGTTTTTCGTACCCCTTTTTACAAAAAGGGGTGGCCTTGGTTTTTATCCCCTAGGCCATTTGTACGAAGCTGGCCGTTTCGGTGGGGGCCGGGGCGGCTTCGCTTTCCGCGCCAGAAACCGCGCCGCCCTCCACGGCCACTTCGGCGCCCATATACGCCACGCCACTTTCGCCAATTGTGGCGGCAATGGCCTGGGCCATGGCCTCAATTTTGGCCTCGGTGGCCGGGTCTAACGGGGCGCTGGGGTGCACCGGGCCGCTGCGCTGCCAATCATCCTGCCGGGTTAGGCTTGGGAAATGGTCCAGCAGGTAGCTTTGTTCGCGGTGGGCACGCTTTATCTCCTGCTGGCGCAGTTCTTGCTTAATCTGCTCGGCCTTTTTGCGTTGCCCGCCCTTTTCAGCCTTTTTCTGCCGTGTGCGGGATACATCCTCTTTGTCCAGCTCCCCTATTTTTTGCCCGCAGCGCCCGGCCAATTTTTGTGCGCTTTGAATCATGGCTTGCACCTGCTGGCGCTGCTTGCCTTCCAGCCCAGCCAGCGCCATTTGCAAATTGGCAATGGCCTGGCCGGCTTCGCTTAATACGGCCCGTACCTCGGCCGCACTGGCTGCCGCCACCAGCCGCTGGGTCATCCCCCGTAGGCTTACCTGGGGCGGGCGAACCTTGGCCTTGCTCTCCTTACGGCTTTTCTGAATATCCTCCAGCATCTTTTTCCACTGTTTTATCTCTTCTTCCTTGCGTTTGCGCATGGTTTCATAGATATCTGTGGCGTCGTCCTCGCGTTTTCGTTCGGCTTGCAGCAGCAGTTCTTTCTCCCAAAAAGCATCGGCCTGGGGCTCTGGGCTGGGGGCGGCAGGGTTGGCAAACGCCGGGGTGCCCGGTATGCTTATGGCGGGGGCTTGGTCGGGTATTTTCATCTGGCGTCACCTCTCTTTCTGCCGTTTTGGCGCCTATTGTGTATCTATATATATTCGTATAAAGGGGCAAAAACTTAAGCCATAAAACAGAAATATCTGCTATTTCGAGAAAAAACGGTTGAACCGAAAGCCCTGTTTCTATACAATAGAAGCGGTTTAATGCACTGTGCGAAAGGGGGACAAAGGCGAATGGTGTATTTACTACTGCTGTGCGGTGTGGTTGTGCTGCTGTGTGTGGCCTCCACCAAGCTGCTGGGGCGTTTCGGCATGCCTATCCTGCTGGCCTTTATGCTGCTGGGTATGCTGTTTGGGGCCGAGGGGCCCCTGAACATCCAACCCATCAATTTCGATGCTGCCAAAGACCTTTGCTCACTGGGGCTCATCTTTATCATGTTTTATGGCGGCTTTGGCACAAGCTGGAAAAGCGCCCGCCCGGTGGCGGTACAGGCGGTGCTGCTGAGTACTCTGGGTGTGCTGATAACGGCAGGCATCACAGGGGCGTTTTGCCATTTTGTTTTTGGCACCTCCTGGCTGGAATCTCTGCTGCTGGGGGCGGTGGTCTCCTCCACCGACGCGGCCTCGGTGTTTTCCATCCTGCGCGGGCGCAACCTAAACCTAAAAGGGGGTCTGGCCTCACTTTTGGAGATAGAAAGTGGCAGCAACGACCCCATTTCCTACATGCTCACCATTCTCTTTTTAACGCTGCTCAATGGTGCGGGCCCGGCTTCCGTACCGCTTTTGGTGCTGCGGCAACTGGCTTTTGGCCTGCTGGTGGGGGTGGCGCTGGGCTTATTGGCCGCACAGGTGCTGCGCCGGGTAAGTTTTGAAATAAGCGGCATGGACACCATTTTGGTGTTTGGCCTGGCGGTGCTGGCCTATGCCCTGGCGGAATTTCTGGGTGGAAATGGATATTTGAGCGTCTACCTGGCGGGCATCATTTTGGGCAACCATAAAATCATGAACAAACGGGCGCTGGTACACTTTTTCGACGGTGTTTCTTGGCTGATGCAGATTATGCTATTCTTCACCCTGGGCTTTGTCTCCCGGCCCTCTGCGCTTCCGGACTTGGCCTTTTACGCAGTGCCGGTGGCCCTCTGCCTCATTTTGGTATCCCGCCCGGTGGCGGTGTTCAGTATTTTAAGCTGGTTTAAGGTGCCGCTAAAACAGCAGTTGTTTGTCTCGCTGGTGGGCCTACGTGGGGCGGCCTCCATCGTGTTTGCCATTTTGGTGGCCACGGGTTCCCAGCGCTTGAGCGACGATATCTTCCACATCGTGTTTTTTGTGGCGCTGTTCTCGGTGGCCTTACAAGGCTCGGTGCTGCCGCTGATGGCGAAAAAACTGCAATTGCTGGATAACACAGGCTCGGTGCTGCAAACCTTTACCGATTATGAGGATGAAAACACCAATATTATCGAACTGGAAATTGGCCCCGACCACCCATATAGGGACAAGGCCATTTCCGAGGTGCAGCTATGCCCCGATATTTTAATCATCATGATCAAACGCGGCGCCGAGACCATCATTCCAAACGGGAACACCATCATCCGGGAAGGGGATGTGCTGGTGGAACTTTTCCGCCGGGGCTTTTACAACAGTGTTTGCCATCCCATGAAATAAAAATAGCCGAAAACTCTTTTATTAAGAATTTACGGCTATTTTATTATGTTGTTCCTGTGTTATTGCAAGACGAGTTGCCCGTTTTCTACGCCGGCGGTGAGGGTGGTGCCGGGGGCAGGGTCTTGCCGGATAATATGCCGGGCCACCAGGGTTTCCAGTTTGCTTTGGATATAGCGCTTGAGGGGCCGCGCGCCATACACAGGGTCGTAGCCTTCCTCCACAATCAGCGCCTTGGCTTCCTCGGTGACGCTCAGGTACAATTGGCGCTGGGCCAGGCGGCTTTCCAAATCGTGCAGCAGCAGGCCCACGATGCTCTTTGTCTCCTCCTTGGACAGGGGCTTAAAGATGGTAATCTCGTCCAGCCGGTTTAAGAATTCCGGCCGGAAACTGGTTTTGAGCAGGGTGTCCACCGCCGCACGGGCCTCGGGGGAAATCTCCCCGTCGCTGATGCCTTCCAAGATAAATTCACTGCCCAGGTTCGAGGTCATGATGAGAATGGTGTTCTTGAAATCTACCGTTCTGCCTTGACTATCTGTAATACGCCCATCATCTAGTACTTGAAGTAGAATATTAAACACGTCTGGATGAGCTTTCTCAATTTCATCAAATAGCACCACAGAATAGGGCTTGCGGCGCACCGCTTCGGTAAGTTGGCCGCCCTCCTCATAGCCCACATAGCCCGGAGGTGCGCCAATCAGGCGGCTTACGGCAAACTTCTCCATGTATTCGCTCATGTCGATGCGCACGAGGTTGTGCTCGTCGTCGAAGAGAGCCTCGGCCAGGGCCTTGGCCAGTTCGGTTTTGCCCACGCCCGTGGGGCCCAAAAAGAGGAAGGAACCAATGGGCCGCGCCAGGTCTTGAATACCGGCCCGGCTGCGCAGAATGGCCTCGCTCACCTTCTCCACGGCCTCGTCCTGGCCAATCACCCGCTGGTGCAGAATATCCTCCATGCCCAGCAGCTTTTCCCGCTCGCTCTCCAGCAGCTTGGCCACGGGAATGCCCGTCCAGCGGGCCACAATGCGGCTAATTTCCTCTTCGTTTACCTGGTCATGCAAGATGCCGTTTTTTTCATCGGCTTCCGCTTGTTTCTCCTGGCTTTCCAGTTCGGCTTGCAGTTCGGGCAGGCGGCCATATTTCAGTTCGGCCGCCCGGTTTAAGTCATAGTCGCGTTCCGCCGCCTCAATGTCGCTGTTTAGCTGCTCCAGCTCCTCGCGCAGCTTTTGCAGGCGGCCAATGGCGGCTTTCTCATTTTCCCACTGGGCGCGCATGGCCTTGTAATCCTCGCGCATCTCGGCCAGTTCGGCCCGTATTTCGGCCAGGTGCTCTTTGGAAAGTTTGTCCTTCTCCTTTTTTAGCGCGGCCTCTTCTATCTCATGCTGCATAATTTTGCGCTGTAAATCGTCCATCTCGGCGGGGCTGGTGTCCATCTCGGTGCGTATCATCGCGCAGGCCTCGTCCACCAGGTCGATGGCTTTGTCCGGCAAAAAGCGGTCGGTGATATACCGGTCAGACAGGGTGGCGGCCGAGATGAGGGCACTATCGGTGATTTTCACGCCGTGGAATACCTCATAGCGTTCTTTTAGCCCACGCAGAATGGAAATGGTGTCCTCCACGGTGGGGGGGTTCACCAGCACGGGTTGGAAGCGGCGCTCCAAAGCGGCGTCCTTTTCTATGTATTGGCGGTATTCGTCCAGGGTGGTGGCGCCGATACAGTGCAGCTCTCCCCGGGCAAGCAGGGGCTTGAGCAAATTGCCCGCGTCCATGGCGCCATCGGTTTTGCCTGCGCCCACAATGGTGTGCAGTTCATCGATGAAAAGAATGATTTCGCCGTTAGATTTTTGTATTTCTTGAAGCACACTCTTTAGCCGCTCTTCAAATTCGCCACGGTATTTGGCCCCGGCTACCAGGGCCCCCATGTCCAGCGAGAACAGCTTGCGGTCCCGCAGAGCGCTGGGCACGTCCCCGCGTACAATGCGGTGGGCCAGGCCCTCCACAATGGCTGTTTTGCCCACGCCCGGTTCGCCAATCAGAACGGGGTTGTTCTTGGTTTTGCGGCTTAAAATGCGGATGACATGGCGTATTTCCGCGTCCCGGCCAATCACCGGGTCCAGCTTTTGGTTGCGGGCCAGCTCCACCAAGTCCTGGCCGTATTTGTTCAGTACGTCGTAGGTGTCCTCGGGGTTATCGGTGGTTACTCGGGTGTTCCCGCGCACCTTGGCCAGGGCGGCCAAAAAGCTGTTTTTGTCTATACCAAACACGCGGAAGATATCCCGCATACACTCGTTTGGGGCGGTGAGCAGGCCCAGCATGATATGCTCCACCGAGACATACTCGTCCTTCATGCCCTTAGCCTCTTTTTCTGCGGCCAGCAGGGCCTTATCCAGCCCGGGGGTGATGTAAATTTTATCGGCCTCCCGGCCCGAGCCGCTCACTTTGGGCAGGGCGGCAATTTTTTCGGCCAGCGTGGCCTGGATGTTGCCCGGCTCACAGCCCATCGCTTTGAAAAGCTGGGCCACCAGGCTGTTTTCCTGGCTAAGCAGGCTAAGCAAAAGATGCTCCTGCTCCAGGGCTTGGTTTTGGTATTCTAGCGCTAAGGTTTGGGCGGCCAAGATGGCATCCCGTGATTTCTGGGTAAATTTTTGAAGGTTCATAGTCGAAACCCCTTTCTGCTGGTAAAAAGCGGTGTTTTAAAATTGAGGGGAGGGCCAGGGGGCTAGAGTTCCGCGGCCAGCCGGTGCGTTTTAAGGGCTTCCAAGAAGGCGTCCTCGGTGTACTGCATGGCCAAAACCGGGTCTGGCAACTGGGTAAAAAAGGCACGCAGGCAACTATCCAGCCGGGTGATGTACCCCGCGGCGGCCTCCCCCAGCATCAGGGCATCCTGTGCGGTGGCCGGGCGGCGCAATTGGCGGCGGAAACGCTGCCGCTCTTGCGCAAACAGGCTGGCGGCTGGGGGGCTGGGCAGATATTTTTGTTCCAGATGCTGCCACAGCGTGAAAAAGGAAGCCAGATAACCCAGCAAATCCTCGTTTTGGCTGCGCAGCCCCACCCGCAATTCGCCCAGCCATTCGCCGCCTTCGGCAAAATCCAGTTGGTAGCGCAGCGAAGGGTTGTATTTAAAATGCAAAGCCGTGTGTAGCGTAAGGCCTCCGGCGGGGCTTACATCGGCCCGCAGGCCGCCTCCCGCCGCCCGTTGCCGCACCGAATGCGCCAGTTCGCGCAGGCGGTGCTCTGGGGTGGAAAGGCCGGCGTAGCCTGCCAGCACATGGTTGATTAACCCCGAGCGGGAGAAGCCTTGGTGCAGGGCCAGGTCATCGATGGCATGCACTACCTCGTCGGAAAGCACAACGCTGTATACACTCTTTCCCATGCGGCTCTCCCCCTTATCTTTATATTTTAATTATACCGCAAGAAATATAAATAGTCAACCAAATTATATAAATTAAGATACAAAAATGCCGGGATTCCAACAGGAAACCCGGCAAGAATCATTCGAAATCCACCCTATTGATATCCTCTAATTGTTCATCCGATTTTTTACGCAGGGTTTCATCAATTTTGAAGGTGGTGTTGATTCTGGGCCAAATCCACATCATGTTCAGCAGCCCCGGCACGCTGAAACCCACGAACAGAGTGAGGGGGACGGCGAAGGGGAAAACCAGCAACTGGGCCAGCAGCAGCCCGGTGCCCAGTAGGGTGCCCGCGAAGCTGCGGGGCAGGTTGGCAAAGGCCAGCAGGAAGCTGTTTTGCAATAGCCGCCAAGGGGGCAAATCAATATAGGCGGCCTGGGTGAAGAAATAGGGGTAAAACAGGCTAACCAGCAAGGCCGCTAGGAAGTAAAGGGACATCATGGCGATACCGGCCTGCATGGCGCCCAGCAGGCTGTACAGGAAGATGAGCCCCAGGCTGCCAATCATGGCGCCCAGCAGCATGCCGGGCAGGGCGGTGTGGCGGAAATTCTCGCGGAATTTGCGCTTAAAATCGTGCCACAAAAAACCGGGCTCATCGCGCAGCATCTGGGCCAATAGCCAGTAAAAGGCCGAGAGGGCCGGCCCCAGCGGCAGGCAGGCCAAAAAGGAGAGAAGCCCGAACACCATGGACATGGCAAAGTTGCCAGAGATATAGTTGAGGACGAAAAGAACATACAGGGCGCCGGCTGGCAACAGCACCAGCATGAGGATGAGGTTCAGTTTGAATAAGTTGCCCAGGTCCCGCGTGAAAATTTCCCAAAAACGGGCAACCCCTTTTTTCTTTGGAGCATTTTTGGGTACGCCGGGGCCAGGTTTGTTCCAGTTACGGTTAAAAATTCCCATGGTGGTGGGGTTCCTTTCTGCCCAAAAAGTTAAATACAAATGGAGATGGCGCGCTCTAGGATATGGATATCGGTGCTGGTGGTCTCGCCCCCAAATTCGCCGTCCAGCGTCCAGCTTAAAGGCTGGTGGCTGGTGACTTGGAAGTTTTTGCCCTGGCGCAGCTCGATGTAGGGGGAGGTGATGTCCCGCCGTACCAGCGCCCCGGAGAGCTCGCTGAGCTCGGCCAGGCCGTGCGGCTGGCGTACCAGCAGCATTTCAAATAGTCCGTCGTCCATTTTGATGGCCTTGTTTTTGAAGGCGATGCCCCCGATGGAGCTGGAATTGGTGATCATGCCGAACACGAATTCCCCTTCCAGGCGTTCGCCGTCGCACTCCACGCTGGCAAGGATGGTGGGCAGGCTGGTAAGCCGCCCCAGCACCTCAAAAATGTAGGCCAGGTAGCCCAAGGTGTTCTTTACATTTTGGTTGGTGGAGTAGGCCACATCGGTAAAAGCGCCAAAGGCGGCCACATAATTGAAGGTTTTCCCTCCAAATACGCCCACGTCCGGCTGGAAAATCTCCTTTGGCTGGGCAATGCGCTTGGCCGCGGCCAGCATGTTGTTTTTGGGCAGGCCCAGGCTGGTGGCATAGTCGT
>CAYYLW010000029.1:0-22097 GCA_964472465.1 uncultured Oscillospiraceae bacterium | reverse complement strand
CCCCCACCTATGACTGGGGCAACGCCATTGCCATTGCGGCCCGCATGGCCTGCCGTGCCACCGGCCGCCACGAGATTCTGGTTGCCTCGAACGCCGGCCCCGAACGCGTGGTACTGGTAGAAAACTATGTAAAACCTGATATCGGGGTGAATTTCATTGGGTTTGACAAGGGCACCGGCCTGCTGGACTTGAAAGATGTCCAGGCAAAACTTTCCGAAAACACGGCGGCCATCTACTTCGAAAACCCGTCCTACATAGGCAGCATCGAAACGCAGGCCCCTGAGATTTGCAAACTGGCTAAGGCGGTGGGTGCGCTGTGTATTGTGGGCGTGGATCCCTCTTCCCTGGGCATTTTGGAAGCCCCCGGAAACTACGGCGCCGATTTTGTGGTAGGTGATTACCAGCCCTTGGGCCAGCATATGAGCTATGCGGGCGGCCTGGGCGGCTTTATTTGCACCCACGATGATAAGAAATTTGTGGGCGAATATCCCTCGTTGCTGTTTGGCATGTGCGAAACAGAGGTGGAGGGCGAGTACGGTTTTGGGGAAGTGTTTTATGAGCGCACCTCCTATGCTTCCCGCGAAAAAGGCAAGGATTTCATTGGCACATGCTCCGCCCTCACGGGCATTGTATCGGGCGTGTATATGGCGCTGATGGGCCCGCAGGGCTTTGAAGAACTGGGCAAAGGAATTTTGCAGCGGGTGGCCTATGTAAAAGAAAAACTAGCGGGCATTCCCGGCGTAAGCCTGCCGCTGAGTGGCATCTCTTACTGTGATTTCCTCGTAAACTTCGACAAAACCGGAAAAACCGTGGCCGAAATCAACAAAGGCCTGCTTGCCTACAACGTGTTTGGCGGCAAAGACCTAAGCAAAGAATTCCCCGTGTTTGGCCAAAGCGCCCTGTACAGCATTACCGAGGTACACAGCAAGGAAGAACTGGACCACTTCCTGTGTGCACTGGAGAAGGTATGCACACGCTAAACATGGCGGCCGGTTACCCACAAACTATTTTAGAACGGAGGGCGAAGTAAGAATGGCTAAGGTAAAAGTTCGCAAAAAATTCCATCAGGCAAGTTGGGATGAGCCTATCATCTATGATCTTTCCACACCCGGCCTGCGTGGCATTATTCCCCCCGAAGTGGAGGACGAAATTGCCGCCAGCACCGGCGACGTGTTCGCCAAATTACCGGACAGCATCCGCCGCAAAAAGGCCCCGGAACTGCCCGAAGTAGACCAAAAACATGTGCTGCAACACTGGCTGCATCTCTCGCAAGAAACCATGGGCTCCAACATTTCCAACGATATCAGCGAGGGCACCTGTACCATGAAGTACAACCCCCGCATCAACGAAGCGCTTTGCCTGGAAAAAGATTTTGCCGACCTACACCCTGACCAAGACGAGGACACCGTACAGGGCATTTTAGAAGTGTACCACAAGTTTGAAAACGTGGTAAAAGAAGTATCCGGCATGGATAAATTCACCTTGCAGCCCGGCGGCGGCAACCACGCGGTGTATACCGCGGCCTCCATTGTGCGCGCCTACCATGCTTCCCGTGGGGAAGCCAACCAGCGCGACGAGGTGATTACCACCATCTTCTCCCACCCCTGTGACGCCGCCACACCGGCCACCGCAGGCTACAAGATCATCACCATCCACCCAGACGAGCGCGGTATTCCCGATGTGGAAGCCATTCGCGCCGCCGCCTCTGAGCGCACCGCCGCTATCTTTATGACCAACCCCGAAGATATTGGCATCTACAACCCCTACGCCGATGAAATTGTGAAGATTATTCATGATGTGGGCGGCCTGTGCTTTTATGACCAAGCCAACGCCAACGCCTTTTTGGGTGTGGCCCGCGCGAAGGAAGCCGGTTTTGACATGTGCCATTTCAACGTGCACAAAACCTTTGGCACCCCGCATGGCTGCTCTGGCCCGGCCTCTGGCGCTTTGGGCTGCAAAGAGTTCCTGGCCAAATTCCTACCGGTACCCACCGTGGAATTTGATGGAGAAAAATACTTCCTGGATTACAACAAGCCCGAAAGTATTGGCAAAGTACGCGGCTATGTGGGCACCTCCAGCGTAATTCTAAAAGCCTATGCCTGGTGTGCCATGATGGGCGCAGAGGGCCTGCGTGAATGTGCCGATGTCTCGGTTATCAACAACAACTACATGCAGATGATTATGGAGAGGATCCCCTGCCTGTCCAGCGCGTTCCAGGGCAACGGAATTGTGCGCCAAGAACAGGTACGCTACAGCTTTGAAGAACTGTGCGAGAAAACCGGCGTGGGGAGCGACGACGCCAACCGCCGTATGCTGGACTTTGGTATCCCGTGGTTCTGGTCTAGCCATCACCCCTGGGTCATTCCGGAGCCCATGACGCTGGAGCCTTGCGAATCCTTCACCAAGGAGGATATTGAGGAGTACTGCGAAGTGGTGAAAACCGTGGTGGAGGAAGCCCTGGAAGATGCCGACATGGTGAAAGGCGCGCCGTATAACTCGGTAATTCATAAGCGCATCCATGAAGAGGATTTGGACAACCCGGAAAAATGGGCGCTTACTTGGAAAACCTACTTAAAGAAACACGGCGCAAAATAACACAGTGCTATTCCCATTCTCCCCCACAGCACAATTACATGGCTTTATTACCGCAGCTTTGCACGGCGCCCCAAACATTGGCGGCGCCGTGTGAGGCTAAAAACAAGCACATCAAAGCGAGGGATTATCCATGGATTGGTTGGAGCAAGCGGGCAGCCAGATGCATGAAATCTTGCGTGAATTTCAGGATCTTTGCTCTTTCCGGCTGGGAAATTTGATGGTAGTGGGATGCAGCACCAGCGAAATTGCCGGGCAAACCATTGGCAGTTCCTCCAACTGGGAAGTGGCGCAGGTAATCTTTCCCATACTACACGAATGGGCGCGGAAACAAGGCTTGTATTTGGCCGTGCAGGGCTGCGAGCATATCAACCGCTGCTTGGTGGTGGAAGAGGAGTGTATGGGTGTGTATGGGCTTGAGCCCGTATGCGTGGTGCCCCATTTGAAAGCTGGGGGGGCTTTTTGCACCTATGCCTTTCAAAACATGCCAGGTGCCGTGATGGTAGAATCTTTGTTGCACCAGGCGAATGGCGGCATGGATATAGGCAACACCTTGATTGGGATGCACCTGCGGCGGGTAGCCGTACCGGTGCGCTTAACCCAGCGCCGCCTGGGCCAGGCGCAGGTGAACTGTGCCAAAACACGCCCCCTGTATGTGGGCGGAGAACGCGCGCGATATTACTAGAAATGTTTTGGGTTTTGCATTAGAAGTGGCATTCGAGGAATTATGGAACCGTTTTTGGAAAATGCCTTGCGCATTTTTCAAAAACCTAGCCAACCAAAGGAGTGAGACAGAATGTCGGACCAAAATAAAAACACCCCTTCCCCCTCAAGCGACCCCACAAAGAATTCACTTGCGGCCAAAAGTTTAAAGCTAATCTATGTATACGCCATTGCCACCGGCGCCATTTTCACCTTCATGGGCTACTGGGACACCGTGTTTATCTCCTACGCAGGCCCCGCCACCTTCCTAGCTTTTGCCTTGATGACGGTGCTGATTCTGCCCATTGCGTTTGTGTACTGTGAACTGGCCCCCCTGCTGCCCACCGTGGGCGCAGAACTTGTGTACAATACCGTTGGCATCAACAAACATGTGGGCTTTTTCTCCTCTTGGATGATTATGGCTGCCTGGATTTCGGTGCCGCCCGCCGCCGTTATGGCCATTTTGCAGTGGATTTTCCGCGTGACGGGACTGAAACTAGAGTTTGGCAGTTACATGGTGGTTGCCATCATCATTTTGTGCCTGTATTGCCTGCTTAGCCTAAGCAATGTGCAAATTGCAGGCAAGGCGCAGTTTGTGATGTTGATTGGCGCTATTGCCGGCTGCCTCATCTCGGCTGTGGCACTCATTTTCTCCGGCCACTGGAGCCTTTCCAACTTTAGGCCCTTCTTCCAATCTGTATTGGGCGACGGCGAGTTTGGCGGCTGGATTATCGGCCTGGGCCTCATCATCACCCCCTACTTCGGCTTTGAAACCGTGCCGCAGATGGTGGAGGAAGGCGACTTCCCCATCAAAAACAGCACCAAGGCCATCTGGGGCTCGGTGGTTACCTGTGGCATTGTATACACCGTGTTCTTCTTCGCGGTGGCCGGTGTGGATAGCTGGCCGAACCTGCTGCATCTTGGGCCGGGCGGCGAAGTGGCAGTGGAGTTCCTCACCATTACCGCCATGGAAAACCTGGGCTGGAGCGTGTGGGCCGTTATCTTCGGCATATTCGCTGTGCTGTGCGCCATCGGCACCTGCCTGTTGGGCTTCTGGCTCTCCACCGTGCGCATGATGTACGCCATGGGCCGCCAGAATTTCCTACCCAAGGTGTTCTCCATTTGCAACAAGAAACATCAGCCCATCCTGCCCAACATCTTCCTGCTCCTCATCAGCATTATCTTCATCCTGCTGATGAATGCCGGCACCTTTATGAACGATTTCTTCAACCTGATGGCTTTTGGCTGCGCCGTGGCCTACGCCACCACCATGATCTCTGCCATCCGCATCCGCAGGAAACACCCCGAATGGGACTACCCCTACAAGCTAAAAGGCGGCATGTTCACCCGCTGGCTGGCCTTCTTCATTGCCATATTCATCGCCGTATTGTGTACCCTGGGCCAAGGAATTGGAAGCTGGATTAACTTCGGCATTTACCTGGGCATTGGCGTGTTGCTATGGCTGTGGATGGTGTTCGTAAAATGGCCCAAAACCCCTGTGATGATGTCTACACCGGACGGCGACAAACAGTACTGATTTTTTCGCCAAATTCTTTCGCACATTTTTATCAACCTGTGCCCGGGGGTGAATGGTGCCGTGTTCATTCGGGCCATGCACCCCCGGGTTAAAAAAGGCAACAACCCCGCTTATGGGCGGGTTTTCATACACCCTATGGTCATACCGGGAGGCAAGCAGACTATGGTTAAACTGGGATTTATTATAAACCCCGTGGCGGGAATTGGCGGGCGCGTGGGCCTGAAGGGCAGCGACGGCGCCGAAACTTTGGAAAAAGCCCTATGCCTTGGCGCAAAGCCGGAATGCGCAAACAAAGCCCAGGTGGCCCTGGCGCAGTTGGCCCCCCTGGCCAGCGAGATAACCTTGCTGACTTATCCGGGTGAGATGGGCGAGGATGCCGCCAAGGCCTGCGGCTTTTCCCCTATGGTTTTGGGCGCCATACAAAACCAGCACACCACCCCGGCCGATACCATGCAGGCCGCCGTGGATTTACGGGACGCTGGGGCCGACTTGATTCTGTTTGCCGGGGGGGACGGCACCGCCCGCAACGTGCTGGACGCGGTGGGCACCAGCATCCCCGTGCTGGGTATACCCGCGGGCTGCAAAATTCATTCGGCCGTGTATGCGCTAAACCCCAAAACGGCGGGCGAACTGATGCGGCAGTATGTGGAGGGCAAGGTGACCGAGGCGCGGGAAGCCGAAGTGATGGACATTGACGAGGCGCTTTTCCGCCAAAACATCGTGGATGCAAAGCTTTATGGCTACCTCAAGGTGCCAAACCAGCGAAAAATGGTGCAAAACCTAAAAAGCGGGCGCGGATATTCCGAAACGGGCTCCATTTCCATGCTGGCCAATTATGTGGCCGACACCTTGGAGGACGACACACTGCATATTGTGGCGCCAGGCTCCACCACCAAGAATATCATGGACACCATTGGCCTACCCAGCACCTTGCTGGGTGTGGATTTGTTCTACAACCACCAAATTCTGGCAAACGACGTGACCGAAGCCGAGATTCTGGCCGCCTTAGAAAAATACCCGAAAGCCAAGATTTTGGTCACGGTAATTGGCGGCCAAGGCTACCTGTTTGGCCGTGGCAACCAGCAAATTAGCGCCCAGGTGATAGAGCGGGTGGGCAAAGAAAATATCCTCATAGCGGCTTCGAAGGACAAGATGCTCTCGTTGTTTGGAAAATGCCTGTATGTGGACACCGGCAACGAGGGCACCAACGAAATGCTGCGTGGCTACTACAAAGTGCTGGTGGGCTATGAAGATTACGTGATGTTTAAAGTGACAGACTGAGCCCCCCTACAAAAATACCTCCCCAAAGCGGCCAAACACCGTTTTGGGGAGGTTTATTTTTGTTGCTTTGGCGTAAATAAGCCGTGCCGGTGTTCTGCCGTACTGGGCGAAAACGGTGCATGGCTGTGCTTGCCAAATATGCAGTTGAGTGGAAACTGCCTTAGATAATTTTAGGGCCTAGCCCCCCGCCTTGCACGGCCCGCTCGATTCCCGTACCACCAGCTTGGGGGCATACTCAATGGTGTTCACGGCCGAGGCGGTGAGGCTGGCCTCTAGCCCTGGCTCCAGTTTTGCCAAAATCATATCCACGGCGGCTTTGCAGCGCAGCACCAGGCGGTGGTCGATGGTGGTAAGCGGCGTGGCTGCTATGGCCGAGGCAAAAATATTATCGAAACCACAAACAGAATAATCTGCCGGGATGGCAAAGCCCTCCGCACGCAGCCGGTTGGCAATCCCCACGGCCGTCATGTCGTTCACCCCGATGATGGCGGTGGCTTTGCTGCCCCGGCGCACCAGTTCGTGCGCCAGTTGGTGGCCCACATGATACTCGTAGGGTATGCCACTGGGCACATCCTGCTCGGCGCTTTTATCCGGTACAATCAGTTCCAGCCCTTCGGGGCCGATGCCATAGCGTTCCAGCGCCGTGCGCACCCCCTCTAAACGCTGGCGACGCGCCAGGGTGAAGCGGTTCACAGGGGTGGATACAAACGCGAAGTGGCGGTGCCCCAGTTCGTGCAGATGATCCACCAGCAACATACCCGCCTTCACATTACTCAATTCCACAGAGCAGATGTCCAAATCCTCCTGCTTCTCCCCAATAATTACGGTGGGCACCGTCTGGTTCAGCAGCTCCACCCGGCGCGGAAAGCTGGGGTGAAAGGCATAGATGATACCGTCCGCATAATTTTTGGAAAAAATTTCCAAGTAGTATTTTTCCAGCTCCGGCTTGCGGAAGGTGCTGCACACCAGCACCCGGTATCCATAGGCATCGGCATGGCTTTCCACGGCCTGTATCAGTTCCGTATAATACTGGTTGGTCAAGGTGGGGGTAAGCACCAGCAAAAGGCGGGAACGCTTTTTGCTGTTTTGTTTTTTGCGCGCGGGCAACTTGTAGCCCAGTTCTGCCGCGGCTGCCAGAACCTTTTCTTTGGTATCCCCAGAAAAAGATATCTTATCGCTGTTGTTCAAAATCAGCGAGACCGCAGACTGAGACACCCCTGCCCGCTTGGCCACATCGCTCGATGTCGGTTTTTTCATCGGGCCACCCCCTTGCGCTAATAAATTACTAATATTATACCAGTTTTCACAGAACTGTCAACCAAGATAATTTTGTGCAACATACCATTTTATTTCGTGAAATCATGTAGGGAATTACATTGACATGAGCCACAAGTTTTGATATGCTAAATCATATATTATATGTGTTACAGATATTTATTAGTATATTTTCAGCACGACGAAAGGCAGTGAAATATATGCCAAATACTTACGGTTTTTCGGCAAAAAAATGCGGTGACATCGTGGCGCTTGGCGAACTGCTCATTGATTTTGTGCCCGCCAAACCCAACATGCGCCTGCGGGAAGCGGGCGAGGTGATTAAAACCGTGAGCGGCTCGGCGGGGATTTTCGCCTGCGCCGCCGCCGCCTTTGCCGGGCGCAGCGGGTTTTTGGGCCAACTGGGCAAGGACGCGTTGAGCGAGATGGCCTATGACGTCATCCGCAGCCAAGGGGTGGACCTAAGCCACACGGCCAGCAGCGACAAAGGGCAGATTGGGCTGGCGTTTTTGGAGTATCTGCCAAACGGGCGGAACTACCAGTATTACAGGGAAAATTCGGTGGGCTCCCAGTACACGGCCCAGCAGATTGATACAGATTATTTAAAAGAGGCCTTTTCTTTGCATTATACCGGCATGTTGCTTGAGTTAAGCCCCGCCATGCGGGAGGCCTGCCAGGCCGCCGCGCGTATTGCCCGGGAAAACGGTGTGCTGGTCTCCTTCGACCCCAACATCCGCAAGGAGCTAATCTCCTCCCCCGCCGCAAAAGACAATTTGCTAAACGCGGTGGCCGGGGCCGACATCATCTCCCCCACCCTGGAAGAGGCCCAGTATTTAACGGGCAAAACCGCCCTGGGTGAGGTGCTGTGTGCCTTGTGCGCCATGGGGCCCAAGGTGGTGGCCATTACAAGAGACAAGGATGGGGCGGTTTTGTGCAACGGCGGCCAGGTGGTACTGGCAGGCGGCACCCCTGTGGAAGCAATCGACCCCACCGGCGCGGGCGACACCTTTGCCGCAGCCCTGGTGTACTGCGTGATGCAGGACATGCCCCTGGACGAAACAGCCCTATTTTGCAACTGCGCGGGCACCCTGACCGCCACGAAGCGCGGCGCCATTGGCATGGCCTTGCCCAGCCTGCAAGAGGTGCAGCGTTACGCCGCCACCCGCCCCTGCACGTTGGCCCGCCTGCCCCTGGCAGAATTATAGCCCGCCCACTCTTCGGCCTACAGCCCCGGCCTTTATCAGCCCTCTATAAGTATACCATAGAACAAAATAGAACGTTTGGAGGACACGGCAATGAGCCATTTGAAACAGCGGCTGCAAAACGGTGAACAGGTGCTGGGCACCATGATTACCACCTTTGCCAGCCCGGATATCGCCCGCATCATACAGGCCGCCGGCTTTGACTATTGCATCATTGATTGCGAGCACGGCGCTTTCACCACCCGCGAGGTGGCCAACATCATCGCTGTGGCAAGGGGCATTGCCCTGCCCGCGCTGGTGCGTATACCGGAAATGCGGCGCGAACACGCGCTGAAATTTATGGAGATGGGCGCCAGCGGCCTATTGTTGCCCAACACCGAGGACACCCAGCAGGCCCAGATGCTGGTGGATTGCACCAAATATGCCCCCCTGGGGCACCGCGGGGTGTCGCTCTCCCGCCCGCACACCGGTTTTCTGCCGGTGGACGGCCCACAGTATATGGCCCAAAGCAACGCCGAAACCATTTTGATGTGCCAGATTGAAAGCCGCCGCGGGGTGGAGAATATTGACGCCATTGCCGCCGTAGAAGGCATAGACGTTTTGTTTATTGGCCCCAACGACATGACCCAGGACTACGGCATTTTGAACCAGTTCACCCACCCGGACATTCTGGCCGCCTTTGAAAAGGTGATAGAGAGCGCAAAGCAGCACGGCAAATACAGCGGCGTGCACTTTGGGCCGCTGGAGCCTTTACTTGCCTGGGTGCAGCGCGGCATGCAAATGAACATGTGGAACAGCGACAACGGGCTGCTGGCCGCAGGCGCCGCACCGGGCCTTGCCAAACTAAAAGAGGGGCGATAACATGAAAATTGTGGTGCTGGACGGCTATACGGAAAACCCCGGCGACCTGAGCTGGGAGGGCTTTGAAGCCCTGGGAGAGCTGACGGTGTATGACCGCACCCCCTTTGTGGGCGGCAACAGCGAGATACTGGCCCGCGCCAAGGGCGCCGGGGCCGTAATTGTGAACAAGACCCCCTTGAGCGCCGAGACCATTGCCGCCTTGGCCCCGGAGCTGCAATACATTGGGGTGTTGGCCACCGGGTTTAACGTGGTGGATGGAAAAGCCGCCGCCGCACAGGGTGTGCCGGTATGCAATGTACCCATCTATGGCACCGCCGCCGTGGCACAGTTTACCATGGCGCTGC
Source organism: uncultured Oscillospiraceae bacterium (assembly GCA_964472465.1). Taxonomy (GTDB): domain Bacteria; phylum Bacillota; class Clostridia; order Oscillospirales; family Ruminococcaceae; genus JAAYCI01. The sequence goes on along the minus strand of CAYYLW010000029.1, from coordinate 12,303 downwards.
TGCTGGAGCTGTGCCACCATGTGGGGCAGCACGCCGCCGCCGTACAGGCCGGGGAGTGGGCCCGCTGCCCAGACTTCTGTTTTTGGAACAGCCCCCTGGTGGAACTATACGGCAAGACTTTTGGTGTGGTGGGCTTTGGGCGCATCGGGCAGGCCGCCGGGCGGCTGGCCCAGGCCTTTGGCATGCGGGTGCTGGCGCACGATGCTTTTGTAAGCGAGAGTGATTTTGCCGAGATGACCCCCCTGCCCCAATTGCTGCAAGAGAGCGATGTGGTGAGCCTGCATTGCCCCCTGACCGAGGAGACCCACCATATTATAAACGCGCAAAACCTGGCCCAGATGAAGGACAGCGCTTTCTTGCTGAATACCTCGCGCGGGCCACTGGTGGACGAAGAGGCCTTGGCCGCCGCGCTACGCAGTGGCAAGCTGGCGGGCGCGGGCCTGGACGTGCTGGCCACCGAGCCCCCGGCAACACCCAACCCCTTGATTGGCGCGCCAAACTGCCTGGTTACCCCGCACATCGCCTGGGCCCCGCGCGAAAGCCGCCAGCGGCTGATGGATGTGGCGGTGGAAAACCTGCGCGGTTTTCAAGCGGGCCAAACACAAAACCGGGTAAACTGAACAAGCCACTGGTTTGTGATAAAAGAATGCAAATCAGCACAATATGTTTTGAAAAAACAGTCCGGAGTCGCTCGCAGACTCCGGGCTGTTTTCTGTTGGCTACATGTGGGGGCACGGTACAAAACTCTTGTGCCACTTCCCGAAACCGTGCTGCCACAGCCCCTTTGCGTGGCAAAGCGTACACCGCGTACTGGGCCGGGGCCAATTCTAGCGTAAAACCGAATGGAAGTGGATATAAAACTCCTCTTGGCTGGGAGTATGTTTTTTCTCCATTTTGGCCAGGCCGTCGTCAAAGCGCTGCGCTTGTGCTTCGTCAATTTGCAGGGCGGTACTCTCCCGGTAGGTCCATTTTCGGCCATCCAACGCGCCGGGGCAAAGTTCCCGCACCATCATCGCTGCCGGGTAAACCCCGCCTTCTAAGCTGATATTCCGTTTTTTGCAGCTAATGAACCCGCTGGTTACATAGTTGTTCGGGTTTCCAAATATCACCACCACGTCGTAGCCCAGCTCCTTCGCCTTTTCAAACGAGTGCGCCATCAGCTTTTTTCCGTAGCCTTTGCGCTGGCAGGCGGGCGCAACCGTAAGCGGGCCAAAGGTGAGAATTTCCTTTTCCTCCCCCGCCTCGTCTGTAAGCCAGGCCTTGGTGTACATGATGTTCCCGGCCATTTTGCCGTCCTCTTCCAGAACAAAATCCAGTTCTGGAATAAAATCCTCATGGGAGCGCATGGTGTGCACCAGGTAATGTTCTGTGCAGCCTGGAATGTATAAATTGTAAAAGGCCTGTCTCGTCATTTCCTCCACGCTGTCGCGGTCGGCTTCTGTCTCGTTTCGTATCGTCAACATATGGCAGTCAAAACCTCCTTTATAATTGGGCCGTGGGCCAATATTATTCGGTAAGCGCCAGTACCTCCAAATCCTCCGGCACGTAAATGGCGCCGCTAAAATACTGGGCCGCTTCCTCTGTGTACAGCGCTTTTCGCGCCGGTTGGGTGGCTTGTTCGGTGTGCCACAGCAGCAGGTTTCCTACCCCCAGCCGCTGCGCCAGCTTAGCGGCATCCGCCGCTGTGGAGTGGTGTTTTTCGTAGGGTTTAAAACGTTCTGCGTCCCGCTGCAAGCAAAATGCTTCACACAGTAGCCAGCGCGCGTTTTGGGCATAATGCTCCCGCTTTGGGTTCACCGGCTCATCCCCCATGAAACACAGCGTGCCGCCGTTTTCTAGGTGCAGGGTAAAGCCGTACTGCGGCGCTTTTTCCGAGAGGATATCGAAGAAGGTGAAGGGCCTGCCCAGGATGATTTTTTCTTCGCCGTCCGCCACCGGGATAAGGTGGATGCGTTGCCCAAACAAAGCAGTGAACTTCTTTTGTAGGCAGAGTTCGCACAGGGTTTTCACCTTTTCCGCCAGCGCTGCGTGGCAGTAGATGCGCAAATCCCCTTCATACTTTCCCGCGCGTATTTTGGCCGCTGCCCAGCGCACCACCCAGGCTGCGCCCAGCAGATGGTCGCAGTGCTCGTGCGAAAGGAACACATCGTGTATTTGGCTTTGGTCTATGCCCGCCGCCTCCAGCCTTTGCAGAATCCCGTTCCCACCCCCGCAGTCCACCAGCAGGTAACGCCCCGACAGTTCCAGCACCGAGCAGGTGTTAAACAGTTTCGTCACCATGGCATTCCCGGTGCCCAGCACATGCAGTTTATCCATCCAGCATCCTCTTTCGCGCGTGTTAGGGCCCTTTGAAGGCGGGGCGTAGCACCGCCCTCCGTGCATCAAAACGCCCGGCCCCTTTCGTTCTCTTTCAAATTGTACACCGTTTAGGCTTCCAGTTCCAGCACCAGATGCTCGATGGCGGTATGGCGGTGCATGTAGATGACGTTTAGCCGCCCGTCCTTATCCTTGCACATCGCGGGCTGGCATTTGTTGCCGGGCGCAGGGGCCAGGGTGCAGAGGTTCTGCCAGGTTTGGCCCTCATCGTGCGAAGCCGCCAGCGTGAGGGGGCTGCGCTCGTGCCAATCGGCCACGGGGGTATCGTTGTAGGCCATCAGGATGGTGTTTTCGTCCCAACTGATGACATCTATTTTGCTCTCATTGTTGAGGATGCCCGAAGGGACGGGCTGGCTCCAGGTTTTGCCACCGTCGCGGCTCTCGGCGGTGTAGGAGGGCAGCGAGGCGATGCCGTCCCCCCAGCCGGTGCTGCCCGGGCAGGTGCGGGTGAACATGCGGATGGTGCCATCCGGCCGCAGGCAGAGCGCCGGTTCGCGAATCAGGTTTCCGTCGTCTGCGCTCAGCAAAGCCCCCGCCTCCCAGGTTTCGCCATCGTCGTGCGAGAGGTAGATGCGCACCGCGCCGAAATATTTATCCGGCAGCTCACTGCTGGTAGAGGCGAACACCATGGTACCGTCTGGTAGCAGCACACTGTCGTTGGAGGCGTGGCCGCTCTTGATGCCGGCGGGCCGGGCGGGCAGCCAGCTACGCCCACCGTCACAGGTTTTGCGGGTCCACAGCTCATCCCGCCCATTGCACCAGGTGGTAAAATTCACCTCTGTATCCAAAAATTTTGCAAAGAGAAGAATAATCTCTCCCTTCTTGTTTTTTAGAAACACGGGGTCGTGGCAACAATATCGGATGTCGCAGCCCACAGCATCGGGGTTTGACCACTCGCTCTTCCCATATTTCAGCACCGACACCCAGTCCTTGGCATCGCGGCCCATGGGGTCTCCATTCCACTGCAAAAAACCGCCATTCCATACGGCCAGTAGGTTGCCGTTATCGGCCAGGGTCAAACTGGGCATATGGTAGCACTGGCGCTCGTCAAACCACTCCACCAGCCATTTTTTCTCCACAATCGTCGCTTTCATGCGTATGCTCCTTTTGGTTTATTCCATCATATCCTGTGGCAGGGCTTTGCGGCACAGGGCCGCCGTACCAAACTGGGTAAGGATGAGGGCCAGTAGACCCAGCATTTGATACACCACCGCCTGGCCGGCAAAATAGGTGATGCCCACCACGATGCCCAGCCCCACAATACGCCCCGTTGCCAGCGCGCATTCGTTCATGGCCAAAAGTTCCGGGCGGTGGTCGCTTGCGCCGGGGACGGTTTGCAAATAGTCCAGCAGGGTGGTAAAACAGCTATTTTCAATGAAGCCCCCGAAACTGGAATTGATAAAACTAAACACCAGCACGGCCAGCGGCCCCAGAAACAGAAGGCACAGCCCGGCCGATACCGCCAGCACCACCACCGCCATCACCATCAGCGGTACCCGGCGGGCCACCGTAACCACCCGGCTGATGACCACAAACGACGCCATGGCCGCCAAAGCCGAGAGGAAGGTGTTAAACCCGATGAGCAGCTCGTTGCTGACAAGCTGGTACAGCACCACCCCCATGGCGAACAAAAAGGCCCCCTCGCGGATACCCTTACAGCTTTGGGCCAAATAGGCGTAGCGCATGCCTTTATTGCGCAACACCAGCCGCAGGGCAAAGGCATAATCGGTTTTCTGGCGGGAGGGCTGGCGCAGGCTGGGTGGCAGGCGTAGCGCCAAGATGGCCGTGAACAGAGCCACCGCCAGGGCCACCCCAAACACCACCCCGTATCCTTTTAGCCCGCCCACAAAGGAGATGACCGCCCCCGAGAGCAGCGGCACCACCAGGTTCACAAGAGAACCGCAAATACTGATGATGGCAAGGCCACTATCCCGGTTAAAAGCCTGGGTGGTGCCGGAAAGCAGGCAGCCGTAGCACAGCCAGTAAAACCCATCAGCCAGGCCCACCAACATACCCAGTAGCACAGACCAGTGGGTGGCCTGGCCACCCATCAGCACCAAAAACAGGTAAAATATGTTGTAGCCCGCTATGCCCAGCACCGCCGTAAGCCCCGGCCCCAGGCGGTGTACCGCCCGGCTGGCCAGCAACATGCAAGACGCACAACTTACAAACGCCACGGCGTTGTAGCCCAGCACCACGTTCATGTTCTGGCTTTGGCCAATGAGCAGGGTGTTTAAAAACACGATGGGCAGGCGGGAAAACACCAAAAACATGGTGTGCACCCGCAAAAACAGGTAGAACTCTCCGCTTAAACTTTCGCCACCAATGGCCCGCAGCAGGCCGCCAAAACGCCGCTGCTTCATCGGGGTAGCCCCGCGTCCGGTTCCAGCAAAGCCGTTTCCATGGCGGGTAGGTTCACCGCGCATATGCCGCCATTGCGGCCCATAGGCATAGCCATTTCATCACAGGAACGGTAAATATAGCAATCCCCCTCCCCAAAACCGTCTATCTGGGCCGTGCTCACGTCGTCCAGCGCGGCATTCACCAAATACAGGTAGGCCTTGCCACCTTTCTCAAAGCAGTAGGGGGCCAGATAGGGCTGGTTTTGCACCACCGGGAAGCGGGCCCCCGCCCGTTTCAGCACCTCATGCAACAGTTCTGCACGCATGGTGTTCAGCAACATGGGGGGAATGTCTAGGGGGTCTGCAAAATGCCCAAAGGGGTACACCAGCACCCGCCCGCACACCACCTGGGCCGCCGCGCGTTTTTGGCGGTAGCTATCGTAGAAGGAACTGTACACCTCGGCCCCTTCGCCATATTCGGCAAAAAGCACATCGCTGCAGGAGATGACCGCCGAAGCCCGGGCCGCGGCCATGCCGCAGTAGTGTTTCCCGGGTTCGGCCTGCTCGTAGGTATATTCGCCGCCCCCCTGACTGGCCCAGCGGGCGGTTTGAATGCCCGCCAGCGCCGCAAGCCCCTGTTCGCAGAGCGTCCAGGCGGCGTCCCCGTTCAAAATGACGAAATTGCGGGCAAACAGCCCCCGTATCTCCTCTTCCTCCAGGTTCCGCAGATACTGCCCGCTCACAGCCAGAATTTCACCCTCCACCGCTTTATCCTGGCAGTAGGCAAAGGGTACGCCCATGGCGGGCAGCAGCCCGGCAAAGAACACCTCTTCGGGGTACAGTTCCTCCATGCGCAAGCCCTGCCGGGTGTGCAGGGTGTAGGCGGAACGGGGCGATACCATCACCTGTACACCCAGGCGTTTGCCGGAAAAAATACCCAAATCGTTCATGTGGCATAAAAAGGGTTTTGCGTCCCGCAGGGTGTCTTGGTAGCCCTCGGCCCACACAATGCCGTTGCCGTTTAAATCGTAAAGGTCGATGGTCATGCCCTGCACTCCCAGCGCCAGGGAACTAAGCAACTGGTAACGGGTGAAGCGGCGGCTTTTGGCATAGCGGGAGTAGGGGAAATTTTCCAGCTCTGGGTACACCTCGCAATCCGGCGGCAGGAAGGCGCGGGTGAGCATAGAGACCATGTTAAAATTTTGCAGGTATTTGGCGGGGGCCAATTCTTGATACCCCGGCAGATGGATGCGGCATACCCCGGGCTTGTTTTGGGCCAAGGCGCCGATGAGGGCGGGCCAATCCCGCCCTTCGGCCGCGTGCACATGCGGCACCGAGCTCATCAACCCCAGCTTTACCCGCGGGTTTTCAGCCTGCACGGCGTCCCCAATGGCCTTGGCCGCCGCCAACATGGTCTCGCGGGAGACGTCCAGCCAAATTTGGCGGTAGGGGTGCACCTCGCCAGGCTGCAAAACCCCTGCCAGGAACTCCTCCCGGCTCAAGGGGCGGCCCGCGCGCGCGCTATACAGGCGCATGTGCTCCTCGCAAAAGCAGCCGCCCCAGTCCAGCGGCTCGTGGTTGTGCAGGCGGAAATCATCCTCCACCCACAAAATTTCCGGGCCAAGCTGGGCATACCGCGCGTACAGCCACGCGATATACGCCTGCCAGTTTTCACACAGGGGGCACACGCAAAGTTTTGCATCCAGGCCGTTCTTATCCCGCATTGGGCGGAAATTTTGCCCCGGCCTTTGCTCTTTGCCAATGTCGGCATGCATCAGGCTATGCCACTGGTTTACAGACATGGTTACGCCTTTTTCAGCCATGGTCTCCCGTACCCGGCGCATCAGTGCCAGGTACACATCCTGTTCTTCAAAACTCATGTGCCCAGTGTTGATTTCCTCCACGTTGGCAAACACCGCCACATCGTCCACGCAGGCCTCGCCCACATAGCGGTTCAGCGCGGCCAGCTCGGCTTCGTCGTTAAAGCCGGGGTCGCAGCAAAAGCGAAAGGTGTACAGATAGGAATTGCTCATGCGTCCCCCTCCCCCGCCGCGCTGGCCAGCACGCCATAAAAAGACAGCATGGGCATACGCATGCAATCACAGGGAATTAACCCCCCGCTGTTCATCCGCCAGGCCCCATGCAGGCGCACCGCCCCGCATAGCGGCCTTTCAAAACGGATGCTCAGGCTGTCCCGCCCGGTCTCGTAGGCCGCCGGGCGCACCAGGCCCTCTTGGTCCTCCGCCTCAAAAGGCAGGGCCGCGGCGGGCAGGTCGTAGGGGTTCAGCCAATTGTGGATGCGGCTAAACGTAACGCGCAGTGTATCGGGCGCGGTCTGTTCTACCACGCTTGGTTCAGGCGCACGCCAGTCACTTTTAAGCCCATAGCATAAATCTAGCGCCGCCTTGGCACAGCGCTCTCCCAGCACCAGGTTACCCTCGGCAGAGTTATGGATAAAATCGTACAAGGCGATGTCTCCCGCGGGCAGGGTGGCCAGGTTTTCCAGCTGATACATCGCCTGCCGCTGGGCCTCCCGCACCAGGCCCCACTGGCGGTCCAGCGCCTCTGTGGCCTCGTTTACGCAGCGGTTGAGCTGCACGGTGATGAAGGGCAATTTCTCCCCCCATTCAGAGCGCACCGCACGCACGAAGGCGGCAAAACGTGCGGCGTAGCTGCCTGCGCTTTCCTCATAGCCCTCGGCCTCACCCTGATACCATAGCATCCCGCGTAGCTTTTCCACACCCGCGTCCCTCAAAAGCTCCCGCATATTCTGAAACAAAGCGCCGTTTTCTTCGGGGTTCCACCAGCGCAGCGGCGCGCCTCCATAGGCACAGGGAACCAGGCCAATGGGATAACCCAGCTTTGCTTTCAAACGTTTGGCAAAATGCAGCCAGGGGCTGTGGCCGGGGTTGTGGTTTTCAAAGTTGCCCAGATGACGGGCGGCGGTGGTTTCGCCCAGAGGGTGGGTGGCCAGCTGCCACTGCCCACTGGGGCGCAGTACATGCACCCCCAGCTGGGGCGGGTCGGCCACCGGACCCTTGGCGCGGCCCGCGGCGTTGCTCTGCCCCGCTATGACAAAAATATCCCCCACGCCAATGTTGTGCACCATGTCTCCCCGCGTGGCGGATAGCCCGTTCCAGCCCTCATATTCCATGTAGGTCTCCACGCGGTACAGCCCGCCGGCAGGCACGCGCAGCCTCGTCTCCCAGCCGTTTTCGCCCCGCCGCTGGCATTCCGTCCAGGGCAGTACGTCCTCCCCGGTCTCCTCCAGCGCCACCCGCGCTTTTACCACCACATCGCCTGCGGCCACCTCTTCAAATTGCAGCGGCAACTCAAAGCTTTGGCGGATGCAGCGGAACACACCCCTCAGGCAGATGTCTGAAAAGCCGGTTTCATCCTGCTGGAACAGTTGCCAATCCCTGGCACCGCTCTCTATATGCACGCCATAGTCCATCGTTATCCCCCGTTCTTTTTCCACAGGCCATTTCATACAAAAGCCCGGAAACCAGCTGCTTTCCGGGCTTTTGTATGCCCCTCCCTCTTTCGAAGGAGGGGCCAGCTTGCTAAAAAGTGACGCCGTATCCCGGCATGCCAGGCAAATACCGAGCCCAAAGACCCGCGGTCCTTTTGGCGGTTTCCCGCCGGCCCACCGGGAAGCGCTTTGGCGCGCCCTACTGCGCCCACACGCCAGGGCGCGCTGGCCTATCTGCCTTTTTAGCTTTCTCACCCGGCATGGCCCCTCCCTCTTTCGAAGGAGGGGCCATGCGCCTAAGCTTTTCTACCGTTCTAATCTTACCTCATTTGGGCTCTCTAGGCCAGCTCTATTTTCACTCTTTAGGTGCCGTAATCCGTTTTGGCCTGGGCGATGGCCTCGTTCACCATACGCTCTAAATCGGCCGCACCAGCGTTCTCGTATTCTGCCACGTAGTTGGGCCATTCCGCCTCAATATCCATTTGGCCACCAATCATGGCGGTGAGGTAACGGTTCGAAATATCTTTCATGGAGGTACGGATGGCTTCCGCTTCGCTGGAGAGGTTAATCATGTTATAGTAGGCGGGCAGTTTCACCATCGCTTCGTCCCTAAAGCCGCCCACGATATTCTCGGCGTAGCTGGAGAGTTCCTTCTGCTGGTCGCTGGCCCAGTCGTCGGTGTTGTCATAGGGGGCGCCCACAGCGCTCCACCAATCGCTGCCATTTTCCAGGTCAACACGCATTTCAGAGCCGCTGAACAGGTTGCCGAACCAGACGTAACGGGCGCGGTCGGGCTCGGTGTAACCGTAGGCCTTGTTGATTTCACACCAGGCGTCCACATCGTAGGTGTAGGGGTCGGCCGTGCCGGTGTATTGCTCGCCCTCTATGCCTTTGAACAGCAGGCTCTGGCCCGCGTCGGAAGCCAGGTATTCCACCAGGTCCAGCACGCGGTCTGGCGCAGCGGCGGTGGTGGGAATCACGTAGAAATTGCTCATCCAGGTGTAGGTGGAGTAGGTTTTGCCGTAGTTGCCGTCCGAGGTGAGGGCGGTGCCCAGGGTCAGGTCGCCCATCTGCGCATCGCTGTTCACGGTTTCCCAGGCGGTGAGATAGAAATCGCGGAACTGGTTGGGGTAGCCAAAACCAAAGTTGGCCGCCGCAATTTTCCCAGCGCCAAACTCCGCATAGGCGTCGTCAAAGTCGCCCCGGATGCCAACTCCCTGATGCAGACCGTTGGCGGCATACATCTCGGCCAGTTGTTTCACCACTTCCTTGCTCTCATCGGAAACGGTCATCAGTTTCCAGGTGTCGTCCCCCTGGTTGATAAAGCCCGTCCAGGCGTCGCCCCAAGGGGCTTGGATGGAGGTACCCTGTGGGTCGGCGATGGTTTTGTCAATCTCCTGCCAGTTGTCCAGCTTGTTGTTGCGGGGCCACCAACCGGCCATCTGGCCGCCTTCGCCCACCTTGATGGTGAAATCGATGAATTCTTCCACGGTGGCGGGCACCTTGCCCTCGTTGTACTCCTCCAGCGCGGCAGTGTTGTACACCGGCACACCGGCGAAAGAGGGCTGGGGCAACGCGCCTATGCCATACAGGGCAAAGACTTTGTTTTCATCACCGGAATAGAGTTTGTTGTAAGACTGCCACACCGGGTCGTTAAATATTTTGTTCAGGGTGGGGTAACGGTCTGGCTCGGCGGAGACGATTTCATTCATATCCACCAAAATCTCATCGTCAATCCATTTGGTCAGTTTGTCCGTCTCGTTCCAGATGGGGAACAAATCCGGCGCGGTGCCGGTGGCCAGTTCTGTCATCATACGGTCGTCAAAGCCGTCGGTGCCGGTGTCGTACTCAAGGCTTACATTCACAGTCTCCTCTATCTTTTTCTTGATAGGGTCGTTTGCCAGGCCATCGGGGTCGTCCAGGCTGTTGCCAAACATGGCGTAGCGGATGCTTACATTCTCGCGGTCGGCATTCGCGCCGCCACCACCCGCAGCCGCACTACCGGCGCTTCCACTTGCGCCACCTGCTGCCGCACCGGCGGACGACGAGGCCGTTCCCCCGCAAGACGCCAGCAACATGGATGCTGCCAGCGCCACGCCAAGTACCTTTGCCAACTTCTTCATACTGTTTCTCCTCCTTGTTTTTGCGGTTTATTCTTTCATACATTCACACACAAAATTACTTCGTTCTATTCTTTCACCGCTCCCAGCATCATGCCCTTGGCAAAATGCTTTTGAAGGAACGGGTAGACCAGCAAAATGGGAAGCATGGCACAGATGATGGTAGCCATACGCAATGCCATGGGTGGCGGTAGCTGAAGCCCCGCGCTGCTCACCCCCTGCTGCACCTGCCGCATCATGGAGGGGTCCACCAGTGTGCGGCGCAGTATCCAGGCAAAAGGTTGTAGTTCCGGTTTGTTCGAGACAAACATCATGTAGCTGTAATAGTCGTTCCAGTTTATCACCGCGATAAACAACCCCACGGCTGCCAACATGGGCTTCGAAAGCGGCAGGATAATTTGAAAAAACACCCGTACATCGTTGCATCCGTCGATGCGAGCGGCCTCTTCCAAATCCTGCGAGACCGAGTAGGAAAAATAGTTGCGCATGATGATGAAATAGGTGATATTCAAAGCCCCGGGTATCACCATAACCCAGTAGGTGCGCAGCAGGCCAATATCCTTATACAGCATGTACTCTGGAATGAGGCCGCCGGTAAAAAACAGGTTGAACACCACCAGCGCATTGATGACTTTCATGCCTTTGATATGTGTTTTGGAAACCGCATAGGCCATGCTGGAGGTAACCAGCAGGGAAAGTGTGGTGCCCAGCACCGTTTTGGTCACCGAAATCCATAGGGAATTGGTAAAAGCCTTGGTGGCAAAAATGGCTTGGTAGTACTGAAAATCTGGGTTTAAGGGCGGCAGCCACAACATCCCCCCGCTGCTGGCGTATTGGTCGTATGGGGTGATGGAGGCCACGGCCACATACCACAGAGGATAGAAACATACAATGGCGAAGATGATGCAAAATGCCATCACGCCAATATCGTAAAAATTGAAACCAAAACGCTGCAACATGCTGCGTTTGTACCCGTCTTTGCTTTGTTGCAAACGGCTCACGCTTGCCACCTCCCCACTAGAAAATGCCCATCACGTCCAGCTTTTCCACAAATTTGTTGGTAATGACCACCACGATAAGGCCCATGAAATTGAGTACGAAGCCCATGGCCGTGGAAAGCTCGTAGTTTCCACCGCCGCCTATGGAGGCACGGTAGATGTAGGTGGAAAGCACGTCTCCGGTGGAGAGCACATAGTTTGAATAGAGGTTGTACACTTGGTCGAAATTGGAGACAAACAGGCTGGCCATCTGCAAAATGAACATCACCGCTATGCTGGGAAGGATGCGCGGCAAGGTGATGTGCCACAACATATCAAAACGGTTGGCACCGTCCATCTGGGCGCTTTCGTAGAGGCTGGGGTTCACGCCGGCAATGGCCGCCAGGTAGATGATGGTGCTGTACCCCGCGGTTTTTACAATGTTGGTCACCACCAAAATGCCGCGGAAAAGCTCTGGCCGCTTGAGAAAATCGATGGGCGAGCCGCCAAATGTCATGATGATACGGTTGATGACGCCGGCGGGGTCGGCGCTTAAAAACATGGTAACGATGCCCGCAAAAATAACCCAGGAAAGAAAATAGGGAATGTACACAAAGGTCTGCACCACGCTGCGCAGTTTCTTTGTGCGCATCTCATTTATCATAAGCGCCAAAACCACGTTGAAGGTGAAACCAAAGATGATATTGTACAGGTTGATGATGACGGTGTTTTTGAAAGCCTGGATAAACACAGGGTCGCGCACCATCTCATAAAAATGCTTTAGCCCCACCCATTCAGAGCCCCAGATTCCCTTTTTGATGCTGTAATCCTTGAAGGCCAACTGAATGCCATACATGGGGCCATAATTGAACAAAACCATGAAGCACAGCCCCGGCACTACCAACAGATAGATAAACCAGTATTTCCGCATATACGCCAAAAACCTGTACTTTCGGGAATTCCGGTCTTGCAGGTTTCCGGGTGGAGGCGCCGCAGCGGCATGTTGGGCCATAAGC
>CAYYLW010000028.1:0-22355 GCA_964472465.1 uncultured Oscillospiraceae bacterium | reverse complement strand
AATGGACGATGTGAAGAATAGTTTTGGTTCGGATTTGGGTGTGATCGGCGCACCAAAAAAAGAACCTATTTGAGAAGTTTTGCTTCTGCTTATAGGTTCTTTTTTTGCATCCATGTGCCCCCATTATTGTGACCTTGGCCGGGGCTACGTATCATAGTTGGTCTCACTAGAATTCAAAAAGCGCCGATTACTCGGTGCCAACAGCAGAATCAAGGTGGATTTTTCTTTTATTCGATACGATATGCACCAAAAAAACTGATGACTCCGACACTTTAAAACCGCTTATGACATGGGTTTTCACGGATATTGACCTCATTTAGCAGCACCATCTGGGCAGTGACGGGCACATCCAAGGCACCACTTGGCATCACCCTTTCAAACACCCAAGAATGACCTCGGCGCAAGATTCCGCACCCGTTTCTGCCCGTATTTTCTTGCCCAGTGCGGCCGCCTTTTCCACCACGTCTTGTTGCAGGGCGGCTTGTATCGCCCCGGCCAAATTGTAGGCGTTCAGGTTTTTGCGGTAGACCGGTTTTGCCCCCACCCCCAGGTCATAGGCACGGTGCGCCCAGGCGAACTGGTCGTTCGAAAAGGGCACAATGGCGCTGGGTACCCCGGCACGAAACCCGGCTGCCGATGTGCCTGCACCCCCATGGTGGCACACGGCGGCCATGTTGTTAAACAGCCATGTGTGGGGGATGCTGTCTACCGCAAAAATTCCTTCGGGCAGGTTAGCGCCGTCTCCCAGCCCAGATAGTACCCCCCGCTGCCCGGCTTTTTGCAGGGCGCTCACCGCAATGCGGCGCAGGTCTTCGGTGGCTTGCGTCATGGTCATGCTGCCAAACCCAATGTAGACGGGCTTTGTGCCTGCCCTCAAAAAGTCGGCCAGTTCAGGTGGCGGGGTATACTCTTCGGGTTCCTCGGTAAACCAGTACCCTTCTTGGTGGATGCTTGGGCTCCAGTCTTTGGGGCGGGAGAACACGTGGTTTGAGCAGGATATGATGGCGGGATACCGCGCCGAGGTGTTTTCAAACGGCTTGCCGAATCCCTCTGGTAAACGGCCAAACTTCTGCTTCCAAAAGGTTTTGATTGACCCTGCCGCCACCATCCACAGCATACTCTGAAGCATTGTATAGCTAAGGCCAATGCTCAGCGCATTGGCCTTAGCTTTTCCATACAGGATGACAGAAAGGCGTTCCTTGGTGCGGTGCATGGGAAAGGGCGATGCCAGCACTGCCGGAATTCCCATTTGTCTGGCGGCAAAGTACCCCGCTGTGCAGCCGGGATGATAGACAATCAGCTCGCTTCCTTCGCAGGCCTTTACGCTTTCTTCAATGGTGAAAATACCGTAGTCCTTCATCTTGTTAAACGCCAGCAACATCTTGAGCGGGTTGTCTGAGGCACCCGCCGCTTCCAGCAGTTTTGGGTCCACTCCTACCGTGTCCAAATCCGCCTCAAAGGGATAAAAATCAATGCCATAGCTGCGCACAAAGGCTCCAAAGCTTTTTCCCCCGGCAATACGCACCGCCTGGCCTTTCTGCTGCAGCATCTGGGCCAGCGCAATATAGGGCTGAAAATCTCCCCGCGAACCAGAGCAGAGAATGGTGATCATCGTTTCCTCCTTGTGTTATCCGGCAACGTGTTGTATGGTTTTCATTGTAGCCAATAGGCTGTGCATCATCAACCAACAAAGAACCGCCTTTTGTTGGTTTGTTCCTTGTTGCAGGAGCCAAGAGGAGGAGCCGGAATTGAAAAAGAACCCTGAAATGACCGCCCAAACCCGCCAAAACTTGATGGATGCGTTTTGGGAACTCTATTGCCGCAAACCCATTGGAAAGATTACCGTAAAAGAAGTTACCGAGAAAGCGGGGTATAACCGGGGCACCTTTTACGAATATTTTGGCAGCGTGTATGAGTTGCTGTGTACAATTGAAACAAACTTGATTCCCACGGTGGAGGAACTGCCAAGCATACCGGCGCCCTTTGGGACGGTGGGCATCCCGTTGCAAGAGTTTATGGGTGTTTATGAAAAAAACCAGAAATATTATTCGGTGTTGCTGGGCGAAAATGGAGACCCCGCGTTTGCCGCTAAGCTCAAACAGGCTGTGAAGCCCATGGTGGCCAAATTGGTGTGTGATACCATCGGCGCAGACGACTTAGAACTGGACTATCTGCTGGAATACACACTTTCCGGCATGGTGGGTATTATGAGTTATTGGTTTAGCCAGGGCAAAAATCTGGACCCCCAAATTTTGGTAGACCTTCTGGTACGCCTAAACCAGAATGCCGCTATTACTCGGCCCCCCTGTTAGGGGCACACCTCTTAGCAGTGGCTTTTCTCAACGCAAAACCCATGCCAGTGATTGTATACGGTTGAAAACCACCAGCCTTCGGGGCCGTGCGGTGGCTGGCTTTCTTTTGCAAAGTGAAGGCGATACTGTTTGGCGCCCTGCAACCAGTTTCCCTCCCTGTTATGCGACATAGAGGTGTATACCGCCATGCTCACAGGGTTTGCCTAGCCGCCATAGGCCACCACCGCACGGAAGGCATAATCGGGGCCCTGTCAACAGGTAGACCTGCTCCTCACTTCCTACCAGCGTCACGGCCTGCGCCTGTACCGCCGCCACAGTAGCCACACCAGGAAAAGCAGCATCAGCAACAAAAGCAAGACAAGCAGCCACACTATGGTGGAATTCCCCCCTTGGCTCTGCACTGAAACAGCACTGGAAAAAGCATTGGAAGAAGCACCACTGGAACGAACACCGCCGTTTTGCCGGTTTAGATTTGTGGCCTGGCCCGGCGCCACACCCGAAGAAACCGGGCCACTGCGCGACGAAGAGGACGAAGCGCCGCTGGCGGTAGCCCCTGTGGCGGCTGGCCTTCTGCTGTGGGCGATACCGCCAGTTACCGCCGGGGCGTGGGCTGCACTTTCTCCTTGGGGTGGCACGCCCGCCGGGGCGGTGCTGTTCGAAGCGCCGCCCGGGGAAACAGCCTCCGGAAAAGAACCACTCACCGGCGTGTTTTCTGAACTAGAACTACCCGCCGAAGCACTGCCAGAGCTAGCACTGCCGGACGGTATACTGCTTGCGGAACTGCTGCTAGACGGCGGCTGGTAAACGCTGGCAACAATGGTTCCGGGCGAGGGGGTGGCGGTTAAGGGCCCAATGGCCGCCGTGAAACGAAAGGTTCCATTGCGCCCTTGCGGAAGAGTGGCATCCCCCGCTGTGGCCGCACTGAGCTGGTCCACCGTCACATTGGCCGTGGTCAAGCTGATGCCAAGGCCTGCCATACCGGGCAGGGTGTTGATGGTTTTGGCCAGCCAGGAGGCAAGGGCACCCGATGTACCGGCCTCTGCCTGGGGCGCATAAAACACACTGCCTTCTATCAATCTTTTGGCGGCCATCTGCTCGTGTGTGGCAGGCTGGTGGTTCACCACAGCACCCACCACCGTGCCCACCACAATGCCGTCATTGGTCACGGTACTATCTGCTGGAACGGTCAATTTGTAGCCGGGCCCGATGGTTAAAATACTGGCCGATGGAATGAATAAGCTGCATGCGGTGGGAAGCGTGACGCTGAACCCCAGGCTGGGGCTGCGGTATACCTGCCCGCTTGTACCTTCGACGATTAGACCCTGGGTGCGCAGTACGGTAGCTTTGGTCGGAGATGCTGTCTGCCAGCAGGCAGGCGTTGCCTGCTGCGCCGCCGGGGCCCGTGGTTGTGAAACGGCCGCTCACACCGGCGCTATCGTTCCCGCCAAGCGCCCCGCTACCGCTGGTGATGATGTATCCCCCACTGATCTCAATCTCCCAAGAGGCGCCGTTTTTTCCGTTGCCGATGCCTGCGCCACCCAAACGGCCAATGGCTTGTAATACGGCCTTGCCCCGCAGAGCAATGCTTCCACAAAATCCACTAGAATCACCAGTATTGGCTGCACCGCCACCCACACCGGCTCCTCCGCCATGGCCCCCGCTGTCCACCCCGCCTGTGGCGCTGATATTCCCCCCTGTGATGAGAATGGTGTTGCCAGGGGCGGCCAGTACACCGGTACCAATGCCAGCCCCGCCCGTGCTAAGTTCCGCAATGACAAAGCCGCCTGAAATTGTGATGTTGCAGCGTCCCCCCGCATTTCCGGTACCGATGCAGGCACCACCTGCGCTACCAATGGCATCCACACTGCCGCCCGTTATGGTGATGAGCGCATCCCCACCATTGGCACCTGAACCAATGCCCGCCCCGCCTTCGGCACCGCTGGCCTGAACCGAGCCGTCATCAATGTGTATCTCCCCGCTGCCTTGGCCCTGCCCACCACCAAGGCCCGCACCCCCCGCACCCGCGCTGGCAAACAGGCGGCCACCCCCCAGTAGCCACAGTGTGGAGCCGGTAGGCGCTTGCAGCCCCGCAAAAGGCGCCCCGCTGGTCAGATAATTGTCCGTTCCCACTTCCAGGCGAATGCGCGCGGCCGCCCCTGCCATATCAAAGGCACAGCCGCCGCTCGCCGCCACGTTTATGTTCACACCGGCCAGTGCTACCTCAAGCGGTAACGCGGGCGTACCGCCTTGCAGCACAATTTTATCGGTGGTCGCCTGGGTGGGGTCTGTGTTTTGTATCTGCACATTCCCCTGTATGGTCAAGGTTTTGGTGGTGGGGTCATAGTGATAGCTGCCCGCTTGTCCGCTCAGTTCAAAATCTCCCACAAGAACTGCCGCACCAGCCGCACCGGCGAACACCATGGGCGAAACGGAAGACGCTGGTGATGAGAGTGCCTGCGGGGGCTGTGCGCCGGAAGATGCCGAGGGAACTTCCATAGACACAGCCAGGGCCGACGATGAAGAGGAGGCCGTAGGCACCTCAGAAGACGCAGCCGGGGCCGACGATGAAGAGAATGCCGCTGACTCCTCTAAAGACGACGCTGGGGCCACCGACGAAGAGGATGCCGTAGGCCCCCCTAAGGAAGATGCCGGGGGCAACCCCGCAAAAATGGAAAGCGCGAGTGCAAAGCACGCGCCAGTTCTGATGGCAGGCAAAGCCACAGCCGCCATTTTCTCATCCCCTTGTACCACCGCGGAAGGTGGCTTGGTTGTAGTGGCCACGAACCTATGTCTCGCATTATGGCGGCATCCGGTAAAACGCGGTGGCAAACGATGCCGCCGCATCCGCCTTCACAATAGGATAAGCCTAGTATCATTATTCCTTACTTTAGCACATCTTTTTTGCATGTCTTATCGAATTTCGCCTGTTCGTGGCGGGCCATAGGGGGAACAAAAAAGCGCCCCTTCCTCGCAAAAAGGAACAGGCGCGTAATATCTAACAAACCTCATAGGGATAGGGAATTTTTCGGGCCCATACCCTGCCGCCGGGCCCTTAAACCGGCACCGAAACATTCCGCCATTATGTGTGGTTTCGCTCTTTCCTCCCTACACAATCTGAATGGCCACCCCATTTAGTTCCACACCATCCTCGGCGCGAATGAGGATGTATTTCGCCCCATCGATGATGCGTGTTTGCACCAAATTGCTACAGCCCGCCGCCACGTTGATAGTCACGTCGGGTGTTTTTACGGCAATCTGCTTTGTGTCCACTATGTTTTTGGGGCTAATGGCGGTATCGGCACCAAATTGGGCGTCGAACTTTTCGCCGAAGGATGCCGCATTCGTTTCCGATACCCCGTTGTCTTGCAAGATTTGACGGAGGGCCCCCTTGGTCACACGCAGCGGGGTCTCCTCTTTGTTTTCCTTGTGTACGTCAATCATCTTTTGCAACTGGCCATGAACCGCACACACCACATCAAAGCGGCAATCCTCTGTCAGCGTTTCGCCAAGAAGATCGCCAAACAGTTCTTTTTGCACAGCAGCCGGCTTTGGCGCTTCACATTGTAGCACCGCTTGCAAAAAATCCTCGTGGTTATCCGCGGTGTCGCGGGTATAATACAGCGCGCCATAGATGTTGGCGGCCCGGTCATCAAAAGCCGGGAACATAAAGCCCATTTCCGGGGGGTTTACAATGCGGTCTATCACAGCGCTTTGGAAGGCATTGTCATACACATGGTAACTCAGCGCGGGCTTCGTCATCTTCACCGGGCAAACACAGCACACAAAATAGCTAAAAACGTCCGTGGAAGCATCCTCCAGTGTGTCACCATCCTTGGTGCGGTATGGCACGTCATACGCGTCTTGCGCCAGTAGTATGAGATAGTTATCCTCCAGCGCCACCGAGGCAATAACCCGCTGAAATAGCGCTTCCACGGCCTCTTCATCGTTTAGTTTGGATTGCCGCAAGGCCATCAGCAGCTTGTGTTCTTCGCTTTCCACCACCTGCTGGGTGGTAAATTCCAGGTTCAGCAGGTTTTTATCCACGGTGCCCGAAAGTGTCTTTTTCAATATAGCAAGCAACTTTTCCGCTTCGTTTTCTGGCATCAGCGCAATAGACTGGCTGAACTTGGAAATGATTTCTTGCTTTTCATTCACATAGCAGCCACAAATGGCTGAAATGTTGCTTTTGTCCGGCTTAAAGCGCCTGCGCAATTCCGCAATTTCTTTTTCTGTCATTGTATCCTCTTTGGGTTTTTATATTGTTTTCTGCCCGCTTGGCAGCAAAACCATTATAGCATAAAGAACCGGGCCGTGTTTTCCGGCCACCGCCGGTATAAGACATTTTATGAAAACCCATACATTTTTTTGTACCCAGCGCCCCACACCTCCATGGCCCGTATGATGGGCCGCAAGGTCTCACCCAGCTCGCTCAAAGCATATTCCACCCGTGGTGGCACCTCGGCATATACTGTGCGGGTAATCAGGCCGTCCTCCTCCATGGCGCGCAGGTTGTCTGTCAACACTTTTTGGCTGATGCCGTCCAGGCTTTTGCGCAGTTCCCCAAACCGCTTTGCGCCAGTCATCACATCCCGCATAATCAGCAACTTCCACTTGTTTCCAATCAGGCCAACAGTTGTGGCCACCGGGCAGGCCGGGGTCTCTTTTTTTACAATCACGGTATCCCTCCAATACTTCAATATAGGATGTATGCCACATATATGAATGCTACATTTCAAAACCAGTGTAGCATGATCTAAGGAAAAATCAAACACAGTTGTTTGTAAAAACCGCATGCACACGCAATAGTATCCCAAAGGTAACAAAGCCCAGGGAAAAGTGCGTACTTTTCAGAATGGACAATATGCTGTATGGTTGGTGTGGGAGCGAAAGAATTGCCCCCTCTCATCTAAATATTTTGCAAAAGCGGTTCCCTACGAATGTGCCTCACAGGCGGTACATTCGTAAGGCAACAAAAATCTACAAAAATCTACTACGGCTTTTAACGGGTACAGGATACAATAACATCACAATTAACGTACAATACCTGTTCCTTATGGGAGAATTTTTACCAAAAAAGGAGAAAACACATGGACGCCAAGGCCAGAAAGTATACAAACCTATTCCGCAGGGTTAAAATTGCCTCTGCCGCAACAGTAGACGAACAGGGCCGCCCACAGTCCCGCATCATCAATATCATGATGGCCCGCGACGAAGGCATGTACATCGTCACCGCCCGTGGCAAGCCTTTCCACAAGCAATTGGTGGGCACCGGCGAGCTGGCGCTTTCCGCCATGTGCCCCGATGTGCAGGCGCTGAAATTTTGGGGCAAATGCAAGCGGGTGGGCACCGAATGGCTGGACGAAGTGTTTGTGCAAAACCCTAGCCTGTGCGAGGTATATCCCGGCCACTCCCGCGATGCACTGGATTGCTTTTTGATTTACGAAGGCGCAGGAGAATGGTTTAACCTGGCAGGCTACCCCATCAACCGGGAGACTTTTGCCTATGGCGGCGCCCAGGAAGAACATGTGGGGTTCACCATTGGCAACGAATGCACAGAATGCGGCGCCTGTTCCAAAGCCTGCCCCCAGCAATGCATCACACCAGACCACCCCTACTATATTGAGGGCCGCCATTGCCTGCACTGTGGGCTTTGCTTTGAAAATTGCCCCGCCCACGCTATAATAGGGCTATAAAAACGAAAAGGAACACGGCATGCAATCACTGTGGGAAAATATCGTTCAGTATTTTCAAAACAATACCGATGCTTACCTCCTTGCCATTCGGGAGCATCTCGTCCTCAGCTTGGTGGCGCTGCTGCTGGCGGTGGTCATCGGCCTGCCGCTGGGCCTGCTTTGCGCCCGGTACAAAAAACAGCAAAAATGGGTGGTGGGCGCTTTTCAGGTGCTACGCATTGTGCCCAGCCTGGCTGTTTTGGTGCTACTGCTGCCCCTCATGGGCACCGGCGAGCGCCCGGCCATTACCGCGCTGGTGTTGCTGGCCATTCCGCCTGTGCTGATGAACACCGTGGCCGGGCTGGAGGAAGTGCCCCCCTTCCTTCAGGAAACCGCCGCCGGCCTGGGAATGACCGAGGGCCAAGCCTGGGCCAGGGTCAAACTGCCCATGGCCCTGCCCATGATTTTGGCCGGCATCAAAATAGCCATGATTGAAGTGATTGCCAGCGCCACCCTGGCCGCCAAAATTGGGGCCGGGGGCCTTGGGGGCATCATCTTCACGGGCCTTAGCCTAAACAGGGTGGATTTGCTGCTCATCGGCGGCATAAGCGTGGCGCTGCTCTCTATAACGGCAGGGCTGCTGATGGACCTGCTGGATAGACTGTTGTTACCCTATAAGTTTGCGGGAAAGAAGGAGCAAAAAATGAAAAGCATGCTGAAAAAAGTGGCCGCCGCCACGTTGGTGCTGGCCTTGGCTTTGGGTGTTACCGCCTGCGGCAAAACTGGCAGTACCAGCGGTGCCATTCGTGTAGGCAGCAAAGATTTTACCGAAAGCCTGGTGGTGGCAGAAGTGTATGCCCTTGCGCTGGAGGATGCGGGCTACCAGGTGGAACGCATCCCGGCCATCGCGGGGTCTCTGGTGCACCCGGCCATCACCAACAATGAAATTGACCTCTACCCTGAATACACCGGCACCGGCCTGCTTTCCATTTTGCAGATGGACATGATGACCGACCCGCAAGAGGTATACAACACCGTGAAAGCCGCTTACAAAGAACAATTTGGCATCACCTGGCTGGACTATACCAAGGCCAACGATGGGCAGGGGCTTGTCATCCGTACGGAGGTGGCGCAAGACCTGGGTATCGCCACCATTTCGGATTTGCAGCAGCACGCCAGTGCGCTGCGCTTTGCCTCCCAGGGGGAGTTTGACGAGCGCAGCGACGGCCTGCCCGCCTTGATTGCAGCCTACGGCCCCTTCAATTGGGCCTCCTCCCGTGTGTATGACAACGGCCTAAAATACCAGGTTCTGTCCTCCGGCGAGGCGGACGTATCCCCCGCTTACACCACTGAAGGCCAACTGGTGAATGTGGACCAGTTTACCCTGCTGGAGGATGACAAGCAGGTGTGGCCCCCCTACAACCTAGCCCCCATTGTGCGGGACGAGGTGCTGGCGGCAAACCCCGGCATGGACGAGGTGCTAAACCGCGTAAGCGCCACGCTGGATACCCCCACCCTAACCGCCCTAAACGCCCAGGTGGACGTGGAGGGCCGCGAGGTGGAGGAAGTGGCGGCCGAATATTACGCATCCCTTCAATAGCAAGCCCAAAAAAAGGAGAACCCAAACATGGCAAACGCGGCCATACAATTTATCTCCGTGAACAAACAATTTGGCTCCTCCGGCTATTACGCCGTGAACGACGTCAGCTTAGATATCCAGGAGGGGGAATTCATCACGATTCTCGGCTCCTCCGGCTCTGGCAAAACCACCCTGCTGAAAATGGTGAACCGGCTGGTGGAGCCAGACAGCGGGGATATTGTGCTGTTTGGCGAGAACATCCGGGAAGTGGACGTGGTGAAGGTGCGCCGCCGCATCGGGTATGTCATCCAGCAGGTGGGCCTGCTGCCCCACATGACGGTGGGCCAAAACATCGCCATTGTGCCCGGCCTTTTGAAATGGGACAAGGCCCGCATCCGCACGCGCGTGCGGGAGCTGCTGGCCCTGGTGGGGCTTGCGCCGGACGAATATGAAAAACGCTATCCCAGCCAGCTTTCCGGTGGGCAGCAGCAGCGGGTGGGCCTGGCGCGGGCCCTGGCGGTAGACCCCAAGATTATGCTGCTGGACGAACCCTTTGGCGCCATCGATGCCATCACCCGCATCCACCTACAGGACGAACTAAAGCACCTGCACACCGGGCTGAAAAAAACCTTCCTGTTTGTCACCCACGACATCGGCGAAGCGCTTAAACTGGGTCACCGTGTGATTGTGATGAACGAGGGACAGGTGTGCCAGTTCGACACCCCCCGGAACATCGTGCGGCATCCCGCCGGGGGCTTTGTCGCTTCCCTCATTGCCTCCCAAAGGGAGCAAACGCAAATTTTTGAGGACTTGGCATGATAGACTACGCGATGAAATATGGCGACAAACTGGTGACCATGCTGGTACAGCACGTGGAAATTGTGCTTGTTTCGCTGGCATTGTCTCTTGTTTTGGCGGGGGCGCTTACCCTGCTGGCCATGCTGTGGCCCCCGGCCAGCAGGGTGCTGCAAAGCCTGCTCTCGGCCCTATACTCAGTGCCCAGTTTGGCCCTGTTTGCCATCATGATGCCCATCACCGGGCTTGGTATGCCCACGGCTGTGATTGTGCTGGTGCTGTACAACCAGTATCTGCTGCTGCGCAACTTCATCACCGGCCTACATGAGGTGGACCCCGCCGTGGTGGAAGCCGCCACCGGCCTGGGCATGACCCGCCTACAGGTGCTGGCCAAAGTGCGGCTGCCTCTTTCGAAGAAGGCCCTATTCGTGGGCATCCGCCTGGCGGTGATATCCACCATCGGCATTGCCACCATTGCGGCCTGCATCAACGCGGGAGGGCTTGGCACCCTGTTGTTTGACGGGCTGCGCACCATGAACACGGTGAAAATTCTCTGGGGTAGCCTTCTGGCCGCCGGGCTGGCCGTGGCGGCCAACGGCCTGCTGGTTCTGGCGGAAAAACGTATGGGATAAACGCTGCCCCGCATGTACATACTTGGTCAAAAAGCCACCCCCCTGGGAAAATTTCCACGGCAAAACAGCCGTTGGCATTCTCTCCGGGGGGGGGGTTTTTGGGTTCTAGCCTGTCAAAAAAACGGTGCAAGGTGCGCCTTCTTTTGGGTTCAGCCTAAATATTATTGCAGTTATATTCATATTATACGCATATTCATGCATTTAAAAAGCTGAAATAGCCAAGATGCAGCGCGCGACATACGCGTATTTTAGCAAAACATGTAGAACCCTGTCAGCATTTGAAGGCCACTGGCAACTATTGTTTGTAAAACCCGAAACACAACATTCCCGCTATGCAGTGCCCCCTTTACATTTTTTGCGGACAAGGGGACGAAACGGGCTTGTTTACTGCTAAATATAGCATTCTTGCCGTCTCCTGTGTTATGATAAACAGTAATGCAGGCTGCGCCACATCGCGTGGTGCAGCAAGGCCAAGTGCCCCCAGCCATGCTGTGGAAAACTTTGGAAGGGAGAGGTAAACGCGTGAGGTTCGGTATTTGTGATGACTCTGTCGGTTTTTTGAACATGGTGTATAAACTATGTATACATTTTTCAAAAAATCACAAGCTTGAGTACAGTATCAAAAAGTTTACCTCCGGCGAGGAATTGCTGAAATATGGAAGCCGGAATTTTGATATCTTGTTGCTGGATATGCGCATGCCCGGGATTACCGGCCTTGATGTGGGGCGCGAAATACGCAAAACCAATCCAGATGTAGAAATCATCTATATTTCTTCCTATGCTGAGTTCGGGATGGCAGGATATGAAGTGCAGGCCTACCACTACCTACTGAAAGACCAATTAGACCGCACCTTCGACACCTGTCTTGCAGGTGTCGTTTCTAAAGTCCAGGCCGCCCACTCGCAAAATAGGTACCACTATTTTCAGTTTGTGCACGAACCGATGACCTTGGATTTAGATGATATTATGTACATTGCCAGCCATGGGCGAAATGCCACCTTTTATCTCAATTCCCGCTCTACCGAAAAAATGCACAAAGACCCCTACATGAATGAAAAGCTGGACAACCTACAAAAAGAGCTGATAGAGTATGGTTTTTTACGCCTGCAACAAAGCTATTTGGTGAATGTGCGGTATATAAAATCCGTAAAAAGCTATGAGGCGGTGTTGCAAAACGGGAAGATTATTGGCATAACAAGGGGGCTTTATCAAGATGTGAAGGCGAAGTATGCAATGCTGAAAGGGGGCTTTTAGTGGTTGCTATCCTGGTTTCCATTGGCGTTACTCTGTTCGAGGGCATCTGTGTTGTGGTGTTTTTCGACACGTTTCTGCTGCGCAGACGCGCCAGAAATTCAATTTTGCAAACCATTTCCGCCGTGGTCATTACCGCTTTGGGAATGTTTATACTGGGCTACATTTCCCAGAAATTTAATGTCACCCAGGGCGCATTCTTTAAGGTGTTCGCATCCGTTCTGCTATTTGTTGTTTTTGCCCTGCTCTACTACAAAAGAAGTTT
This sequence comes from uncultured Oscillospiraceae bacterium, assembly GCA_964472465.1. Classification (GTDB taxonomy): domain Bacteria; phylum Bacillota; class Clostridia; order Oscillospirales; family Ruminococcaceae; genus JAAYCI01. The sequence continues at coordinate 9,849 of CAYYLW010000028.1, read as the reverse complement.
TCCCATCTCCATTTCTTTGTCCATCATCCTGTATTTTTTCATCTTGGTTTCAGATTATATTGCTCTCATGATTACCAGCCAACTATCCAAATCGATGGAAATGGTATTTACGGCCTCCCCCATCCAGCGCTCTGCCCTGGCCATCGCGTATAAAATAGGTCTTTTCTTTCTCTTGCTCATCATCCGCGCATTTTGCCAGCGGTTTAGCATTGGGATTTATAAAAATTTTACAAAAACATATGGTATGTGGTGGTTTTTATTTTTGCTTATGCCGCTGCTATCCATCGCTTCCATCGTTTCCATGGTGTATGTGGCCGCGCCCCCAGGCTATACCAACCCGCTGCTGCTTCCCGTGGCCTTTGGCTGGCTGGTGTTGACCGTGGTGCTTTTTATTCTGCTTCAAATCCTAAGCGATAAAACAGAAGAACACCAGGCTGTCCAGATGATTGCCGAGCACACAGATACCGAGATGAAACATGCGCAAACCCTATCACAAATCAATGAAGAGTTTCACGACTATCAAAACCACCTCATCTGGGTGGACCAATTGCTTTCAACCGGAAAGGTGGAAGAGGCCCGCCAATACCTCAATACATTCCCCGATGAAAGCATTAAAACCGCGCCGCGCATCCACACCTGCAATGAAGTAATCGACGCGATTGTGAACCAAAAATACTGGCTGGCCAAAAGCAAATCCATCGCCATATTGCCCATTATGAATGACCTATCCAATTTGCCCATAGAAGCGAAGGACCTGGTGGCCATCGTCTCCAATTTACTTGATAACGCTATAGAAGCCTGTGAAAACGTTACGAATTCCCCCGTTATCCAGCTAAAAATACTCCGTGAGGAAGAAGCCCTGGTGATTGCCGTCCGGAACCCTGTTTCTGCCAATGTGCCCATTGTAGACAACTGCGTCATAACCAGTAAAACCGATAAATCGCGCCACGGATACGGGCTGATGAGCATCAAACGCTCTCTTGAGCGGTACGACGCCGCCTATACCTTTATCAGTGAGGATATGCATTTTCAGTGTTCCGCCGTCATCCCTCTGTAACCGCCCTTTTAGCCGGGATTTTTTGCATCTAGCCAGCCCCGCCCACTTTGTGAAATAACAAAGCAGGCGGGGCTGGTTTTTCCATTTTCTACACATTGTGACAATGGAGATGCGCGTTTTGACAATCCCATTGACACCCATGCCCTCAAGCTGTACGCTATTGCGTAGAAAAACGGCTATTGGGGAAAGAAAGGTGAACACCATTCTGGAGAAGATTTCTTTGCGGCTGGCAAACGCCCGTGTGCTGGCTGGTGGCAACCCACAGCATCTATCCTGGTATGCGTATCGCGCCGAACTTCGGCTAAATATGTTCCTCACCTACGGAACCATGGTTTTGATTGCCCTGGTGGCCTGGCGGCCCCTAGAAGCGGTTTTGTTCCTGGCTTTTTTAATACCGCTGCGCAAGGTGGCCGGGGGCTACCATGCCCACCGCCACTGGATTTGCTATGTCTCCTCCGTAGGTAGTTTTTATGTGGGCATATTCTTTCTTCCCCCGCTGGAACAACGGTTTCCCGTTTTGGGCTATCTTCTTCTGGCACTGGCCGGTGTGCTGGTGCTGGGCCTAGCCCCCGTTATTCACCCCAATTTACCGCAGTGCAAGGGGCAAAAAGCAAAAATGAGGCTGTTTGCCTATGGCATCTTGTTTTTAGAGCTGGCGCTCATTTTGGTCTTTTCCTTTTTCCGCATACCGCAGTCGTTCCTATGGGCATCTTGCAATGGCATGCTGGTGGCCAGCATTCTGTTGCTTATTGCAAAATTAATGAAACAGGAGGGTGATGTAAACTATGAAAAATAGCAAAAACACGCAAAAAATGACCCAGATGGTGAAAAACACGGCACTGAAGGCTTTAACGGGAAAGGCCGACGAGGGACCGGTAGGCAACATCAAATGGCCCTGGTGCGGCGGCATCGTCTATCAGCCCAAGCACCCGCTTCTCATGCAGCAAGAAGAGCTGCTAGAAAAGAACAAATAGCCTATACCGCAACATGTATAAGACGATGGCAGCAATGCCAGCGTCTTATCTTGTCTTTATGGAAAAAACTGCATTATATAACACAAAAAATACATGCTTGGCTGCCATGGCCGATACATTGGGAAGGTTTTGGAAGGAGTGGCCCCTTGATGAATGTTGCTGTTTGTGACTGTGATAAAAATTTCTGTGCAAAAATCGCGGATATCCTCGTACGCAGCGCACAAACAGTTGGCGCCGCCTTGTGTGTCCACCCCTTCACAAACCCGGAAGATCTGCTGGATGCTTTCGACAAACCCATCGAATACCTCGCCGTATTTTTGGAAATTGATTTGGGCCCTTACAATGGCTTTGAACTGGGCAGAGTGTTAAAAAACAAATACAAAACCATAGAGATTGTTTTTATCACCCAGAACAAGGATTATGTCTTGCGGGGTTACACCATTCCCGCATACCGCTATATAGCCAAAAACACCCTGGAGAACAAAACGCTGGACTGTGTACGGCACCTCTTGCTCGATAAATATCGAAGGCAGGCCCTTCTCAATCTTGGCTTTATTGGCTCTACGGGCATCATTTCCGCCAGCACCATTGAATATATTGAAGCGAATGCCTCCTGCACACTTCTGCACACTGCCGGCGGCCAAGAAGAACTGGTGATAGCCGGGGCCAATATGGATGAAGCGGAAAACGTGATGACCTTTTACCAATTTGTGCGGCTGCAAAAGAATTATCTGGTGAACCATATTTATATTGCATCCATCAGCCCTTACCGTGTTGTGCTTGCAAGCGGCACGGTCATTCCCATTCACCGCCCCAGTTACCAAAAAATCAAGTCTATCCTCGCCTGTTTTCGCAAACAAATTGGCTAGTGCAAAACGGCACGCACTGGGCGGGTACTGGCCACGATTGAACAGCTTTAACTACAGGATACCGCAGTATCTGGTGGCAGAATAGTACAGAAGAGAAGTGGAAGCAAAACAATCCGGTTTCTAAAAACCGGGCAAAATATCCCCTTTTCTCACAAGGAGAAGTTTATGAAAATAAGCACAGATTCCGGCTTTGATTTGGATATTGAAAAAAGTTTGCCCGAGGGCAAACCTTTGGCGGCCTCATCAAACCGGGAGCAGCAACTGGAATGGGCCGTGGAGTCGCAGCAGAAAATCACAGCCCTCCTTCAGTATTCCCACCAAATTGAACACCGTTTTTCCAGCCTACTGTCTGAAGATAACTTATTCAAGGCAAACCTTTCCAGCAGCCCGGGAATGAAGGCCTCTCTGCAGAAATTGCTGCAAGACCTAGAAAACTACTGTAAAGAACTGGAAAAACTGAAACTGCGGTTTTGCGCCCTAGAGGAAAAAATACGAAACAAGCCCAGCTAAAATACACCAAAAATGTTAAATGAAGGGGGTGGCCAAGGCCTCCCCCTCTCTTTGTAAAACCAGGCTTTACCACTTCGGTTATTTCGGTTTCTGGCACACCATGCTTTTCACATATTCCTCCAGTGCTTCGCTTGCCTCCCCGCCGTGCTGTTCAACCAGTTTCACAAGGGCACTGCCCACAATCACACCGTCGGCATAGCGCCAAATGTCCTTTGCCTGTTCCGGGGTAGAAATACCAAACCCCACACAAACCGGGATATCCGTCACGCTTTTTATCGTCTCTATCACCGCCTGCAAATTGGTTTTAATCTCGCTACGCACCCCGGTTACCCCCAGGGAGGACACCAGGTAGAGAAAGCCCTTTGCGTTTTTGGCAATTTCCAGCGCCCGCTTTTCCGAGGTGGGGGCCACGAGAGAAATTACATCCACCCCACATTCTTCTGCCAGTGGCCGTAGTTCTTGCTGTTCCTCAAAGGGTAGGTCCGGCAATATGATGCCATCTATTTGTAGCGCTTCACAGCGCTGAAAAAAGCGCGCATAGCCATAGCTGAACACGGGGTTTATATAGGTTAAAAACACCAGAGGAATTTTCGTTACCGCCCGCACACGGGCCACCATCTCAAACACTTTTTCCAGTGTGGTGCCCGAAGCCAAGGCGCGCATATTGGCCGCTTCAATCACCCTTCCCTCAGCAATGGGGTCAGAAAACGGGATGCCAATCTCAATCAAATCCGCCCCCGCCTGGGCCATTGTCAGAATATATTCTTCGGTTTTTTCAAGGCTTGGGTCGCCGGCTGTTAAAAAGCCGATGAAAGACTTTTTCCCTTGTAGTGCTGTTTTTATTCTACTCATGGATTTCCCGCCCCCTATACCTGGCAATGGCTGCAACGTCCTTGTCTCCCCGGCCCGAAAGACAAAGTAAAATGATGGCGCCGCGCCCCAGGGTGGGTGCCATTTTTTTTGCGTAGGCCACGGCGTGCGCGCTTTCAATGGCCGGGATAATCCCCTCGGTGCGGGAGAGATATTCAAAGGCCTCCACCGCTTCCTCATCGGTTACCGGCACATAACGTGCGCGCTTTATATCATGCAGGTAAGCGTGCTCGGGGCCAATGCCGGGGTAATCCAGCCCCGCCGAAAGGGAGTAAACCGGGGCAATCTGCCCCTGCTCATCCTGGCAGAAGTAGGACTTCATCCCGTGGAAAATGCCCGGCCGCCCTGTGGCAATGGTGGCGGCATTCTGGGGCGTATCCACACCGCGCCCCGCCGCTTCACAGCCAATCAGTTCTACGCTTGCATCCGGGATAAAATGATAAAACATGCCCATCGCGTTGCTTCCCCCGCCCACGCAGGCCATCACCACATCGGGCAACTTGCCCTCCTTTTTCAGCACCTGCGCACGGGCTTCGCGGCTAATTACGCTTTGAAAATCCCGCACAATCATGGGAAAGGGGTGCGGCCCCATCACAGAGCCCAGCACATAATGGGTGTCTGCCACACGGCTGGTCCATTCGCGCATGGTTTCGTTTACGGCGTCTTTCAGCGTTTGCGTACCACTGCTTACCGCGTGCACGCCTGCGCCCAGTAGCTCCATACGGTAGACGTTCAGCGCCTGCCGCCGGGTGTCCTCCCGGCCCATGAATATCTCGCAGTCCATCCCCAGCAGGGCGGCCGCCGTGGCCGTGGCAACGCCGTGTTGCCCGGCCCCGGTTTCGGCAATCAGCCGCGTTTTCCCCATTCTTTTGGCCAGCAGGGCCTGGCCCAGAACATTGTTGATTTTGTGGGAGCCGGTGTGGTTCAAATCCTCCCGTTTCAGGTAGATTTTGGCGCCCCCCAGGTCCTCCGTCATCTTCCTTGCCTCATACAGCAGCGAGGGCCTGCCCGCATACTGGTTAAGCAAATCATCCAGCTCCGCTTGAAAGGCGGCATCGTCTTTATAAAACGCATAGGCCTTTTCTAGCCCAATCAGTTCATTCATCAGCGTCTCGGGCACATATTGCCCCCCGTGCACGCCATATCTACCCTTTGCCATTGTGTACCCTCCGTACCAGCTCTATCATCTTGTTTTTATCCTTCACACCGTCTGTTTCCGCCCCGCTTGAAATATCCAGGCAGTAGGGCCCTATTGCAGCCGCCTTCTCTAGGTTGTGTAGGCCAATGCCGCCCGCCAGGAAAAAGGGCTTCTCGGTTTGTGGCAGGCGGGCCCAATCAAAAGTCTTTCCACTACCGGCCTCCGCACCGTCGAACAGAAGAAAATCGGCATTGGGGGGAATCGCCTCCCCGATACGCAGCGCCTTGATAACGGGCGCATGTAGCTTCGCAATGGTCGCCTCGTCCTCCTGCCCATGCAGTTGCACCAAATCCACTATCCCCTGCCCAAGGGCCTCTTGTATCAGGCCGATATCCGCGTTTACAAACACGCCCACGGCTTTAATTTTTTTGTCCAGCCGTTCTTTCATCCGCTTTGCCTGTTCCAGTGTAAGCGCGCGCCTACTTTTGGCAAACACAAAGCCGATATAGTCCGGCTGTGCCTCGTTCGCGTAGTCGATGTCGCAATCCCTGAACAACCCACAGATTTTCACCTTCATAGGGCACCCCGCAGTTTTTCCAGCAGGGCCTTTTTGTTCGCGCTGCGCATCAGCGTTTCGCCAATCAGCACGGCATCCACGCCGTTGTCCCGCAAAAGCCGGATATCATCGGCGGTAGCAATGCCGCTTTCTGCCACATAAACCACCCCTTGGGGAACATGCACGCGAAGCGCCACGCAGGTGTTTATGTCCACCTCAAAGGTATCCAAATTGCGGTTGTTCACCCCCACAATCCGGGCACCGGCGCCCAGCGCTTTTTCCAACATAGGCAGGCTGTGGCACTCGGCCAGTGCCGATAGACCCAGGCTTTCGGCCAGGCCAATGAACTCGGCCAGTTTTCTTTCGGAAAGGATTTCCGCAATCAAAAGCACCGCCGAAGCCCCCAGCGCCTTCGCCTCATAGATTTGCAAGGGGTCTAGGATAAAATCCTTGCGCAGGGTTGGAATTTGCACCGCACCGCTTATTTCCTGTAGGTATTGGGGGCTACCTTTGAAATATTCCGGCTCGGTTAGCACAGAAATAGCGGCGGCCCCGGCCCGCTGGTATTCCTGCGCAATTTCCAAATAGGGGAACGCCTCAGTGATTAGCCCTTTGGACGGGGAGGCCTTTTTTACCTCGCAGATAAACGCCAGCCCCCGGCCTTTCAGGGCCTTTTCAAAGGGGAATTCATAGCCCGCTTTCACCGTGTCCAGCCTTTTTTGGGTGGAGGCGACAATTTCTTCCAAAAAACTCATGGCTCCACCTCATTCGATAGCCTGATGAAGGCTTCCAGTTGCTGCGCCGCGCGGCCGCTATCTATGGTTTGCTGCGCCAGCGCCACCGCTTCCAGGAAAGAAAGTTCCTTGGCCACATACAGGGCGGCCGCCGCGTTAATCACCGCCGCGTCGCGTTTTGGGCCCTTTTGGCCGCCCAGTATCTCCCGCACAATACCGGCATTTTCGGCCGCGTTGCCACCCGCCAAAGCATCCCGGCCACACCGCGTAAAACCAAACTGCTCGGGGGTAATCTCGTAGGATTTAACCCAGCCGCTCTTCACCTCACAAACCACGGTGGGCGCGCACAGAGACACCTCGTCCAGGCCGTCTTTGCCGTACACCACCATGGCGTTTTGCACGCCCAGGTTGGCCAGCACTTTTGCAATGGGCTCCACCAGCGCTTCTTCATACACGCCCAAAAGCTCCATCTTGGCCCCGGCGGGGTTCGAGAGCGGCCCGATGATGTTGAACACGGTACGGATGCCCAGCTCCCGGCGCACGGGGGCCACATATTTCATGGCGATATGATAATTTTGCGCAAACATGAAGCATATGCCTATCTCTTTTAGAAGCCTTGCGCTGGCCTCTGCCGAAAGCTGGATATTCACACCCAGGGCTTCCAGCACATCGGCAGAGCCACACTTGCTGGAGGCGCTGCGGTTGCCGTGCTTCGCTATGGGCACGCCCGCCGCCGATACAATCAGCGCCGCGGTGGTGGAGATGTTGAAGCTGCCGGAATGGTCGCCCCCCGTGCCCACAATTTCTAGCACGTCTTGCTCATGCAGCAACTTAACACAGTGTTTTCGCATACCTGCCGCCGAAGCGGTAATTTCGTCGATGGTCTCCCCCTTCAGCGCCAGGGCTGTTAAATAGGCGGAAATTTGCACATCGCTTGCGCTCCCGCTCATAATTTCGTCCATCACGCCGTAGGCCTCGTCGTAGGGCAGGTCCTCCCGTTTCGAGAGCTTGATAATGCTTTCCTTAATCATACCCGTACCTCCAAAAAATTTTGAATCATCCTCTCACCGCCCGTGGTGAGAATGGATTCGGGGTGGAACTGAAGCCCATAAATGGGCTTTTCCGTATGCATCACGGCCATAATTTCCCCCTCGGCCGTGCTGGCCACAACACGCAGGCAGGCGGGCAATGTGGCGGGCACAGCGGCCAGGGAATGGTACCGCGCCACCTGGGTGCTGGCCCCCAGCCCCTGAAACAGCGGGCAACTTTGAGAGAGCAGCACCTCGGACTGTTTGCCGTGCATCAGCTTTTCGGCATGGGAAACGGTGCCGCCAAAGGCTTCAAATATCGCCTGGTGCCCAAGGCAGACCCCCAAAATTGGAATCTGCCCCCCCAGTTGCCGAACAAGCTCCATACAGATTCCGGCCTGCTGGGGCCTGCCCGGCCCTGGGGACAGCACAATGTGCGAAACCGGCAGTTTTTGTATCTCGCCAAGGCTCATTTCGTCGTTTCGAATCACCCGTATCTCGGGGTTTTGGCACCCAATCAACTGGTATAGGTTGTAGGAAAAACTGTCGTAGTTATCAATCAGCAGCACCACTGTGCACACCCCCCGCCTTTTTCACCGCTTCCAGCACGGCCTTCGCCTTGTTTTGGCATTCAATGAACTCGTTTTCGGGGATGCTATCGGCCACAATGCCGGCCCCCGAGCGTACAAACACCTTCCCGTTTTTGTGGAACACCAGCCGGATGGCGATGCAGGTATCCATGTTTCCCGTAAAATCCATGTATCCAATCGCCCCGCCATAAACGCCGCGTTTGTTGTTTTCCAGGCGGTTGATAATCTCGCAGGCCCGCAGCTTGGGCGCGCCCGATAGGGTACCGGCGGGAAGCACCGCCTCAATCGCGTCCAGGGCCGTGTAGCCCTCCTGTATTTCGCCCCGCACGGTGGAGCCAATATGCATCACGTGGGAAAATTTCAGCACGGATTGGTAGGTCTCCACGGCCACGCTGCTAAATTTGCTGATTTTCCCCAAATCGTTCCGCCCCAAATCCACCAGCATATTGTGCTCTGCCAGCTCTTTTTCATCGGCCAGCAAGGCCTTTTCTAGTTGCAAATCCTCCTCCTCGGTTTTTCCGCGTGGGCGTGTGCCCGCCAAGGGGAAGGTGTGCAGCACCCCGTCTTGCAGCTTTACCAGTGTTTCGGGGGAGGCACCGGCCATCTCCATTTTGTCGCTGGTGAAGTAAAACATATAGGGCGAGGGATTGGTTTCGCGCAGAACACTGTAGGTGGAAAGCAGGCTCCCTTCAAACTCGGCCTCCCAGCGGTTGGATAGCACCACCTGAAAAATATCCCCCTCATAGATATGCGCCTTGGCCTGTTCCACCATGCGGCAGTATTCCTGCTGCGAAAACAGGGGCTTAAATTCAGTTTTCAGCCTGCCGCTAAAACCGCCGGGCTGCTGGGGGCTGGCCAGCCGCTTCTGAACCCGCTGAATCTCCCTGGCCGCGGCGGGGTAAGCGGCCTCCACCTGCTGCGCTTCGATGTTCACGATGATAAATACCGTCTGGCGCAGGTTATCGAACACAACCACCTTGTCAAACAGCATGACATCCATATCATAAAAACCCTCGGTGTCCTCCGCGTCCAGCACAAGCGAAGGCTCGCTGTACTGGATGTAATCGTAGGCGAAATACCCCACCAGCCCGCCCGTGAATGGGGGAAGCTGCGGCAGTTTGGGCGCCTTGTACTGGGCCATAAGTGCCTTGAGATAGGCGCTGGGGCTGCTGGTTTGCTGTACCTCGCCGTTGTTTTTCACCACGCCTTGGTGGCAGGTGATCTCCGCCTTAGGGGCGTAGCCCAGCAGGGTATAGCGGCCCCATTGTTTGGCATCGTCCATGCTTTCCAGCAAAAAACAGTGGTTCGATTCGCTGCGCAGCCAGGCCAAAACCTCCACCGCAGACAGCGTGCCACGTGGAATTTCAAGGCTGATGGGCAAAACTTGATACTGGCTTGCCAGTTGTTTTGCCTGCTTTAGGCTAGGGCAGATCTGGTTCATGGCAACCTCCTTGTAAATACAAAAAACCCCCGGTTCACTTGCGTGAGCCGAGGGTTGGTTAGCTATCGTAATGGCAAGCTAT
>CAYYLW010000027.1:0-22389 GCA_964472465.1 uncultured Oscillospiraceae bacterium | reverse complement strand
GTGCGAAAAGAGCCGTGTGTCTTTGGGGATGCGGGAGAATAACAATACCATACCACCCTAGCCAGATGGTTTGGCGAAGGTGGTATGGTTTTGTTTACTACGAAAAGCGGCTCACTTCTTCTTGGAAAGTTTTTATATACAATACGCAAAAATGTATGAAATGTGGCTTTGGTCGTATCTTTTTAACTTGTGCCATCGTGCTGTAAAAGGTTTCCTTGCTGGGTAGCTTTTGGCCGCCGCAACCGTGACATGCCCCCTATCGCCTTAGGCAAAGAAAAAAGCTACATCGGCTTTAGGTTTTTATTCAGCCTGTCAACCATCCAAGACAGGCGTTTGGCACGCCCCGCGTCTGTCTTGGCGTCCAGATAGGCGCGTGTATAGGTTTTTTGTACAGAAGGTGGCATAGCCATAAAATTGGCGTGGGCGGTTTCGTATTCCTGCAAAAGAGCAGCCACCAACGCTATTTGTTCCGCAGAGATTGCCGCCGGTTTTTCCCTATGCCACTGTCCGTTTTGCTTGGCTTTTTCTATTTTTGCTCGGCCGTGGTCGGTCATGATGCCCTGCTGCTCCAGGCGCGCCACAAGGGCCTTGTTTTTCTCCGACCACTTGCTGTTTTCACGGCGCAAAGCAAAATACTTTTTGTAGCTTGTATCATCTATGCTTTTCATCTGCCCATCAATCCAGCCGAAGCAGAGTGCCTCCTCCAGTGCCTCACTGGCGCTTATCGTCTCTGGGCCGCCCGCTTTGCCAAATAGCAACCAAACCCCGTTTGTGGATAAGCAATTTTCAGAAAGCCACGCTCTAAATTCTTTCCGGTTTAAAAAAATCAAAATATTGTCCATCTTGTGCCTTCCTCTCAGTCGTCTTCTCCGGTGAAAGTGGATATTCCTAGTGTAAGGCCAAGCTGCCCAAAAATCAATTTTGCGATGGAATTACTTTTGCAGTCTTCTCTACGGCTTTTTATAGGGCAGGCTATTTGGCAAAAACTATGGGTGGACTTCTAAAGGCGCGATATTATACGTTTTTTTGTGAAAAAGAACGGTTGGGAGATTCCGTACAGTCCCCCCTTTACACACGGTGCGGGTCTCTACCTGGTGGCAGGCGTTTTCATGGAAGCCGAACAAAACGCAGAATTTTCCGCCCTTTTTTTGGGGACTTCGTTGGTTGACAATTGAATAGAATCAAATATAGTATAGAATGGGTTTTATTGAATTGGGCCCAGCCCCAGGGGACACCGCACCTCTTTAGCTGGGCAGAGATGCGAAAAGGAACTGTGTGAAGCGAAGCGGCGAGATGCGGCAAGGACACTGTATAAAGAGGTACCGGAATGATTACTGTTGAACAGCTTCTCGCCCAGGTACAGGATGAAGGTATGCGCTGCGTTGCCGGTTTTCAAGGGCTTACGAAGGCCATTTCCAGCTTCACCATCATCGATACGCCCGATATAATCCAGTGGCTAAAAGGGGGCGAGTTTGTTGCTTCCCTGGGCTATATCACAACCACCCACCCAGATATGCAACGAACACTGATTCAAGACCTGGCAGGCAAAGGCTGCGCGGGCATGGGCGTAAAGATGCACGGGTACTATGATGAAGTGCCGCAGATTTATATCGAGCAAGGCAATGCCCTAGGTTTTCCCGTTTTGGAATTGCCTTATAATATGCGCTTTTCTGACCTCTCCTATCACATACACCAAAATATTTTCCGCCAGAATATGTCTGTTATGGAAAAGACCTATAGTGTATATGAAGGGCTGGCCAGGCTGGTTTTGGCCGATGCCAGCGTGGAACATATGCTGTATGAAATAAGCCGTGCCGTGGGAAACCCGGTGGTTTTGGCCAATAAGGATTTTGAAACGGTGGCCGCCGAGGTGCCGCTGGAAAACCCCGTGAAGCTAGAACCTGCTTTGTGCCTTACACCGCACCTTCCTTTGCTTCCCCGGAAAATGCTGAAAGAAATTTTGGCCTATTTTGAAACCACCCAGTATAGCACCTATAGCACCCAAACGGAAGCGGGCGGGCGGGCGGTGCCGCTATCGGTGATAGCGGTTCAGGCAGAGGAGGTGTTGTGGGGCTACCTCGTCATTCCCGAAACCATTCACCCGCTGGAGCGTGGTGACCACCGGGTGCTGGAGAATATCACCTCGGCGCTAAGCCTGTATTTCATGAAAAACCAATTTTTACCGGACCTTGGCACAAGCCACAACAATTTTTTGAATTTGGTGTTGCTAAACCCGCAGGCCACCAGGGATAGCTTGCGTTATTACTGTAAGCTGTTTGATTTTGATTTCCAGAAAAAGAGAATCTGCTTGGATGTGCTGGTGGAGGGGGAAAACAGTTTTTCCTACGAGCGGCGGAAAAGCACGCGGAACCTGCTGGATATCAGCTTTGAAACACTGTGCGGCAAATATGGCGTGCAAAAGTATACACTGCGCTATGAGGAGCATTTCCTGGCGTTTTTGCTTTTTTCCAGCACCAGCCGGGCCGAGGACGTGCAGAATACCGCGCTGGCCCTGGCGGCGGATTTTTTGCAGCTTTTGCAAGACCATCAACTGGAGGTGCAGCTGGGCCTAAGCTCTTGTAGCCAAGAGCTAACCCAAATTCCCGCGGCGTACAAGCAGGCGGTGGAGATTGTGCCCCTGGGGCGCAAAATGCAACCCTATGCCCGGCTGCATTCCTATGAGGCCTTAAAAGTGTATTACACTTTGATGTCCACCTTGACCAAACAAGAGCTTCAAGATATGGCCACGATGCTGGAAGGGCTGTGTGAACTGGATGCAGACGGCAAGAGTGAGTACATTGCGACACTGGAAAAGCTGATCAACAATAAATTCAATGTCTCTAAAACGGCGGCGGAGATGTTTATCCACCGCAACTCTATGAATTACCGCCTGGGAAGAATACGGGATGTGTTGGCGGTGGACTTGGAAAACCCCGAAGAAGTGCTAAAAATTCAGTTGGGCCTACATGCCATCAAACTGCTGGAAGTGATGGATGCACCCTAGCTGTACCGGGATAAAGCGCGAAAAAGCTGCGGAAACCGCAGCTTTTTTTGTTGCAACAATCTAGCTGTTTTGTACAGTAAAAAACCACAATGGGGATATTTTTGTGCAACATGCAATACGGTTTTCCCTCCCCGAACAGGTAGGCTGGTAGCAGAGCCAATGCCAGTGTGGGTGCCGGCCCCGCAAAGGCCATGAAAGGGGATATGGAGAATGAAGACGACACTGATTACAGGCGGCACAGTTGTAAATGCCTGTGGGGAAGTAGCGGCAGATGTTTTTCTGAAAGACGGGAAAGTGGAGGCCGTGGGCAGCCGTTTGGTGGTACAGGCCGACGAAACCGTGGATGCCACGGGAAAGTATCTGCTTCCTGGCGGCGTGGACCAGCATGTACACTTTTCCTTTGAGTTTTGCGGGGAGAAGGTGCGCGGCTTTGAAACCTCTGCCGCCGCCGCCGCAGGTGGTACCACCACGGTGATAGAATTTGTGAACCAGGTGAAGGGCAAAGGGCTGGTGGAATCTATTGAGGACTACCGCAAAGAGCGGGCCGATGGGGTGGCGGCGGTAGATTACAGCTTCCATTCGGTGCTTACGGACGCACGGGAAGAGGTGTTTGCGGAAATTCCGTGTTTGGCAGAGGCAGGCTACCCCACCATGAAACTATTTATGGCGTATAAGGGGATGTTTTTCCACGCGGATGACGACGCCATATTAAAAAGCCTGCTGATGGCCAAAGAGGCGGGTGTTACGGTGATGGTACACGCCGAGAATGCCGACGCCATTGACGTGCTACAAAAACAACTGGTGACGCAGGGCAAAACCGCTCCGTATTACCATGCGGTATCCCGGCCGCCCTTGGTGGAGGCCGAGGCGACGAAAAGGGCCATTTACCTTGCCAAAATGGCAGATGCACCCCTGTATGTGGTGCATGTCTCTTGCCAAGAAGCGCTGGAGGAGATTGGCCTGGCCCATGCGGAAGGGCTGCGCGTGAAAGGGGAAACCTGCACACACTATCTAACGCTGGACGAGCAGAACTTGGCAAAGCCCAATTTTGAAGGCGCCAAATATGTGTGCAGCCCGGCCCTGCGGAATGCCTGCCATTTTGACGCGTTGTGGGCCGGCTTACAAAAGGGCTGGCTAAACGCCATTAGTAGCGACCATTGCGGCTTTGATTGGAAAAAGCAAAAGCACCTGGGCGCCGAGGATTTTAGGATGATACCGAACGGCGCGCCAGGGCTGGAACACCGCCTGGCCGTACTGTGGAGCGAAGGCGTGGCCAAGGGCAAACTGAGCCGCTGCCAGTTGGTGGATTATTTTTCCACCACCCCCGCTAAAAACAATGGCATAGACCATTGTAAAGGGGCCATAGCGCCGGGCTTTGATGCTGATGTGGTGCTGTATGACCCAGCGGGCAGTTCAACAATACAGGCAGCGGATTCTTTACAAGGGGTGGATTACAGCCCCTATGAGGGAATGCGGCAAACGGGGCGCGTGGAGAAGGTTTGGCTGCGCGGCCAGATAACGGTAGAGGAAGGCAAATTTACGGGAAAAAATGGGCAGGGCCAGCTGGTGCGGGGTAAGCCTTTTGGGCTGATGTACCGCTAAACCCCGGCAGCCCCGAAGATAGCCAAAGCGGATGGAAGAAACAGGACACAGAGCCCCCACCGCAGTGATATTCTGGGTGCGGGCCAACCAAAGGGAGTTAGGAAAGGACGGTCTATCATGGAACAGGAAAAAAACCTTGCCCCAGCCGCCCAAGAAGAGCAAGCAGCGGCGCCTGCTTTTGGTAAAAAGGCCAAACAGGCCGAAAAAGACGCCGATTACACCCTGGAAAATGTGCCCAAGGAGGGGCGCAAATCCTTCCTTAGTATTTTTATTGTGTTACTTGGCTTCACATTTTTAAGCACCACCATGGCGGCAGGCGCACAGATTGGTGTGAACTTTGCATTTTCCGATTTGATGCTTATTTTGGCGGTGGGTACGGGTATTTTGTCTTTGTATGCGGCGCTGCTGTGCTGGGTATCGGCCAAAACCGGCCTTAACTCAGTGCTGCTGGCCCGCATGACCTTGGGCAAGGTGGGGGCCAAATGGGCCGATATTTTGCTGGGCGGTACCCAGGTGATTTGGTACGCTGTTCAAACCGCATACCTGGGCATGGTGTTCACAGCCGCCTTGGGTTTAGAGGAATACTTCATCCCCATTACCATCTTCTGGGGTCTTTTCACAGGCGCGTTTGCCATCAAGGGCACCCGTGGCATGGAGATTGTGGCCTACCTTTCCATACCGCCCTTCCTCTACCTTGCCTATAAGCTGCCCCAGTTAAGCATTCAGGAAGCCGGCGGCTTTGCCGAACTGCTGGCCATCAACCCGGAAAACACGGGTGTGACGTTTGTTGGAGCCATCACGGTGGTAATTGGAACCTTCATTTCAGGGGCCACCAACACCCCCAACTGGGCGCGTTTCGGCAAGTCTCCCTCCAAAGGCTTTATAGCGGGGCTACTCTCGTTCGCCGTGGGTACTGTTGTTATGGTGCTGTCTGGTATGCTGGGCGGGCTTGCCATCCAGAATGGCGATATGATTGAAGTGATGGTGAGCCTGGGCATTGTGGTGATGGCCATGGTGATTTTGGTGTTCAATATTTGGACAACCAACACCGCCACTGCCTATGCCATAGGCGTGGCCTCCTCAGAGATGTTCAACAAGCCCAACAAAGCCCCGTATGTCATCGGGGGTGTCATCATCGGCACCATCATCGCCATTTTGGGTGTGTATGATTGGTTCATGCCCTTCCTCAGCTATTTGGGGATATTCATTCCACCACTGGGCGGCATCATCATTGGCGACCACCTGTGCACCTGGATGAAAAAATGCCCCACCATAGAGAGCATTCGCTTTAAAAATGTGCGTAAAGCCAACTGGATTGCCTATCTGCTGGCTACGGCAATTGCCTACATATCTTCGCTGGTTGGTTTTGGTATTCCCACTATAAACGGCGTGGTGGCGGCGGTAGTTCTTGCCTTTGTGGTGAACAAAATATTCGCAATTATGGGCATTGAGGACAACCATACGATTCTGCCCAACGCACAGTACATGTACGATAAAACCAAAACGGAGGCGTAAACGATGTTGATACAAAATGTGAAACTGCGTGGGAAAGAGGGCCTGTATGACCTCTTGCTGCTGGAGGGGAAAATTGCCGGGATAGGCCAGGGGATGAAAGCGCCCGGGGGGGAAGAGGTACTGGATGCACAGGGCGCCATGGCGCTGCCCCCCTATGTGGATTCCCACTGCCACCTGGATTATGTGGGCACCTATGGGGAACCGGAATACAACATGACGGGCACCCTGTTTGATGGGATACGAATTTGGGGAGAGCGGAAAAAAAGCATCACAAAAGAGGATGTGAAACGGCGCGCCAAGCATGTTTTGCAATGGGAAATTGCCCACGGCACACAGTTTGTGCGTACCCATGTGAACAGTGACGAGCCGGGCCTGGTTTCGATGGAGGCCATGCTGGAAGTGAAAGAAGAGTTGAAAGATTTTGTAGATGTACAGATTGTGGCGTTTCCCCAGCATGGCCTGCTTAATTTTGAAAGGGGCTTTGAGCTGCTGGAAGAGGCCGCCAAAATGGGGGTGGATGCCCTGGGGGCCATTCCGCATTTTGAGGATACCCGTGAAGACTCCGTAGATTCCCTAATTCGTATGTTCGACCTGGCGGAAAAATATGATAAGCTGGTGGATGTGCACTGTGATGAAACTGATGACGAACAGAGCCGCAGCGTGGAAGTGGTGGCAAACCAGGCGTGGAAACGTGGAATGGGCGCCAAAGTAACGGCCAGCCACACCACGGCCATGGGCTCTTACAACAACGCCTACGCTTTTAAGCTGATGAGCCTTTTGCAACGTTCAGGTATCCATTTTGTCTCGAACCCCACCATCAATATCCACTTGCAGGGCCGCTACGATAGTTACCCAAAACGCCGGGGCATCACCCGTGTGCCAGAGCTTTTGGCGGCGGGGTGCAATGTGAGTATGGGTTGCGATGATATCATGGATCCCTTTTACCCCATGGGAGCGGGAAATATGTTGGATGTGCTGAACATGGGGGTGCATGCCTGCCACCTTACCGGCTACAACCAGCTTATGGAGGCGGTGGATATGATTACCGTGAATGGCGCGGCCACCCTAAGCAAGCAAGATGTGTATGGGATTGAACTGGGCAAACCCGCCAATCTCAACATCATCCCTGCTCAAAACGGCTATGATCTAATCCGCCGCCTGGTGAAGCCCAGCGTGTGTATCCGTGCCGGCAAGGTGTTGGCCCGCCGCCAGCCGGATGTGGCAGAGGTGTACAACGGCGCAGGGTTTAGCAAGGTGGACTACACCATATAAACACGGCGGCCGCATGGCCAACAGGCAGATGATTTGTGAGAGGAACGCCGGCTGGCCAAAGCGGGCCGGCGTTCTTTTATAAAATGTAAAGCAGGGAGGGCGCTATGCACATAAACGCAAACCGCCTAAAAGAGCGTATTGAAACGGTGAATGCCCTGGGCCAGGACGCACAGGGGGGCTATACGCGCCTTGCCCTTAGCGAAAAAGACAGGCAGGCCCGGGCGCTGGTGAAGGATATGATGGCTGAAGCAGGCCTAACCGTATGGCAAGATGCCGCGGGCAACCTGATGGGTGACTTGCCGGGGCATGGCCCAAAAAAGGGTTTTGTGGCCAGCGGTTCCCACATAGACACCGTGCAAAATGGAGGCCCCTTTGATGGCCTGCTGGGGGCTGTTGCCGCCATAGAGGTACTGCAGTGTGTGGCCGAGCAGGGCCTGCACACCGCCCACCCGCTTCGGGCCATGGTTTTTACCGATGAGGAGGGGGCGCGTTTTGGTTCCGGCATGATTGGGAGCAAATCGATTGCGGGTTCGCGCCTGGATGCACCACTGGAAAATTATGTGGATAAAAATGGAAATACCCTGCCCGAAACCATGATGGCTTTTGGCATAGACCCTTCCAAGCTACTAGATGCCACGGCGGCCCCGGGCGAATACAATGCTTTTATAGAACTCCACATTGAGCAGAGTATTGTACTGGAACAACATGCAAAACAGATTGGCATTGTCACGGGAATCAAAGGCCCCTATTGGATACGCGGTTGCTTCACGGGGGAATCGAACCACGCGGGCGGCACCCCCATGTCCCTGCGGCACGATGCGCTGAGCGCAGCGGCCAATTTTGCCGTAGAGGTGGAGCGCATTGCCAGTGGGCTGGGGGGGCAATTTGTGGCCACCATCGGCGTTTTTGAGGTATCTCCCGGTGGCATCAACACCATTCCCGCTCAGGTTGAATATACGGTGGATATACGGGATCTGGATATGGAACGCCGGGCGCGGGGGATCGAGGCGATAGAAAAAGCTGCCTTGGACGCGGCAACCCATTTTGACGTGCAGCATCACAGCCGTTGCATCAAAAACGCGGCCAGCGCGGCCATGAGCCAGCGGGTGATGCAAACAGTGGAGAGTGTGAGCCACGAGCTGGGCTATTCCAGTATGCACCTGCCCAGCGGCGCTTTTCACGATACCCTTTCGCTGGCCGCCGTGTGCGATGTGGGGATGATTTTTGTGCCAAGCATTGGCGGCGTTAGCCACTCGCCGAAAGAGGACACCCCCTGGGAGGACATTTATGCGGGGGCTGAGGTGCTGTATGGCACCATGCTACAATTGGCGGCAGAAAATGCCTAAAAACAAGGGGCAGCAGTTGCGGCACCCTACCACACAACCACCGGAAGGCCATTTTTACTGGCTTTGGCGGTGAAAAAAGAGAACAAGTAGAGTATCTGCCTAGTATGGTGGGTACTCTACTTGTTTTTGTGTGGTGGGAGTAGAGAGAATATCCTTTGTGCAGATTATCGTCCGATTGGGTGAATAGAGAATATCTATGTAATTCCAGAATGGATTCAAAAACACAATTTGCATTGTTTCGACATATTCTGTATCTTAAATAAGGCCCGGCAGATGAAAGAAGCGCGGGCGAAGGAGAGACTATAGTGTATACAGAAGTCTATATGGATATCTTGAACCGGTGCAATGCGCTTTGTTACTATTGCAGAACCGGGCAGACCAACCTGCAAGGAAAAACCAATGATACGCCTTTTTACCAGATGGATACGGAGACCTTTGCCCGCATGGCGGAACATATGCGTAGCCACGGCATCATCACGCCAGATTGCCTGTTCCGCATCTACAACTGGTATGAGCCCACGCTGAACCCCAACCTGCCGGATATCATGAATTATTTGTATGACGAGGGTTACCGCCTGGACATGAGCACCAACGCCAGCCAGGTGCCGGATTATAGCCGGGTAAAAAGCTGCGAAAACTTCACCGGTTTGCTGTTTTCTATGCCCGGTTTCAGCCAGGCTTCCTATGACCGTATCCATCATTTCAACCTGGAGACCATCAAAGAAAACATCCGCCAAACGGTGAAGCAGGTGCGGGACAAGGGTTTCACGGGCGACGCCTACATCAACTACCATCTCTACCAGTTTAACATTGGCGAGGTGCGTGCGGCCAAGGAATTTGCCGATGAGCTGGGTATCCGCCTGCACACCATGTATGCCTATTTCAATGGCGGCGGTGGCCGCGGCGGGCTGGACTATGTGAAGGGCACCATCGACAGAGACCTGTTGCTGCGGGCCTCGAAGGATTTGTTCTTCCATTTTCTGCAAGAGCTTTGGGACAACGAAGAGAAATACACCAAGGACTTTTGGGAGC
This sequence comes from uncultured Oscillospiraceae bacterium, assembly GCA_964472465.1. Taxonomy (GTDB): domain Bacteria; phylum Bacillota; class Clostridia; order Oscillospirales; family Ruminococcaceae; genus JAAYCI01. The sequence goes on along the minus strand of CAYYLW010000027.1, from coordinate 12,618 downwards.
CCGAATCCATCACCCTCAGCGAGCATTGCAACCTCATTCCGGGCCGTGGCTCGAACGATGAAGAACGCATCGTGAGCATTTTTGATATGCACAGCTACGAGGATGTGAAGGCGGTGTATGACGGCTTGCAAGCCCGCGAGCGGGACCCCGACATGAAAAAGGTGTACCTGTGGTGCCACAGCTACAAGCGCCCCATGAACCACCTGTTCGGTTTTTAGCCAAGCAACCTAAAAAACACGCCCGGTTTGCGGTTTGGTTTCTTTGCTGATGCGCTGTTATGAACAGAAACCCGCCAAGGGCTGCTCCATCCTCCGCCTGGCATCCAAAAATCATCGCCGCAATCTTTGAACCGTTTTTCAGTGAATTGGCTTTAGAATAACAAAAGTTTTGAGGAGGAACAAGAAAGATGCGTAAAAAGTGGATGGCGGCCTTGCTGGCCGCAGGTATTTTTGTAGGGGCACTGGCTGGCTGTGGCGGTGGGGCGTCCTCCAGCAGTGCGGCGGCTTCTTCGGCTGCGGCGTCCGGCAGCGTTGCCGCGTCCTCTGCCAGCCAGGCGGCCCCTGCCGGCGAGGTGACCGAACTTTCCGTGTGGCTGCCTGCCACCGCCGAGGATGGCAACGACGAAGAGCTGTGGAAAGAAATTGTGGCCCCGTTTGAAGAGGCCAACAACGTCGTGGTGAACTTCCAATTCATCTCTTGGAAAGACTATGAGGCCAAGTTTACCTCCGGCATTGCCACCGGCACCGGCCCCGACGTGGGACGCCTGTATGTGGAAATGTTCCCCACCATCATCGACGCGGGCGCCGTGGAGGATTTGACCGGCTACCTCACCGATGAAGATTACAGCACCTATACCGTGCTGACCGAGCGCAACCAGATTTTTGGCAAACCCTACGGCATTGCCCTGTCTGGCACCACCACCTCCACCTGCATTTTCTACAACCAAGACATTCTGGATGCCATTGGTGAAAAAGCCCCGGAAACCTGGGATGACGTGCGCCGCATTGCGGAAAAAGCCACCTTGGATACCGACGGAGACGGCACGATTGACCAATACGGCCTGTCTCAGGGCTGGGGCCAAACGTTCTACCAAGACCTCAACTGGAACTGGTACTCCTTCGTGTGGCAGGCCGGTGGCGATATGTTTGACGAGACCGGCAAATGCATCATTGACCAGCCCGAAGGTGTGGCCGCCGCGCAGCTTCTGTATGACCTGAAAAACACCTACAACGCCCTGCCCGAGGATGCGATGTCCCTCACCAACGCCGAGGCCTTTACCAACTATTTCCTGGAGGGAAAAGCGGCCATGGCCTTCTCCACCTGCGGCAGTGGCAACTTTGAAATGTTGGACGCCGCCGGTTTCAACTACGGTTTCTCCATCCAGCTAAAAGGCGACAATGGCGACCAGGGCAACTGGTCCCCGGCCGATCAGCTCTGCCTGTTCTCGGCCAGCGAAAACAAAGAACTGGCCATGGATCTCATCCGCTATGTCACCGGCCCCGAAGGCGGCCCCAAACTGCATGAGATGGACAAATCGGCCCCTTGCACCAACGCGGGCGAGCCCTACTTTGGCAACGAGAGAACCAAAGAGGTGATGGAAGAATTCGGCGAGACCTGCACCAGGCCCCTCACGGCGGCCCGCCGCGCCCCCGAGGTGTATGACTACACCTGGAAAACCCTGCAAGAAATGTTGAACGGTGGCCTTAGCCCCGAGGAAGCCATGAGTAAAATTGCCACCTTTGCCAACGAGATGGATTACGCCGACCCGAACGCCTAGCGTGTTCAAACACATATTCTGCCCCGGCTTTTCATGCTAGGCGGCAGAGGTAAGACACTTTCTCCCCCCGTTCTCAATCGCCCCTGTGTTGCAGGGGCGATTAGAACGTTACCACCGTCCCCAAAAGGAAGCGCCTATGCAAAAGAAACGTCAATTCAGTGGCTATCTCTACATCCTGCCCATGCTGTTGCTCACCGTCGCGTTTTGGGTAATCCCCATCGTGGTGTCGGGCTATCTTAGCTTTACCAAATACAACGGCCTCACCGCACCCCAGTGGGTGGGGCTGCAAAACTATGCCGATGTTTTCAAAGACGAAACCTTCCTCTCCTCCATCCGCAACACCCTGCTGTTCGTGCTGGGGGTGGTGCCGGGGCAGACGGTGCTGGCCTTTGTGGTGGCCGCCTGGATTGACCGCAAGGGCAAAACCCCTGCCTCGAATTTTGTGCGGTGGAGCATGTTTGTGCCCACCTTAGCCTCCACGGGGGTGATTGGCATTGTGTGCCGCATGCTGCTGAATAACCCCAAATCTCCATTGGCGGCCTTTTTTGGCCTGTTTGGGGTGTCCACCTCAAAGCTCATCGGCTCGCCCAGCAGCGCTCTTCCCACCCTCATCGTCATTGATATCCTCATCAGCGCGGGCTATTACATGGTGGTGTACCTGGCCGCCCTCACGGACATCCCCCCCAGCTACTATGAGGCGGCCAAGGTGGACGGCGCGGGGCCGGTGCAATCCTTCTTTAAAATCACCCTGCCGCTGATGGCCCCCACCACCGTGCTGGTGGTGTTCCTTGGGGTTATCGGGGCCTTCCAGTCCTTCGATTTGGTGTATACCCTCACGGGCGGGGGCCCCGGTACCTCCACCTATACCATGATTCTCTCTTTGTATATGTTCGGGTTCAAATACGGCAAAATTGGCTACTCGCTGGCCATTGCCAACATTCTCATCCTGCTTGTGGCGGTTTTGCTACTGTGCCAGCGGCGCTTGCTTACCTCCCGCAAGGCCAAATTATATTGAAAGGGGGTAGCCCTGTGAAAAAGAGCCTCTCGTTTTGTGTGAGTGCCGTGTTTGTGGGGATGTCTTTGCTGATGCTGCTCCCCTTCGCCTATATGCTGGTTTGCTCCCTACAAGAAACCTATTCCCCCTTCCTCATCAGCCTGGACGTAAGCACCTACACGCCGGATAACTGGCTGAAAATTTTCCGGGTGAGCGGGTTTACGCGCTGGCTGTTCAACAGTGTGTTTATCTCGCTGGCGGGGGTGCTGCTCACCCTCACCGTTTGCAGCCTGGGGGCCTACGGTTTTGCCCGCAAAAGCTTTCCCGGCAGCAATGGCCTACTCACCTTTTTAATGGTGTCCATGGTCATCCCCTTTCCGGCCACGGTGGTTTCCCTGTGGCTGATTATGGGGAAGATGCAGCTTATCGATAGCTTTTGGCCCCTTATCCTGCCCATCCCCTCCATGCTGGGCCTGCTGCTCATCCGCGGCGCCATCCTCAGCATGCCCAAGGAGATGTTTGAATCCGCCCGCATTGATGGCAGCGGGGATTTCCAAATTTATCTGCGGGTGGTGTTGCCGGTTATCCGCCCGGTGCTCATCACGGTGGCCATTCTATATTTTGCGCGTAGCTGGAATAGCTTTTTGTGGCCCCTCATCATCTCGAACAGTGATTTCACCAAAACCCTGCCGGTGGGTTTGGCCGCCATGCAGGGCCGGGCTTCCAGTGTGAATTATGGCATCACCATGGCCGGTTCTCTGTTTAATTTCCTGCCCCCCTTTTTGCTGTATGTCTTTATGCAAAAGCACTTCATGGCCGGCATCACCGATGGTGGCATCAAAAACTGAGCCGGCCGCGCACGGCCTATTTTTCGCCCGAGGTACCGAAGCCGCAAAGGAGCGTTAGTATGCAGATGAAAACTGTTGTTGTCCCCTGCCGTTTTTGTGACCATGAATGCCCGATGGAGGTGAGCACCGACGCGGGCGGTTTTCCCCGCAAGCTGCGCCCGCTACGGGCCAAGGAGGGTTTTTGGTGTCCCACCGGGATGAATGCCCTGGAGATTTTGCACCACCCCCAGCGGCTGCGCCAGCCCATGAAACGGGCCGGGGAAAAAGGGGAGGGGAAATGGCAACCCGTCGGCTGGGAAGAGGCGCTGGAAGCCATGGCGGCCCGCTTTTCCGCTGCGCTGCAAGAACACGGCGCGGAAAGCCTGCTTACCATAGGTGGCTTTAACAAACCCTTCAGTGCGCTGATGCAGGGGCGCTTTTCCAATGTGCTGGGCATTGTGAACCGGGCGGCGGCGGGCAATATGTGCCATTTTGCGCGCAGCCAAAGCGCGGTGGATACCTTTGGTTTCCCCGTGAAAAACCAGGCCCGCCCCGAGACAAAAACCATTTTCCTATGGGGTTACCACCCTCGCAGCACCCTGCGCTGGGATGATTGCAGCCTGCAAACCGCCCTAAAAAACGGCACAAAACTGGTGCTGGTTGACCCGCGCGCCGGGCGCTATGGCGCCCAGGCCAGCATTTGGCTAGCCCTTCGCCCGGGGGCCGATTTGGCCCTGGCCCTTGGGATGCTGCGGGTGATTTTTGAAAATGGGTGGCAGGATAAGGAACTGCTCTCGCGGCATGCGGCAGGGCTGGAAACCCTGCTGGCCCAAATAGAGCCCTATACCCTGCAATACACCGCCGCCCTGACCGGGCTTGCCCCGGCGCAGATAGAAGAGGCCACCCGCCTGCTGGCCTGCGAAAAACCCGGCATCATCTGGGCGGGCAACGCGCTGGACCATAACACCGACGGCTACCAAAAGGGCCAGGCCATCGCCGCGCTGTTGGCCGTTACGGGAAAGATTGATGTGGTGGGCGGCGCCCTGCCGCCACCCCTGGCCGATGGCAAGAACCCCTTTACTACCCGGGCGCTAACCCTGGCAGAGCGCTTTACCCCCGCAATGAAGGCGAGGCGCCTTGGCGCAAGCGGCGCGGTGCACCCGGCCTTTTCCGGCGTGAGCGGGCAGGCGGTGGTGGCCTCGCTGCTGGAAGGCGGCCCCCTGAAAGCGGCCTATGTGGCGGGGGGAAACCCCGCCGTGATGTGGGCTGACCCGGAAGCCACCGCCCAGGCTCTTAAAAAATTGGATTTCATGGTGGTGGCAGACTATTTCCTTACCCCCACGGCCCAACTGGCAGACCTGGTTTTGCCCGTGGCCAGCTACCTGGAAACCGAGAGCGTGGCCGTGGCCCCCGATGGCAGCGTGCACTATAGCCCCCGGCTTTCCGGCCCGCCCTGGGCCAAAAGCGACATGGAAATTCTCAATAGCCTGGCCAATGCCATGGGCTACCAGGCGGCGTTTTGGCCGGATATGGAGGCTTTTTGGGACGAGTTTTTGCTCCCCTATGGCATCACATTGGCAGAGCTGAAAAAGGTGGGTAGCCTTCCCGCAGGGCAGGCCGTGCAGAAACCCGGGCCGAGGCAATTGAGGGAAACCGGTTTTCCCACCAAGGATGGAAAATTGCACTTGGCCCTGACGCTGGAAGCGCTGCAAAACGAAACCCCGCCAGAGCCTTTGCCTGGGCAGGGCTGGCCCTACCTTTGCACCTGTCACAAAGACGCGTCCTTTTTCCACTCAGCCGGGCGGCAGGTGCCCGCCCAGAGGAAGAAACAGCCTGGCCCGGTGGCCTTTTTGGGCGAAGAACTGGCGCATACGCTGGGGCTTTTGGAAGGGGACTGGGTGCGGGTGAGCACCGAGGAGGGCTGGGCAGAACAGCAGGTGAAGCTGGAAAAAGGCATGGCAGGGGGAACCATTGCCCTGGCCAGCGGCTGGTGGTACCCCGAAGAGGGGCTTGGCCCCCTGGTGCAAACGGCCAATGTAAACCGGCTTTCTTCCCGCCACAAAAAGCAAGGCCACAGTATTCCGGCCTTTTCGTGCCGGGGGCTGCCCTGCCAAATTGAGAAGATACCACCCAAAACAATATGCACAAGGGAGGCTACAAGATGAACAAATGGAAACTGGGCCACACGGGGCTTAAAGTGAGTGAAATGGGCCACGGTACCCTGATGTATGGGCCCAAAATCAGCGAAGAGGCCGCGCAGGAAAACCTGAGCCGTTACGCCGCCGCCGGCGGGAATTTTATCGACACCGCCAACATCTACGGGCGTTCGCAAGACGGCCCCTCCCAGGCGGGCGACAGCGAGCGTTTTATTGGGAAATGGCTGAGAAAAAACGGCCACAGGGAGGATTTCATCATTGCCACCAAAATGGGCTTCCCTTACCCCGGCATCGAGTATGGCACCAGCCCCAAACAAATCCGGGAAGAGTGCGATAAATCCTTAAAAAACCTGGGTGTGGATTGTATTGACCTCTACTATTTGCACACCGACGATACCGCGGTGCCGATGGAGGAATCTCTGGGAACATTGCAGGAACTGATTCAGGAGGGGAAGGTGCGGCACATCGGGGCCAGCAATTTCCCCGCCTGGCGGCTGGAACGCGCGGGGCAAATTTGCCAAAAGAATGGCTGGGAGCCTTTTTGCTGCATCCAGCAGCGCCACTCCTACCTGCGCCCAAAACCGGAAGCCGTGTTCCCCTTTCAGCGCTATGTAAACGAGGAACTGCGGGAGTATGTAAGTGATAGCGGCATCACCCTCATCGCCTATTGCCCCTTGATTAAGGGGGCCTACACGGGCGGCAAGGCTTTCCATCCCAATTATATAAGCGCGGATGCCACGGCGCGCCTAAAAGCCTTGGATACCATAGCCGCCGAAACAGGCTATAGCCGCACGCAACTGGTGTTCTATTGGCTGATGCACAGCGAAGTGCCCGCCCTGCCGCTGGTGGCCACCAGCAATGAGGCCCAGTTTCGGGAGGCGATGAGCGCCTTGGAAGTAAAGCTGACCGAAGAGCAGATGGATGTTTTAACGACTGCCGGGGAATAACAAGTGTAAAGAAGCCGCGTTTCTCTGCGTGAAAAGCGCGCCGTGCAAGGCCCAGGGGTGCCGCCGGAAGAAAATGGGCGGAGGCCCTGGGCCTGCTTTTTTGGGGGGCCATAAACCGTGCGGCGGGAAAAGCAGAACGGGGGAGGGGCAACAGTTTGACAGTGCCTTCAAAATATAGTAAACTAATAAGGTTAATAAGGCTGTTCTGCCCATGGCGTGCCCTGGCGGCAAGACGAGCCTGCCCGCACGCATGTTTTGCGGTGGCGGTGTGACGCATGGTTTGGCGGGGCCTTTGGGCCACAAACCGGGTGCAAGCCACCAAAACATACAGGGGTTCCACTTTGCCAAATGAAGCCATCCACTTTGTTTGATAAAAGGTGGGTGGCCTTTTTTGCGCCATCCGTCCATCTTTTAGGCACGTAACATAGAATAGGAGCAAACTACTTTGACCCAGCAGAAACAGCCGGAACTATCCTTTAGCCATCTTTCGCTTTCCCCCCAACTGGCCCGCGCCGTTGAGGACCTAAACTACACGGCTGCCACCAGCATCCAGGCCGCCGCCATCCCCTTTTTGCTGGAAGGGCAAGATTTGATTGGCCACAGCAGCACCGGCACGGGCAAAACGGCCGCCTTTGGTATTCCGGCGGTGGAGCGCGTGCAGGCGGAAAACAAACGCGCCCAGGTACTGGTGCTTTCGCCCACACGGGAACTGGCTTTGCAGATTGCCAGGGAGATGCAAAAATATGCCAAGTACAAAGAGGGCGTGTGTGTGGCCACCGTGTACGGCGGGGCCCCCATGGGCGACCAAATTCGCTTGCTGAAACGCGCCAACATTGTGGTGGGTACCCCCGGCCGCTTGATGGATCATCTGCGGCGCAGAACCTTAAAAATGGACGAAATCAAGATGGTGGTGCTGGACGAAGCCGACGAGATGCTGAGCATGGGCTTTATTGAGGATATTCAAACCATCCTGGGCCAGGCCCCGGCCCAGCGGCAAACGGTGTTGTTTTCCGCCACCATGCCGCCGCCCATTCTGAAAATATCGAAAGAGTTTTTGCAGGACCCCCAGGTGGTGGACGTAATGGCCGGGCAGGTGAGCCAGGCGGATATTGAGCAGACATATTACCACGTGCCTCAGCACAAAAAGCAAGACGCACTGAGCTTGCTGCTGCGTTATGCAGACGCTGGACGTTCCATCGTGTTTTGTAACACCAAAACCATGGTGGATGATTTGGCCGCCATGCTGCGTAAGCATGGTTTTGGGGCCACCGGCCTGCATGGAGACATGAGCCAGGCGGTGCGTGGCCAGGTGATGCAGGGTTTCCGCGCGGGGCAAATTTCTGTGCTGGTGGCCACCGACGTGGCGGCCCGGGGCATTGATGTGGACGACGTGGACGCTGTGATTAATTTCGACCTACCCCAGAGTTTTGAATATTACGTGCACCGTATTGGCCGCACCGGACGGGCGGGCAAGCGGGGCATTTCCCAAACGCTGGTGTGCAACGGCAAGCAGATGGCCACCCTCAAAGCGCTGATGCGTTTCACGGGCAGCGCCATCCAGGAGCACCGCCTGCCCACCGCCGACGATATGCGCGCGCGTAGCGTGGCCAAAGAGGCTGAAACGCTGCTACCCATGCTGCAAGAAAAGCCGGGCAAAGCCGCCCAGATGCTGGTGAAGCGGCTGCTGGGCAGCGAAGACAGCGGCATCACGGCCGAGGCGGTGGCCTGTGCACTGGCGGAGAAGCTGCTGGGCGGGGACGAAAAATTTGATAGGCTGAAAGAATTTGAAGCCCTGCCCCAGCCTATGGAAAGGCTGGGAGGCCTGGCCGCGGGCAGCCGCTCGCCCATGGTGACGGTAACGGCCAGCATCGGGCGCAGCGCCCGCATCACGCCAAACCACCTGGTGGGCTCGCTGGCCGAATTGCTGGACATACCCGGCAGCGAAATTGGCAAGATAGACATTGGAGATGAGAGCACCCGCATTGGCCTGCGGGAAGACGACGCCTATGCGCTGATGCAGCACGATAGGCCCATCCGTATCAAGGGCGCCGCGGTGCGTTTTGAGATGCAAAAAAAGAAGGCCCGCCCCAGTGCTACAGCGCTGAAGCGAAAAAGTGGGGAGAGCAAAAGCTACAAGAGCCACCGCAAGGCCCATTCCGCGTAAAAGCCACGTCCGCTTTGGAAGACCAGGAGGAACAGAATGGCAAAAAAGCAATGGAAGGGTGGCGCGATGCTGGCCCCGGTGCCGCCGGTGCTGGTGACCACCGGTACGATGGAAGAACCCAATGTCTGCACGGTGGCCTGGTGCGGCATGCTGTGTACAAAACCGCCCAAAACCTATATCTCCCTGCGCCCAACCCGCCTTTCCCACAGCCTGGCCACCCAGCGTGGGGAGTTTGTCATCAACCTGCCCACCAGCGCCCTGGTGCGTGCCATCGACCGCTGCGGCGTGAAAAGCGGGCGGGAGGAGAACAAATTTGAAACCTGCCACCTAACGGCGGAGGCCGCCAACGTGGTGGCCGCCCCCACCCTGGCCGAAAGCCCCTTGAGTGTGGAGTGCCGCGTGACGCAGGTGATACCCCTGGGCAGCCACGATATGCTGCTGGCAGATATAGTGGCCGTGGATGTGGAGGAAGGCATAATAGATGCGGCGGGCAAACTGCGCCTGGCGCGGGCGGGCCTTGCCTGCTATGCCCACGGGGAGTATTTTGCGCTGGGCAAGAAAATAGGCGATTTTGGTTTTTCGGTGAAAAAGAAAAAAAAGCGCACCCCACGCGGGGCGCACAAAAGTAAAAATATGGAGACAAAAGGCAAATGATTACTGTAAGCGACGTGAGCTTGAGTTATGGAACCGACAAGCTGTTTTCCAAAACCAACCTCATCTTCACGCCGGGCAACTGCTATGGCATCATCGGGGCCAACGGCGCGGGAAAATCCACCTTTTTACGAATTTTGTCCGGCGCGCTGGAACCCAGCACCGGCGAGGTGGTGATTGCGGCGGAAACCCGCCTTTCGGTGCTGGAGCAGGACCAGAACAAATACGACGAATTCCCGGTGCTGGAAACCGTGTTCATGGGCAACGCGCGCCTGTATGAGGTGCTGAAACAAAAGGACGCGCTGTACGCCAAGGAGGATTTTTCCGACGAGGACGGGGTGCTGGCCGGGGAACTGGAGGCCGAATTTGCCGAGCTGAACGGCTGGGAGGCAGAATCGGACGCGGCGAAGATGCTGGGGGGCCTTGGCCTGCCAAGCGAGCAGCACTACAAGTACATGAAGGAACTAAACGGGCGGGAAAAGGTGAAAGTGCTGCTGGCCCAGGCCCTGTTTGGCCAGCCGGACGTGATTTTGCTGGACGAGCCCACCAACAACCTGGACTATGCCTCCATCAACTGGCTGGAAGATTTCCTGCTGGATTTTGTGGGCACGGTGATTTTGGTGTCCCATGACCGGCACTTCCTCAACGCCGTGTGCACCCACATTGTGGACATCGATTACACCAAAATCAAGCTCTATGTGGGCAACTACGATTTTTGGTACGATTCCAGCCGCTTGATGCAGCAACTGGCCAAGGAGCAAAACCGCAAGATGGAGGAAAAGGCCAAGGCCTTGCAGGACTTCATCGCCCGCTTTTCGGCCAACAAATCCAAGGCAAAACAGGCCACCAGCCGCAAAAAACTGCTGGATAACCTGGCCTTTGAAGAGATGCCTGCCTCCTCCCGGCGTTACCCCTGGGTGGGCTTTAGCCCCGAGCGGGAGCTGGGCAAGGACGTGCTGTTTGTGGAGAACCTTTCTAAAAGCATTGGCGGGGAGAAGGTGCTGGACGATGTCTCGTTCGTACTGGGCCGGGAGGATAAGGTGGCCTTCCTGGGCCACAGCGAGCTGGCCGTGACCACCCTGATGCAAATTCTGATGGGGGAGCTGGAGCCCGACGCGGGCAGTTTCAAATGGGGGGTAAGCACCTCGCAGGCCTTTTTCCCCAAGGATAACACCGCCTTTTTTGAAGACCATGGGGAAAACCTGCTGCAATGGCTGGCCCCCTATTCGCCAGACCAGCACGAGAGTTATCTGCGGCAATTTTTGGGGCGGATGCTGTTTTCCGGCGACGACGTGTTCAAGGCCGTGAACGTGCTGAGCGGCGGGGAAAAGGTGCGCTGCATGTTGGCGCGCATGATGCTGACCAGCGCCAACGTGCTGCTGCTGGACCAGCCCACCAACCATCTGGATTTGGAATCCATCGCCGCGCTGAACAATGGCCTGGAGGCCTTCCCCGGGGTGGTGCTGTTCTCCTCGCACGATTTGCAACTGGTGCAAACGCTGGCAAACCGCATTATGGAGTTTCAGGACGGTAAGCTGGTGGACCGCCGTGGTACCCTGGACGAATACATGGAGCAAACCGAGGGCTAAACGCCCCGGCAAGCCGCCCGCAAATACAAAGCTGCCCTCTGTGGGGCGGCTTTTTTGTTGCCAAGGCTTGCCGGGGGCCCGGTTATGCCGTCTTGTGTCTTTGCCAAGAAAATTCTAGGGCATACACACATTTGGTGGCAAAATGTGCTATACTATCTTTGCTTTTTGTAGTGGTATGCTGGGCGCACCACAAAGCCCTGTTTTTTAACCGCATTTTTGCGCCCAACACCACACCTTTCTTGCAATATGTGGGAGTGAATATGGAAAACCAATTCAATAAAATTATGGTGGTGGACGATACCCCCGCCAACTTAAAACTACTCAAGGACATGTTGCAGCGCATTGGCTTTGCGGTTTCGGTGTTCCGCAGTGGGGCCGATGCCGTGTCCAGCTTGCAGTTTAGCCACCCCGATATCATCCTGATGGACATCACCATGCCAGAAATGGACGGGTATGAAACCTGCCGCAGGGTGAAGGCCACGCCGGGCTGTGGCGAGATTCCCGTCATTTTCATCAGCGCCCTCAGCGAGGTGGGAGACAAAATCAGGGCCTTTCAAAACGGCGGGGTAGATTACATCACAAAACCCTTCGAGTTTGAAGAGGTAAAGGAACGCATATACAACCATTTAAAGCTAAGCCGCCTGCAACAAGAGGTGCAGCAGCTCAACGGGAAACTCAAGGCGCAAATTTTTGAGCAGCTTGATGAGATAGCGCGCGCCAACGAAAACCTGTTGCTGGCGCAGAATGCCACCATCCTGGCGCTGGCCAAACTTTCCGAATGCCGGGATACGGACACGGGCACCCACTTAGAGCGCGTGGGCGTGTTTTGCGAAAGCCTGGCTCGTTGCCTTTCCCAGTTTCCCCAGTTTTCCCAGGTGGACGAAGAATTTGTGCGTACCATAAAAAGTGTGGCCCCCCTGCATGATATTGGAAAGGTTGGCATTGAGGACCGCATTTTATTAAAACCCGGCCCGCTGGATGCGGAAGAATTTGAGATTATGAAAACCCATACCACGCTGGGGGCCCAAACCTTTTTGGCGGTGAAAAGGGCTATGCCGGATACCTCCTACGCCGAGATGGCCTACGACGTGATTTTGCACCACCACGAGCGGTATGACGGCACGGGTTACCCAGATAAGCTGGCCGGAGACGCCATTCCTTTAAGCGCGCAGATTATGGCCGTGGCCGATGTGTACGACGCGCTACGCAGTGTGCGGCCTTACAAAAAACCGATGGACCATGCCCAGGTGCGTCAGATCATCGCCGAAGGGGAGGGACGGCATTTTTCGCCCGTGATGGTGGCGGTGTTTTTGAAATGTGAACACGAGCTGGATTCCGCCTTTCTCCGCCTACAAGAACACTGAGGAGACGCCATGAAATCTTTACGTACCCGGTTTGTGGCCAATACGGTGGCGGTATTTTTTATCATTTTGGTGCTGATGTTTGCCGTGTTTGCCATGCTGATGCACGCGTTTTTTACCAATACCGTAACCAAGCTGGACAAGATGGAATG
>CAYYLW010000026.1:0-23052 GCA_964472465.1 uncultured Oscillospiraceae bacterium | reverse complement strand
GCAGCACGGCAGAAAAACAGCCTTTGGCGGAACCGGCCAAAGAGGAAAGAAGCAAAAGAGGGCAAAAGCCCACGTCTGACACAGAGTCTATTAGCACAAACAAGAGCAAAGACGCGCGTGAAAAGCGGGCCCAATAGGCTTTGAGTGAGAAGTAGAAAGATAGCAGAGGCTCGGCCTTTTTTGGCCGGGCCTCATACCGTCAAAAACCCCCAGTTTCCTTGGTGTGTAACTTTGGTTCTTTGACGGTCTGGGCACACAAACACGACATATTGTTGTCGTGTTTGTGTGCTATAATATGGTGGGTGATGAAAGATGAAACTGGACCGACTACTTGGTATCCTTACCATACTTCTTCAAAAAGACCGCACGACAGCGCCCGAGCTGGCTGAAAAATTCGAGGTCAGCCGCCGCACAATCGGGCGTGATATCGATGCGATGTGCAGGGCGGGAATTCCCGTGGTGGCCCTTCAGGGAAGCGGTGGCGGTATTTCGATTGCGGAAGGGTTTAAGCTGGACAAAAGTGTTTTAACAGCGGATGAATTGGCCAGTATGGTCGCCGCGCTAAAAGGGCTTGGCAGCGTGTCAGAAAAGTCGAATATCGAACGCGTCTTGGACAAACTCAAGGCCAATACCGGCGCGGTTGTTTCCCTGCGCGAGCCAGTGATTATCGACCTCGCTTCCCATTATCGGGGCCAGTTGACCGATAAAATAGAACGGATAAAAGGCGCCGTGCTGTATGGCCAAATGATTGAATTTGATTATTTCTACGAAAAAGGCGAATCCCACCGGCGCATCGAACCCTACTTTGTGATTTTCCAGTGGTCGGCATGGTACGTGTTCGGGTTTTGTTTGGCGCGTTCGGATTTTCGGCTGTTCAAGCTTCAGCGCCTATGGAATCTGCGCGTGTGTGAAGAGCGCTTTGTGCCGCGTGAGATTCCGCAGGAGAAGCGGGATTTCCAGGCGTGGGTGGAGGGAGAAAAAGAGGATAAGCTGGTTGCGCTGTTTGACCCGTCCGAAAAGTATCGGCTGATGGAAACCTATGGGCCACGGTGCTACAAAGAAACAGACGGAGGTTTGCATTTTGAAATAGGGTTTACCAAGCACGACTATATTCTTTCCTGGCTGCTTGGTTTTGGCGGCAAGGTGAAGGTGCTAGAACCGGAATATATGGCGAAGGCATTGAAAACCGCCGCTGAAAATATTTTGTCCAGGTACGAATAAACAAGACACCCTCTTGTCGTGTTCTCCATGCTAGGATGGGGGAGAAGAACCAAATGAAAGGGAGGGCAAGACAATGGTTGAATCGAGATGCGGTATTCTGTGCACGGAGTGCGCATACAAGGAAGAGGTAAATTGCAGAGGCTGTGTGCAGATAGATAAGCCGTTTTGGGGCGATGCCTGCCCGCTGAAAAGTTGCTGCGAAAGCAAAGGCCTTGCGCATTGTGGCATGTGTAAGGACTTCCCCTGTGCGCTATTGCATCAATTTGCCTACGACAAAAAGCAGGGGGACGGGGGCAAGCGCATTGAGCAGTGCCAAAAGTGGGCGGTGAGCGAAGGATGAATCTATACGTATACCTGCTGGACACCTTGGCCGACTGGGAACTGGGGCATGTGCTCTCGGAACTGAATTCTGGCCGGTTTTTCAAAAAAGGCCTGCAACCGGTGGCGGTCAAAACGGTGGCTGGTTCTAAAGAGGCAATCCACACCATGGGTGGCTTGACCATTCTGCCCGATTGCCTGATGGATGATATGGTTGTGAGTGAAACGAGCCTCTTGCTGTTGCCGGGCGCAGATACATGGAGCCACCCAAAGCATGATGCGATTCTTGAAAAAGCCAGCGAGTTTCTTGCTACAGGTGCTACCGTGTGTGCCATCTGCGGGGCCACTGCGGCACTTGCCAATCACGGGCTGCTTGATCATCGCCCACACACCAGCAACGGGCCGGGGTTTCTGGAGATGGTTGCTCCTGCCTATCAAGGGCAAAGTTTTTATGTGGACGAGCCATCGGTGGCAGACGGCAATTTGATTACGGCCGGTTGCACCGGGGCTTTGTTGTGGGCGAAGCAAATTATAGAGCAGGTAGGTGTTTTTGAATCTGATACACTGGAATCTTGGTATGCATATTTTCGTACCGGCAAGCCGGAACACTTTTTTGCCCTTATGCAAACCTTAGCGCCTGGCAATGAACCATAACACAGTGAGGGTAAGAGTATAAACAATGGACAAGTTGCCGAGTGCCCATCGATACTGCTTCTCAAAAAACACACAAAAAGCACCGGCTTGTGCCCGGTGCTTTTTAGCGAACAGATGTGCAAATATAGAGCCGGCCAGAAGGTTTTAGCGCCAAAACCTTCTGGCCAATCTTCTAACAAACACCTGTTTTTGTTTGCCCAACAATCATGAGAAAAGTACCGCAGACTGAACGAGGGAGTTGCCACTGAAACAGCGTGCGCTGTTTTTAGATGTATATCTATGCTTACAAAGCGGGGTACTCGTTACAGAGCAAACGATAGGGGGCTTCGTCCTCTTCAATCGTGGAGAAGCGGGCGAACGATTCATAAAAACGGTTGTCGTTTTGGTCGTCGTTCACCATCGATACCTCCCCCAGCAGCACATCTCCGCTACCGGGCACCACGGAAAAATCATGGTACATATAGGGGTAGATGGTAATGCTTTCGCCAGGGGCCAGGGGTACTTTGCTGCCAGCGGAAACGGTGTAATTGCGTCCGTCTTTGCTGATGCGCACGTCGGTGGTATCAAAGCCTTCTTCCTGGTTTGCGTTATATACTTGGATATGCACCGTGCCACCGCCGCGGTTTATGATGTCCTCCATTTTGTTCCAATGAAAATGCATGGGAGAGTATTGCCCGTCCTTCAGCATCAGCAGTTTTTCGGCATAGCTTTTGGGGTAATCCGCTTTGCGCCGTAGGTTGCCATTCCGAAGGGTGATTAAAGTGAAGCCCATTTTTTCAAAATCGCCTTCACCATAGTCTGTTACGTCCCAGCCCAGCATGTTATCGCGAATTTCATTGTATTCTTGGCCCAGGGTATTCCAGCTTTCCGGCGTAAAACCGCAAAAAGGCGGCAGTGCAAACCGGTGGGTTGCCGCTAGGGCTTCCAGGCGGCGTATGGCCGCATTGATTTCAGAACGTTTCATTTTCGGTTTCCTTTTCTGCAACAGTAGGCGCCCACCCTGCACAGGGCGGGCGCCTGGCTTATAGTTTACAGTCTAACATGATAATTTCCGGCATATCGGCATGTGTTTTGGCAATGGTCTCGTCGTTTCGTCGGCCACTTTTTTCGCCATAAAATTCTTGTGGTGGTGGGTGCGGGTGAAAGGGTATTGCCCATACAAACGAGAAGCGGGAAGAATTGCACCAAACCCACAGGAGCACAACTTTTAAATCGCCGCACCGTACCAGAAGTGGGTCACCGATATGACCGAGTTTACCCAGTTTGGTCAGAAGATTGCCTTACCCCAGTTCGTGACCTGCACAGCTTTTTTGATTCACTTGACCAATTCGTGGGTGAACGCATTGGCTATTGAAACTATTATAACAACCCCGGCGCATAAAGGCAAAGTGTAAGGGTTGCCGCCAGCTATTCACAGACACAAGCCCTTAAAGCTGATTCATTCTTTTTTGTCTATCTTTTCAGGGGCGCTTCATCGCAGTTTTGCTTTTGCAGCTGATCAACAAGGGTGCGCCTTTTATAGAACGGGTGGCTTTGTTCGCCCTGAAACCGAGAGAGTGGCTGTACATCTGTGCGGTGCATCACCATTTGAAACTGTATGTCTGCTGCACGGGGCTTTAAATATAGACATATTGCATAAAAATATTATCAATTACTCACAAAAACATTATAAAACGCTTGCGTCTTATAAAATATATTGTAATATATGTTTATAAATATATTGAACAATATATTTATAAACAATGGCGGAGGTGAAGCGCGTGTATACTTTGCAAATGCAACTAGATTGGCTACCAAACGCACAGTTTGCCGGAATACTGCTGGCGTATGAGATGGGGTGGTACAAAAAAGCGGGGATTGAGCTGGAATTGATTCCCTGGCGGCCCTACCTTAACCAGGTGGATGTGCTGAAAAGCCCCGGGAACGTGGTGGTAAGCACCGAGGACAATCTACTGATAAAAGGGGTGTTATCGGGCGAGCCGGTGGTGGCCATTTCCACCATGATGCAGTACTCAGGTCTTGGTTGGATGGTATTAAACCACCGGGGGATTCACTCCTTAAAAGATTTAAAAGGGAAGAAGATTGGAATCCATACAGATGGAAAAACAGGAATTGAAGTGGCTTTAAATTTTGTGGGGCTGAGTAAAAGTGATGTGACGATTGAGGATGTGGATTTTGCATATGAGCGTTTGCTACGGGATAAAGAGGTGGATGCCATGCAATGCCTCAGCCTGGTAGAGCCACTGGAACTGCGAGACAAGGGGCTGGATTTTAGCGTGTTTCTGGCCAAGGACAATGGATACTGGGTCTACTCGCAGGTGTTTGGTACCAGTAGGCGGCTGGCCACGAAAGAGCCGGATATGCTGGCGGAATTCGTGAAGATAAGCTTTGATGGGTGGCGCGCAGCCTTCCAAGACCCGGAAAAAGCGGCCGAAATCATTGTGAGACAATACCTTTCCAACAGCACAGCGGCCTTGCAAAAAGCCATGATTGTAGAGATGGAGCCCTTGTTCCCGTACCAGGGTGACTATGCCTTGATGGGTACCATGGAGAAAGAGCGCTGGGAGAGGAGCATCTCAATGCTGGCCGTAGAGGGGCTGGATATTTCGGCACTGAGTGCCGAGGATGTGATGACCTTGGATATCAATGAGCGCTTTTTGCCCAAACAATAAAGTTGGCACATGCCCAAACCGGGCATTTAAACTTATGCGCGAAAAGGAGAATGGAAAATGAGAAAGGTTACAGCACTATTTTTGGGGTTTACGTTGTTTGCCACACTCTTATTGTCCGCCTGTTCTTCCAAAGAAGCGGCCACATCCGCATCTGAAGGGGTAGACGGGGGCGCTGCCGCATCCTCTGCCGAGATGGAGGCCCTCAACGCCATTCTGGAAAAGGGCTATTTCACCTACGGGCTAGAGGCACAGTATCGGCCCTTCGAATATCGGGACGAGAACGACAACATCATCGGATTTGATATTGACCTGGCCACAGAGATAGGCCGCAGAATGGGCGTAGAGGCCAGACCGATGGACACAAGCTGGGGTGCTGTGTTGCAGTCTCTGTACGACAAACAGTTTGATATCATTCTGGGCGGCATGACGGCTACCGAAGACCGCTATCAAAGGGTGGACTTCTCGGTGCCGTACATGGACGCCGGCTCTGGCCTTTTGGTGAAGGCAGACAGCGGTATTCAGGAACGGGCTGATTTGGACGGCTTAGTGGTGGGTGCCGGCGAGGGCACACCTTCCGTAATTCAGTTGGAGGACACTGCCAAAGAGCTGAACATCGCCTATGCAGAGGATATCAAAACCTACGATGATGACGCCGCAGCCTACGAGGCCATGAAAACCGGGCGGTTGGATGCCTATGCAAGCTCGTTCAACAGCTTGAATGAATTCGCCAAAGAAAACCCCGAATTCACCACCATTCCCTTCAAGAGTGACAATTGGGCGGCAGAATATTCGGTTATCGCCTTCCGCAAAGAGGACACGGCCTTGCGTGCGCTCATCAATGGTATTCTAGTGGCCATGAAGGAAGACGGTACCCTGGCCGCCTTGCAGGAAAAATGGTTTGGTCAGTCTTTCGATGTACCGAATGTGCCGCCGACCTGGTAGAACTGCCGATCCTTGGCTCGCCGGTTTACCTTGGCGAGCCAAGGGTTCCGTAATTACCCACTGGAAAAAGGGGATAGGCAATGGATTTCTCATTCATGGTAGAAATACTACCGCGGCTACTGAAAGCCACGGTTCTCACACTGGAAATTTCGTTGGTATCACTGGTCTTGGGGCTGTTTTTGGGCGTGTTGATGGGGGTGTTGCGGGTTTCCAGCCCCAGGCCCATCCAGGTGCTTATAGACATCTACGTCACCATTTGCAGGGGCACACCCATCGCGGTGCAAATTTACGCCAGTTTCTTTTTGCTGCCCCGCCTAGGGCTGTCTTTGCCTTTGTTTTTTGTGGGCGTGTTTGCTCTCACCATCAACACGGTGGCCTACCAAACCGAGATTGTGCGCGCCGCGCTTGAAGCCACGCCCAAAGGGCAGATAGAGGCCGCCAAAGCCCTTGGCATGCAAAATGGGCAGATAATGCTGTACGTGAAGCTGCCCCAGGCCTTCAAGCAAATGCTGGCCCCCCTAACCAACGAGCTGGCCAATCTCATCAAGGCATCTTCCGCACTGATGATTATCTCTGTATACGAGCTGACGAAAGCAGGGCATGCCATCATTGCCTCCTCCTTTAAATATGCGGAGGTACTGTTTCTGGTGGCACTTATCTATTTCTGTATCGTGGAAATACTGTGTAAATGTAGCCAGGCAATCGAGAAAAATGTGGTGGGGAAATTCCAGGGTTCCAAACCCAAGAGTTCCATATTGAGTGACTGATACATCGTGGGCAAAACTATACCATCTCAAAGAGGGAAAAGACATGGATATGAACACCGTCATTTTAAAAATGGAACACATAGATAAATCGTTTGGAGACGTGGAGGTGATTCGGGACTTTAGCCTGGAGGTGCACCAGGGGGAAAAGGTGGTGTTTGCCGGGGCATCTGGTTCGGGGAAAACAACTTTGCTGCGAATGATTAACTATTTGGAAAAACCCACGAAGGGTACAATTTGGCTTGAGGGTGAGTATGTGGGCGGCCATTACGAATCTGGCGGTATGTTTGTGCGAGACCCCCCTAAGGTGCTGGCCCAAAAGCGCAAAAAAATCGGGATGGTGTTTCAAAATTTTAATTTGTTTTCGCACCTCACGGCCCTGCAAAATATCGTCATTGCCCAAACCAAAGTGCTGGGCTTATCCAAAAAAGAGGCCACCGAGCAGGCCGAAATTCTGCTGGAGAAAGTGCACCTAAAGGACCATTGTAAGAAACACCCCTATCAGCTTTCCGGCGGGCAGCAACAGCGTATTGCCATCGCCCGTGCACTGGCAATGAAGCCCAAAATCATGCTGTTCGACGAGCCCACTAGCGCGCTAGACCCTAAGCTAACCAACGAGGTGCTGGAGGTAATGCAGGATTTGGCCAAGGAAAACCTGACCATGGTGGTGGTGACGCATGAGATGGGCTTTGCCAAAAACTTTGCCGATAAAATGATATTTTTAGACGAAGGCCGGGTGCTGGAAGAGGGCCCGCCCCGCCAGTTTTTTGAGCATCCGCAACACGAGAAAACCAAAACCTTCTTGTCCTATTGCGCATTCAAAGAGGGGGAAGAAATATGCTGAATTTTACCTTCATGCTGGAAATTCTTCCTACCATGCTGAAAGCCCTGCTGGTTACCATTCAAATAAGTGTTTTGGCGCTGGCAATAGGTCTGGTTGGGGGGATATTACTGGGTAGCCTGCGTGTGGCAGGCCCCCGCCCATTGCAAATGATTTTGCAAATATATGTGGATTATATCCGTGGTACGCCACAACTCATCCATATATTAATCATCTATTTCGCGCTGCCAGGGCTGGGTATTGTGCTGAGCGAGTACTGGACAGGGGTGGTGGCACTTACGGTGATTGCCATGGGCTATGAGGTGGAAATTGTACGTGCGGCGCTGGAATCTTTGCCGCGCGGGCAGGTGGAGGCGGCCTATGCCCTGGGGTTTCGTAAATTTCAGGTGTTGTTTTGGGTGCTGCTGCCGCAAGCTGCCCGCCGCATGATTCCAGCCCTCACCAACGAACTGATTAATACGCTGAAGGCCTCGGCGCTGCTCTCGGTAATTGCGGTGAACGAGTTGACCAAAATTACCAACAAAATCATCTATGAGCGGTTTTATTTTTTCGAGGTCTTGCTTGAGTGTGCCATTTTATACATCCTGGTGGTATCGATACTCACCGGTGTGGCCAAGGTGTTTGAAAAGCGGTCTTTTGGTGAAAAAGCCGCCGAATTTTGAGTGTGTAACTGCACGTTATACCCCGGCTGTAGGGGGAGATTTTGAGGTGAAATATGGAAGAGTATTGCGCGAAAAAGATACCGAACTTTGCTTGGCCTAGCCCCTACCGCGCCGCCGTAGCCATAGGCTGGCATGTGGACGGCATGGCGGGGCCCATCGCCAGCGACCCACGCAACAAAGAGCACCTGACGGCCCTGTCTCTGGGGCAGTATGGCGTTTCGGCGGCCATGCCCAGAATTTTGGAGTTGCAAAAAAAATGGGAGATACCGGCCTCTTTTTACATTCCCGCCTTCGTGGCAGAAAATGACCCGGACATGGTTCATAGCTGCCTGCAAGACGGGCACGAGGTGGCTTACCACGGCTATATGCACGAAAATGTGTTTTTGTTAAGTGAGCAAGAAGAAGCCGAGATTATGGATTTGCAGATATCCCGCATGGAAAAGCTGTGTGGGAAGAAGTTGTGCGGCTGGTCGGCCCCAGGGTGGGGGGTGAGGAAAAGTACCCTAGACCTTTTAATATCCCGGGGGGTACTTTACGATTGTAGCCTAATGGAGTATGATATTCCCTATGAGATGGTGTGCGGAAACAAACGCCTCATGGAGCTACCCATCAGCATTGTGCTGGATGATTACGAGATTTTTAACGCCTCCTTGTTCCCGGCTGGCAGTGGGCTTACCGTGCCCGCCGAGGATGCCTATGCCATATACAAGGAGGAGTTTGACGGGCTGCGGGAGTATGGCGGTTTATTTTCCACCACCTTTCACCCCTGCATCCTGGGCCGGCCGGGCCGGCTGATGATGCTGGACAGGCTGTACAGATATATGAAAAGCTTTGATGATGTTTGGTTTGCACGCTATGAAGATATTGCCAACTACGTATTGTCGCTAAGGGAGCGGTAAAGATGGAACTTCCTCTGGTTGATTTTCAAAACAATCTTCCAATAACAGATACCATGTATCAAGCGCTAAAGCAGGCCATTATTAACTCTCAAATCAAGCCCCGGGAGCATTTGATTATCGGGGAATTGGCCGACCATTATGGCATTAGCCGTACCCCGGTGCGGGAGGCTATTAATCTGCTGGAAAAAGATGGGTGGCTGGCGCGTGAAGGCCGCCGGGGCGCACAGGTTTTGTTGCCGTCCAAAGAAAACCTTATGCAGATTGTGGAAACCCAAGCAGCGCTAGAGGCATATGCCGTTTCCGAACTGGCGCGGCGGGGTGTGCCGGCAGAGTGCCTACTGCAAGTAGAGGCCGTGCTGGATGCGGCAGAAGAGGCTATTGAAAAGCAAGATAACCCCAAAGCGGAATACTACAATAGCCGGTTTTCGGAGTTGATATACGAACAACTAGGAAACGAGTTTTTGCGCAAAACCGTTTTGGAATTGGAAGAAAAGGTGGTGCGTGTGCGTTCCTTGCAGTTCCAGCATGGCAATGCGCCCACGGTGGAATCGTTAAAACAGCACAGGGGAATTTTGCAGGCCATCAGGCAAGGGGATAGTGAACAGGCCTACCAGCAGATGTTCCACCACACGGTTTGGTTTGAGGACGAGTTGCTCAGAATGTTGCAGAGCTACTAAAATACTTGTGTATTCACAATGAATCACCAACGAACATATCTTCTGGCAACCCCTGTTTTCATGTACGTTTCGGGGGCTTACCGTGGGTTTAACGTTCGTACACCAGTTCTCCAAAACCACCCGTTACCGTGCAAACGGCAGGGGGTGGTTTTTTGTTTTGCCCATAAAGGGCTTTCTACACATGGTTTTCCTATACGCCTTTGGGCAAATGGTAGGCCAGCTAAAATGGGGCCGTTTCCCATCACCCTGCCAAGCAGATGCCGTGATGGGTGACGGCGTTTGCCGTGCAGCTTACATATATAACGATGATGAGGGTTATTTATGGCCACGGGGTATCGGTGCAGGCAAAGTCATTAGAAGTTTGGAGAAACGCACAACAAAAAAGCGACAAAATTAGACAAATGACAAAATGTGGCCTACCCCTATTGCCAGTGGGGAAGGGCTGTGCTAGAATGTAGCCACAAAAACAAGGAAACTACGTTTCTTATTACGAAACAACCAGGCTTTATGAGAGGCGGCACCACACATGGCTGAGGGAACACGGATCAAATCGTTAGAGAATGCCCTGCATGTTTTGCTGTCCATCCCGGCAGACCGCAGTATTACGGTGACGGCGCTGAGCCAAGAAGCGGGCCTTACCAAAGGTTCAACCTCCAAAATATTGGCCACCTTCCGGGATTTTGGGTTTGTGTCTCAAGATGCGGTGAGCAAAGAGTACTCTTTGGGCCCCACCTTGATTGCCAAGGGCTACCAGGCGCTGCATAACCTGGATATACGCCAGTTGGCCAAACCGGAGCTGCGCCTGCTTTGCGACAAATACGGTGTGCATGCCATGCTGATGATAGAGCAAAGCAACCAAGTGGTGATTGTGGAGATATTGGAAGCAGATAGCCCGTGGAAGATGGGGATGCGCCTGGGCGAGTGCCACCCCTATTACCGGGGGGCCGGCCCCAAGGTGCTGCTGGCCTACCAGCCCCAGTGGAAACAAGACCGCACCATGGAAGAAATTGACTTTGTTCCCCTGACGGACAAAACCATCCGCAACCGCGAAAGCCTAGAGCGGGCGCTGGAAGAAATTCGCCAGCAGGGGTATTGTATCAGCCAAGGGGAAATTGTGCCCAATGCCTTTGCGGTGGCGGCCCCGGTATTTGGGCCAGATGGGCTTATTGTGGCGTCTATTGCCATCTCCGGCCAAGGCGACACCCTCACCCAGGCACAGTGCCAAGCCATTGTGCAAGATGTGGTGGAAAGCGCCAAGCGGGTGTCCCGCTTGGGTGGTATGGCAGACTAACCTGCACATGGCCGATGGGACGGCATCGGCGATGTGGCTTCTTTTTACGCAAATTAAGAAACTGTGTTTCTTAACAGGAAACACAGAAGAAATGGAGCATAGACATGAAACGAATTCTTGGCATATCCGGCAGCCCCCGGCGGCAGGCCACAGAGCGGGCGGTGAAGGTGGCGCTGGAGGCGGCTGCGGCCATCCCGGGAATTGAGGTGGAGTATCTGGCCCTGCGGGACTATACCATCAAAGCCTGTACCCATTGCGATTTTTGTGTGAGGCAGCAAAAAGGCTGTGTGCTAAAAGATGATATGCCCGAGCTGATTGAACGTTTTGTGGCCGCCGATGGTTTCATCATAGGTTGCCCGGTGTATACCTACAACATCACGCCGGAGCTTTTGGCCTTTTTTAACCGGATGCGCCCCTTGCGGTTTACCCACCCAGATACATTCAGCTACAAGGTGGGGGGCGGCATTGCGGTGGGGGGCACCCGCAACGGAGGGCAGGAGTTCACCCTAAACGCCATCTTGAACATGTATCTGGCGCGGGGCATTTTGGTGGTGGGGGGCTCTGCGGGAAATTATGCCGGGGGCAAGGTGTGGACGCAAAACACCGGTTTGGCCGGGGCTACAGCCGACGACGTGGGCATGCGTACGGTGGAGGACATAGGCCGCAGGGTGGCCACGGCGGCCCTGATGATCAACCCA
This sequence comes from uncultured Oscillospiraceae bacterium, assembly GCA_964472465.1. Taxonomy (GTDB): domain Bacteria; phylum Bacillota; class Clostridia; order Oscillospirales; family Ruminococcaceae; genus JAAYCI01. Next base: position 11,413 of record CAYYLW010000026.1, on the reverse strand, counting down.
ACGCAGGGGGCCTGCGGTGTGGGGAAGGCCTTTGAGAAAGAAGCGCAGTACAGGCCGCTCATAACAGGCGAAGTGTAAAAGAAAGGGACGATAGAAATTGGAAACCAGCACGCACAACAAGATGTTGACCATCGATTTACACAGCGGCCTGGTAAAAACAGAAACGTTGCCACCGGAACTGCTGAAACAGTATCTGGGGGGGCGAGGGCTGGGGGCGCGGCTGCTGTATGACCTGCTAAAACCAGGCACGCCGGCCCTGGCGGCGGGAAACCCCCTCATCTTTACCGTGGGGCCGTTTACCGGTAGCGGCTGGCCGGCGGGAACCCAGTGGAGCGTGACGGCGAAGTCGCCTTTAAGTGGGGGCTACGGCGGCGGGTTTTGCTGGGGGGAGTTCGGCATTCGGCTACGGCACTGTGGCTACATGGCGCTGGTGATAAAAAACCAAGCAAAAGAGCCGGTGGTTTTGCGCATCAGCGAAGCGGGTGCAGAGATACAAAGCGCCGCCGGGCTGTGGGGGCTGGATGCCCATGCCGCCACAGACCAGCTAAGCCAGCAATACCCCGGGGCCAGCGTGGCCTGTATTGGCCCGGCAGGGGAAAAACTTTCCGGCCTGGGCTGTATTTTGGGGGACCGCTACCAGATGATTCTGCGCACCGGGCTGGGGGCGGTGATGGGCTCTAAAAAATTGAAAGCCGTGGTGGCGGGGCCGGGGGGGGCACCGCCAAAAGAGGGCGAAAACTTTGCGGCCATATGCGAAGAAATGAACACCCAAGTGCGGGATTACCCGGCCTCGATACGGCTGCGGCAGCAGGGGAAACCCATGTTGATTCGCAGCAAAAACCAAGTGGGAGATTTCCCCACGCACAACCATCAGCGCCAGAATTTTGATGAGTGGATTGACGCGCTGGACGGCGCAGCGGTGGAACGGTATACCCAAAGCCGCCAACACTGCGAAGGCTGCCCCATTGGGTGTGTGCGGGTAACCAAGACGCCCCGCGTGACCACCGAAGGGCCTGAGTATGAGCCCATATGGGCCCTTGGCCCACGCATAGGCAATGGCAACTTAGAATATCTGATTGAACTTTTTGACCGCTGCCTGAAACAGGGGGTAGACCCCATCGGTTTTGGCGGGGTGGTGGCCTTTGCCATGGAATGTGCCCAGCGGGGTTTACTGCAAAACGCAGAGACGCTGCCTTGGGGCAACCCCGCCAGCATCGACCACCTTCTTTGCGAAGTGGTGGAAGGGCGCGGCCTTGGGGGGGAACTGCGCAACGGAAGCCGCCCCTATGCGCAAGCCCACCCGGAAACGGCGCCCTATGCCATGCAGGGAAAAGGGGTGGAAATGTCTGGCCAGGAACCCCGCCAAAGCAAGGCGTTTGGTTTGTCCTTGGCGGTGTCGAACTGGGGGGCAGATTGGGGCTATGGCCTGCCCACCTTGGATGTGGCGCAGAATCAGGAGGCCGCCCAGAAGCTGTTTGCGGATGATTGGGAACGGGTGCTAGAGGTGCACAAAGAAGAGGGAAAAGCGGCGCTGGTGAAGTTTAGCGAGGAGTTCAATGCCCTTTCTGATTCCCTGGGCATCTGCAAGTTTGCCTGCCCGGAAACCACCGCGCTTATGCCACAGGATTTGGCCAAGGGCTACAGTGCCTGGCATGGCCACCCCCACAACGCAGAAGAACTGCTGGCCACCGGCGAGCGCATTATAAATCTAGAGCGTTTGATTAACAAAAGGGAGGGGTTTACGGAACAAGACGACAGCCTGCCAAACCGTTTTTTGCAAGAGCCCATCACCGTGGACGCGTATACCGGAAACCGTTTGGTTGGCCTTGTGAAAACCGGGGAAAAGCGGACCTTGGTCAACCACTTGGAGGAGATGAAAACCGAGTACTATGCCCTGCGGGGCTGGGAGAACGGCATGCCGGGCGCGGCGGTGCTGGCCAGGCTAGGCCTGGCAGAAGAAACCACAGAATAGGGAGGGAAGCGGCCATGAAAAAGTACTGTGTGATGCTGATGGGGGAGTTTGACCCCGAAAAAGACCGTGCCTTTTTTACAAGAGAAGATTTGCAAACCCAAATCTACTGTGCCCGCAATTTCCGCGAGGCGAAACAGAAGGTGCGGGAGCTGCAAGAGGAAGGGTATGGCTCTGTGGAGCTGTGTGGCGCTTTTTCCCGGGAGATGGCGCTGGAACTGATGGAAATAACCGGCCACAAGATGGCCATTGCCTATATGGTGCACGAACCGATTTTGGATGACGCGTTTGATTCTTTCTTTGGAAAGGTGGATTACAGTTAGCAAAAGGCAAACGCCCGCCATCGAAACCTTTGTAAGTTCGCTTAGGGAAAAAAGAAGCTTCATATTTAAGGAGGAAAAACGGATGAACAAAATGATGAAATCTGTGCTGTGCTTGCTGGTTTGCGCCTTGATGATTGCCGGGCTGGCCGCCTGCGGCAGCAATACGGTCGACCAGGGGAAATCCAGTTCCGCGCCCAAGGCTTCCAGCCAAGCGGCGCCGGCCAGTGTTGCGTCCACGGCATCGTCTGCCGCGCCCGCCGGCGCCGGAACTTCCGCAGACCAGTTGAAGGTGGCTTTGGTACTGAACGGCTCTATTACAGACGCAAGCTGGAACGCCAATGGATACAATGCCGTGGCGGACGTGCAAAGCCGGCTGGGCTTTGAGTTTGCCTACATTGAAAATGTGGACACCGCCGATATGGAAGCGACCTTCCGCGATTATGCAGACCAGGGCTATGACTTGGTTTTGGGCCATGGCAGCCAGTTTGAAGACCCCATTATGGCGGTGGCCAGCAGCTACCCAGATACCAAATTCTTCGTTTTTAATGGCGAGATTGGCCAGGAACCCAACGTGGGAAGCTACCGCACCGCCACAGATGAGAACACCTTTGTGGCCGGCGCGCTGGCCGCGCTGGTGAGCAAAAGCGGAAAAATAGGCTGGATAGGCGCGGTGGAGGTGCCCACCACCAGCGAAGCTTTGGACGGCTACGCCGCCGGGGCCAAGTATGCAAACCCGGAAATTGAGGTCTCCTCGGCTTATGTGGGCAGCTATGATGACGTGGCCAAAGCCAAAGAATTGGCCCTCACCATGTTCGAAAGTGGCGTGGACGTGATTCAGAGCAACGCAAACCAAGGCACGGCCGGTATTATTGAGGCCGCCAAAGAATATGGCAACGATGTGATGCTGATTGGCAACACGGTGGACCAGTACGAACTGGCACCAGACCTGTTCCTCACCAGCAACCTCACCGGGTTTGCCCCTATCTATGAGATGGTGATTCAAAACGTGATTGACGGCAAATTCGAGGCGTATTCCCGGGTGGTGGGTTTGGCAGAAGGCGCGCTAGACATTGCCCCCTACCATAACTTTGAGGACAAAATTCCCGAGGATGTGAAGGCCCGCGTGGAAGAGATTAAGCAAGAGGTGATGAGCGGCGAGCTGAACGATGTTCTGCCGGCCAGCTACCCCGGCCGGGAATAAAAGGGTTTTTGCGGGGTTTCCCGCCATGTGAAAGGCAGAGGCACCCCTGCCCCCGGGAAGGGGGCGGGGGCTAGCAGTAAGGCTACCACAAAGGAGAGAGGGGCCGAAATGAGCAGTGTTTCCATGTGTGGCGTGGTGAAGTACTTTGGCGATTTTTGCGCGAATGACCACATCAACTTTACCCTGGAAAACGGGGAAATACATGCCCTTTTAGGGGAAAACGGGGCGGGGAAAACCACCTTGATGAACATTTTGTATGGCATCTATGCCGCCGACGAAGGCCGCATTGAGGTGGATGGCAAGGTGGTGGAGATAAGCTCGCCAAGGGTGGCCATGGCCCATGGCATTGGCATGGTGCACCAACATTTTATGCTGGTGCCCAATTTCACGGTGGCACAAAACATGGTGCTGGGGGTAAAAGACCATCTCTGGCTCAACATCAAAAAAGTGGAGGCCGAACTGCGCCTATTAAGCCAGCGCTACGGCCTGAAAATAGACCCCTGCGCCAAGGTTTCTACCCTTTCGGTGGGCGAGCAGGAGCGCGTGGAGATTATGAAAGCGCTGTACCGCAAGGCCGATGTTCTGATTTTGGACGAGCCCACGGCCGTGCTTACCCCGCAGGAGACCGTGGAATTGTTTGAGGTGCTGAACAACCTGACCAAGCAAGGGGTGTCCATCATCATCATCACCCATAAGCTGGAAGAGATCATGGCGGTGTCCCACAGGGTAACGGTGCTGCGCGCGGGGCAGATGGTGGCCACTGTAAACACCGCCGAAACCACAAAAGAGGAGCTGGCCCAGATGATGGTGGGCCGTGAGGTGGTGCTGACGGTGGAGCGCACCAAGGTGGAGCCGGGCGAGGTGGTGTTGCAGCTAAAGCAGGTAACCCACAGCGCAAACGGTATACAAAAACTGCGCGGGGTATCACTGGAGGTGCGCGCCGGAGAGGTGGTGGGCATTGCCGGGGTGGATGGCAACGGCCAGCGGGAACTGGCCAGCGTGATTGCCGGCATGGCCCCTGTGTCCGGGGGCGAAATTAGCTTTGGCGGCCGGAGAATTGAAAAGGCATCGGTGGACGCCATTATGAAGCAAGGGCTCTCCTATGTGCCGGAAGACAGGCTGAAAGAAGGGCTGATTGGGGAGTTTAGCATCGAGGACAACTTCATCACCAAAACGCTGAACAAGCATACCAAGTTTGGCCTGTTACAGAAAAAAGAGGTGCGAAGCCACGCCGAGCAGATGATACGGGCGTTTGACGTGCGCGCCAAAGGCCCCACCCAACAGGCAAAGTTGCTAAGCGGCGGAAACCAGCAAAAAATCATTATCGCGCGCGAGTTTGAGCGCAGCCCCAAACTGCTTTTGGTAGCCCAGCCCACCCGCGGGCTAGATGTGGGGGCCATAGAGTATGTATGGAAAGCGGTGATGGACGCCAAAAAACAGGGCGTAGCCGTGCTGATGATATCCACCGAACTGGAAGAAATTTTCGCCCTGAGCGACCGCATCCTGGTGCTTTATGAGGGGCAGATTATTGGCCAGCCCATGACACCGGAAACCGCCGATATCAACCAGATGGGCCTTTTGATGGCGGGCGTGGGAAAGGAAAGGGGTGCCGCAAATGTTCAAGCTTGAAAAACGCACCGGGTATAAGGTGGGCCTACTGCGCACCATCATCACCTTTGCCATTGCCATACTGGCGGCCATGCTGGTGGCCAGTGTGCTGATATTGGCCATTGGGAAAAACCCGGTTACCGCTTACCTTGCCATGTTTAAGGGGGCGTTTGGCAGTGCCTACCGGGCCAGCGAGGTGCTGGTGCGCACCACGCCGTTGCTGCTAACCGGCCTGGGGGTGGCCTTTGCCTTCCGTACCGGGATGTTCAACATGGGCGCCGAGGGCCAGTTTGCCGTGGGCATCATTGTGGGCACACTGGTGATGCTGCACGTGCCTGCGGGCGGTTTTGCGGTGGTGCTGGCCTTTTTGGCCGCGGCTGCGGCGGGGGCCGCCTACGGGGCCATCCCTGGGTTTTTGCGCGCCAAGATGAATGTGGGCGAAGGCATTGTGACCATTATGATGAACTTTATTGCCACATTGGGGCTAAGCTGGCTGCTGAACGGCCCGCTGAAAGACCCCAGCGGCTATCTGCCACAAACCGCCCTCACCCCGGAATCTGCCTACCTGCCCATCCTGCTGGAAGGAACCCGGCTGCACCTGGGGTTCGTGGTGGCGGTGGTGGTGGCATTGCTGGCCTATTTTGTCATGTTCTATATGCCGGTGGGTTTCCAGATGCGTGCCACCGGCTGCAACCGGGAAGCCGCCAAGTACAGTGGCTACAAAGTGCCCTTTATGATGGTTCTCTCTATGATGTTGAGCGGGGGCCTGGCAGGGCTGGCCGGTGTGATTGAGGTGGCTGGCCTGCACCACCGCCTGATGGAAGGGGTCTCGGCCAACTTTGGGTGGGACGCCATAGCCGTGGCCCTGATTGGCAAGCAAAACCCGCTGGGCATCATTCTTTCTGCCTTTTTGTTTGCCGCCCTGAAGGTGGGGGGCAATGCCATGCAAAGCACACAGGGCATCCCCAGCAACCTGGTGGACGCCTTGCAGGGGCTGGTGATTCTCTTTGCCCTGGGGAGCGACTTTTTTATACGATACAATATTAAATATATAAAAAAGGCAGAAGGGCGGGTGGCGCCATGAACGACCTATTGAACCTCCTTCCGCAGGCCATCAGGCTTACAACCCCCATTTTGCTGGCCGCACTGGGTGGGGTGTTTGCCAGCCGCAGCGGGGTGCTGAACATTGGGCTGGAAGGCTCGATGCTGGCGGGTGCGCTGGCGGGTGTGATTGGCTCGTACGCCACCGGAAGCGCCTGGGGCGGGCTGCTGGCAGCCATTTTAACCGGGGTGCTATTCGGGCTGATGTTTGATGTGTTTGCGCTCTTGCTGGGGGCGCCCCAGGCCGTGGTGGGCGCCGGGCTGAACATTTTTGCCATTGGGATTACGGCCTATTTATACCGGGCGGTGTTTGCCACCACCAGCAGCAATGTAACGGTGGCGGGTTTCCAAGAAATAAGCCTACCGGTGCTGGGGGACATCCCGTTTCTGGGCAGCCTACTGTTCCAGCAAAACTTTTTGGTGTATCTATCCTTCCTGCTGGTGCCCCTCATCCACGTCTATTTGTACCACACAAACTCTGGGCTGAATTTGCGCTCTTGTGGGGAAAATTCCCGCGCCAGCGATTCTATGGGCATCAAGGTGGTGAAAACCCGGTGTGTGGCCACCATGCTTAGCACCATATTTGCCGCCATGGGCGGGGCCGCCCTTTCAATAGGGAATGTGAATACGTTCGTAGAGGGGATGAGCAGTGGCAAAGGGTTTATTGCCTTGGCGGCGCTGGCCTTTGGGCGCTGGTCTCCCATAGGGGTGATGTTTGCCGCCTTGCTCATTGGCCTAATGGATGCCTTCCAATTGCGGCTACAGGTGTCGCTTACCAACGCGCCCTACCAGTTTTTCCAAATGATTCCCTATGTGGCCACCATCATTGTGCTCATCTGGACCAGCCTGAAAGGCAGCACAGGCCCCAAAACCGGCGAGTATTTTGAGAAGGAATCGAAATAAGGGCGGGGGCCTTTTTGGTAGAAACTGCGAGAGTAGGACAGGAGAACAATGTTTTTGTTTCCCGTTTGCGAAGAAAAGGAGAAATGAGCATGTGTAAAATTTTGGGAATCAGTGGCAGTTATACAGATGGCGCCACCGAATATGCGCTGAAGGTGGCCTTAGAAAATGCGGCCAAAGTGAGTGGGGAGATAGAGACAGAACTGCTGCTGCTGCGGAACTATAAGCTAGAGCCATGCATCAACTGCAATTACTGTATCAAAAATAACGCCCGTTGCCGTTTGGAGGATGACACCCTGCTGGTGATGGAGAAGTTTTTTGCGGCGGATGGCTATATCTTGGCCTCCCCGGTGTACACCTATAACCCCACCCCCCTGATGCTAACCATGTTCAACAAAATGCGCTGCATGCGGGACAAGGTGCCCGGCCTTTTTGGCAAAGCGGGTGGGGCATTGGCGGTGGGCGGCAGCCGAAGTGGCGGCCAGGAAACCACGGTGGGTTGCCTTATAAATTGCCTTTTGTCGCGCAATATTGTGGCGGTGGGGGGCTCTACAGGCCATTTCAACTACACGGGCGGAAAGCTGTGGACCCAAAACAAGGGCGCAGATGGGGCCAGGGAGGACGAGATTGGCAACACCAGCGTAGCCGACGTGGGCGACAGGGTGGCCCGGGTGTGCCTGATGCTGCGGGGAGGCCAGGGGTAAGTCATGGTAGACAAGGTTTTGTATGTGAACTTGAGCAGCGGGGCCTGCCGCTGCGAGCGCCTGCCGCAGGAGTGGTTGCGCCGGTATTTGGGTGGGCGGGGGCTGGGGATGCGCCTGCTGTTTGAAATAGCCCCCCAGGGGGTGGCTCCGCTGGCGGCGGAAGCGCCCCTGATTATCACCTGTGGGGCGTTGAACAACACGGGCTGGCCCTCTTCGGCCCAGTGGCACATCACCGAGAAATCCTCGCTGACGGGTGGTTGCCGCAGCAGCCTGGCATGGGGAGATTTTGGCATAGGCCTGCACAGCCTGGGTTACGCGGCCCTGGTGGTTACAGGGGCGGCGCCTCAGCCGGTGATGCTGTGGCTGGAAGGAAAGCAGGCCCAGCTACGGGCGGCCGGGCCGTGGTGGGGCACCGAAACCCAAACCTTTACCGCGGCCATGAAGAGTGAGCATCCAGAGACGACCTGTGTGGCCATTGGCCCCGCGGGGGAGGCACAAATTGGTATTTCTTCGGCCGTGGCCGATGGCTACATGACCACCCTGAGGGGAGCTGGGGCCACCATGGGCAGCAAAAAACTCAAGGCGGTGGTGCTACGGCCCAATGCCCAGGCAGACGCCATCTGTGAAACCCCACACTGGCAGCGGCTGTGCAACCAGTTGCAGCAGCAGGTGGCCAGCCACCCCACCTCGGTGCGGCTGCGGGAGGTGGGCAAGCCCCTGTTCATCCAAAGCAAAAACACGCGGGGCGATTGGCCCACCCACAACCACCAGTTGACGCGTTTCACCCACATAGATAGCTATGACGCCGAGGCGGTGCGGAAGATTACCAAGGGCTCAAAAGCCTGTAAAAGTTGCCCCATCGCGTGCATCAGGGAAACCAGCGTGGGCGGTGTTAATTCGGAGGGCCCAGAACTGGAACCCATTTGGGCACTGGGGGCCAGAATTGGCAATTCATCGCTTGAATACCTGGTGTTCCTATACAACCGCTGCCTGCAATATGGGGTGGACCCCACCGGCTTTGGCGGCATTGTGGCCTTTGCCATGGAGGGGAGCCAGCGGGGGGTGTTCACCGCAGAGGACGCCATGGCATGGGGGGACCAAGAGGGGATAGAGCGTTTTTGGGCCAACATGATGGCCGGGCAGGGCCTGGCCGGGGCTTTGCGCGGCGGTAGTGGGGCCTATTGTGCCGGGCATACGGCGTGCACCCCCTTTGCCATGCAGGTGAAAGGGGTGGAACTTTCGGCCCAAGAGCCGCGACAAAGCCAAGCGTTTGGGCTAAACAACGCCGTATCCAACTGGGGGGGAGACGGGCTGTACTCCCTGCCCACGCTGGATGTGGCCCATAACGAAGAGGCAGGGCGGGTACTGTTTCCCGAATTGCTGACAGAGGCGCTGGAGGTGATGAACCCAGCCCATAAGGCGGACATCGTTTTTATCAGCGAGTGGGTGAATGCGGCGTCGGATAGCCTGGGGGTGTGCAAGTTTGCCTGCCCGGAAAGCTACGCCCTGATGCCGGCCGATTTGGCGGCGGGATGCAGTGCCTATTTCGGCACCGAATATACGCAGGCGGACATACAAACAGTGGGCGAACGCATTATTAACCTTGAGCGGCTGTACAACCTGCGCGAGGGGATATCCCCGGCGGCGGACGGCCTGCCAAGCCGTTTTTTGCAAGAACCCATCACGGTGGAGCTGTTTTCGGGCGACCGGTTGCAAGGTCTTGTCAAAACCGGGGAAACGGTGCAAACGGTTTGCCATCTGCCCAAAATGCTAACGGAATATTATGCCCTGCACGGCTGGCCCGGCGGTGTGCCCAGTGAAGAAAAGCTGGCGCAGCTTGGGCTTAGCCCCGAGGGCAGAGACCTGTAAAACGGCTAGGCCTGGCAAAGAGAGAGTTTTGGGGGACGGTAAAACAGAAAAAACCCCGGAAAACGGAACGGAAAATCTTACACACCCCCCAAAGTGGACAGACCCCTGGGCTGCCCATTTTGGGGGGTGTTTTGCCTACAAACGGGTGTGTGTGCCAGCACAAGGCGGGTGGCTTGCTTGGTGGTATGTATTCCATCATACCCGCCCCTGCCCCCCACGTCCGCTATTGCGGCCCACCCCGGGGTATTCCCGAAGAGGGTGTTCCAATTTACAAGGAAAAAATGTGTGTATGTAAAAAAGCTGGTGGAAAGTGGGCTGGCCTGCCACGATACACCCAAAGTGCAGAACCGACAAGATATTACCAAAACGGGCATTTGACTGCAAGAAAAGCCCCCCTCGCTGTGCTATGATGTGTGCAATATCCAACGCACAACAAGATACAGAAGGAGTAGGAGAGCATGAGTATACTGAACGATATTTCCGAAAACCTGCAAAGAGGTAAGGCGAAAGACGTGAAGGCCCTGGTGCAGCAAGCGGTGGACGAGGGCTTTTCCGCCAAAGAGGTGCTGGAAGAGGGCCTGCTGGCAGGCATGGGCATCATCGGGGAGAAATTTAAAAACAACGAGGTGTTTGTGCCGGAGGTGCTGGTGGCGGCCCGGGCCATGAACATGGGCGCCGAGGTGCTGAAACCGCTGCTGGCAGAAAGCGGCGTGGTGGCCAAAGGCCGGGTGTGCATTGGCACCGTGAAGGGCGATTTGCACGACATAGGCAAAAACCTGGTGAAGATGATGATGGAGGGCAAGGGCCTGGAAGTGGTGGATTTGGGCGTGGACGTGAGCCCGGAGCAGTTCATTGAAGCGGCCACCAACCAGGAGTGCAGCATCATCTGCTGTTCGGCCCTGCTTACCACCACCATGGGTGTGATGGAAGAAGTGGTGAAGGCCGTGGACGAAGCGGGCCTGCGGGACAAGGTGAAGGTGATGGTGGGCGGCGCGCCCGTAACCGAGGCCTATTGCCAGCAGATTGGCGCCGACAAATACACCCCGGACGCCGCCAGTGCGGCCGATGCCGCCGTGGCGTTGGTGGGCTAAACGGCACAAAAAAACCAAAAACGAAATTTCAGGTTCGTCTTGCCAAGATACTTGTGCGGGGCTTGGTTTACTGTGCCCTGCCTGTGATGGAAAGGAAGATGTTCTTATGCTGCAAGCCAAAGATATTTTGTTCGCCACACTGCGCCATGAAACCACCCCCCGTGCGCCCTGGGTGCCCTTTGCTGGGGTGCATGCGGGCGCGTTGATAGGGGCCGACGCCACCCAGGTGCTAACCGATGAGGACACGCTGGTGAAGGCGCTGCTGGAAGTGAACCGGCTGTACAAGCCAGACGGGCAGCCCATTGTGTTCGATTTGCAGGTGGAGGCGGAAATACTGGGCTGTGAACTGATGTGGGTGCCCAGCGGCCCGCCCAGTGTGGCCAGCCACCCGCTGGAAGAAACCATGGCCGTGCCCTGTGAATGCCTGCTGCCCACGGCGGAAAGTGGCCGCCTGCCCATGATTTTATCGGCCATGCGCCGCATGAAGAAAGAGGTGGGGGAGACCACCGCCCTCTATGGGCTCATCTGCGGGCCCTTCACCCTGGCGGGGCACCTGCGCGGCAACGAGATGTTCATGGATATGTTTGACGACGAGGACTATGTGCACGATTTGCTGGCCTTCTGTACCCAGTGCGCCAAGCGGATGA
>CAYYLW010000025.1:0-23231 GCA_964472465.1 uncultured Oscillospiraceae bacterium | reverse complement strand
CATCTACGCGGTTTCCTGCATTGCGGCGGGCCTGGTATATTTCATCTGCTGCCTGGACGCCCTGGTGCTGCGCAAAAAGCACCCTGAATGGAACCGCCCTTACAAAGCCCCCGGCGGCCCTGTGCTGTTTGTGCTGGGCATGATCGTCTCTATCTGGGTGATCATCGGCTCCTGCCTGGAACTGGATGTGGGCGGCTATATCTCGCTGGCTATCTACTGCGTCATTGGCCTGGGTTTGGCTTTGGTGATGGGCGCCTTCCGCAAAAAGGACCCCGCCGCACACCCGCTGCACACCCTCACCCCAGACGATATCGGCAAAGATTATTAGTAGTTATCTACGCATAGGCCGAAAGCCGCCCCGAAAGGGGCGGCTTTTTGTTGCACAAAACCCCTATAGCGACTATACTATGGAAAATACAAAGGGGGAGTGGCCATGCTGTTTCAAAACATCACCGCCGTGGGGGAAAACTATGAGGTGCTAGAGAATATCTACTTAGCCACCCAGGGAAACCAAATTGTCTATATGGGCAAGGAAAAGCCCGCCGGGGATTTTGGCCCGGTGTACGACGGGCGGGGCAAGGCCGCCCTGCCCGGTTTTGTGAACCTGCACAGCCACCTGCCCATGACCCTGCTGCGCGGCTTTGGGGAAAACCTGCCCCTGCACCGCTGGCTGGACGAAAAAATGATCCCTTTTGAAAGCCGCATGAGCACCGAGGACAAATACTGGGCCTCGCTTTTGGGCATGGGCGAAATGCTGGCGGGGGGCACGGTTTCTTTTACCGATATGTATGCCGCCGAGGACGCCATCCTGCGCGCGGCCGATGAAAGCGGCATCAAAGCCAATCTCTCCTGCGGCATCTTCACGGGGCTGGGCTCTTTTATTCCGTTTTCCAAGGACGACAGCTACGCCGAAACCCAGCTACTGCGCCGCGCCGCGGCCGCCCTGCCGCATGACCGGGTGGCCATAGAACTCTCTATCCATGCGGAATTTACAAACGAGGCACCCGCCGCCGAAAGCCTGGCGGCCTATGCCAAGGCCGAGGGGATGCGCATTCACCTGCACCTTTCGGAAACACAGAAGGAGCACGAGGACGCCAAGGCCCGCCGGGGGATGACCCCCGCGCAGTGGTTTGAGAGCCTGGGCGTGTTTGAGGTACCGGTGATTGCCGCGCACTGCGTGTGGATAGAGGGGGAGGATTTTGAGATTCTGGCACGCAGCGGGGCCACCGTGGCCCACAACCCCACCAGCAACCTAAAGCTGGGCAGCGGCATAGCCCCCGTGGCCATGATGCTGGAAAAGGGGCTGCGTGTGGGCATAGGTACCGATGGCTGCGGCAGCAACAACAACCTAAATATGCTGGAGGAAACCACTTTGGCCAGCCTGCTGCAAAAGGGCGTGCAAAGAGACCCCGCTCTGCTGCCCCCCGCACAGCTTTTGCGCCTTTGCTGCCAAAACGGGGCGCTGGCCCAAGGCCGGGTGGATTGCGGCATGCTCAAGCCCGGCAACCGCGCCGATATCGCAGTGTATAACCTCTCCGGGGTTCACCTCTGCCCCCAGCACGACCTTTTGGCAAACCTTTTCTACGCCGCCAGCACCGCCGATGTGGCGCTGACCATGGTGGACGGCAAGGTGCTGTACCAAAACGGAGAATTTCTCACCATGGATATGGAACGCGTACAGCACGAAGCCCGCCGCAGGGCCGCTCGCCTGGCCGCCGAGGTATAGGCCCTGCCGTTTTGGCGCAAACCCTTCCCAAAAACGCGCTACCAGGTGCATAAAGCCATCTGGCTTGGTATACTGTGTAAGGCCCTTACACACGCCGCCCAGCAAGGAGAAACATGAAAAAAACAGATAAAAAAGCACCCCTGGCTGCCATTATTTTGGTGGCTGCCCTCTTCATTAGCCTGGTGGGCGGCCTGGGTGGCGGCCTGGCCAGCCTTACCGCCGCCCCACCGGCCCAAGGCATGGCCAACGCCCCCACAAGCACCACCCTATACAGCTTTCGCAGTGCGGAATTGCTGGAAAGCCACTACCAAAAACATGGCGGAGAATTTGGCAATATCACCAAAGAGGAGTATCTTCTTTTGGCAAACCAGCTCATTGCTTCCTCCACGGCACTGCGCAAACAGGAAAAGGAAGACGGAGACACGGTGATGTACGAGGAGGAGAGCAACCGCTTTTTGGTGCTTTCTACCGATGGGTATATCCGCACCTTTTTCCGCCCAGACGACGGCCTGGCCTATTACGAAAGGCAGTGAGGTGCCCCTATGAAAATCCCCTGCCCTTGCTGTGGATACACCACCTTGCCCGCCCCGGCGGGTCTCTATGAAATATGCCCGGTGTGTTATTGGGAGGATGACCCTTTGCAACGGGAGGATTCCGCCTATACCGCCGGGGCAAACGGCATTAGCCTAAACACCGCGCGCCGAAACTACACCCTGTTTGGCGCCTGCGAAAAAAGCTTGCAGCCCTTTGTGCGCGCGCCTCTGCCCCAAGAGGTGCCAGGGCGCGGTAGCCGTTAGCACCGGCCTCGAGCCGGTGTTGGAAAAATAAACAGTTGCCGCCCCGCACACCGGAGAGCATCCTTTGCACACGCCCCCAGGCCTCCCGTTCGCGGCCAACTATTACAGTTCTGTCCGCCTATCTACAAAGTTCAAGTAGCTGGCCTTTACGTCGGCAAATTTATCCCGCGCAATGGGCACCACATGGTCCCCACTGAGCAAGAATTCCCGCTGGCTCAATTTTTGCACATGCTGCTTGTTTACCACAAACGAATGATGGGTACGCACAAAGCGAGAATCTGCCAGCAAAGGGGCCACATAGCTGGCAAAGCTTTGGCGCAGGGTTTTGCTGCACAGGCTGGTTTGGTCTGTTAAGTGAAAATGCACAAAATGCCCAGCGCACTCCACAAACACAATGTTGTGGTAATAGATGGTTTTTATGCCCGCTTGGGTGGAGATGGCCAAACTTTTTGCCATTTCAATTTGCATGGCGTGCACCGCTTTGTCTATGGCCGCAAACAGGGCGGTTTCCTCCACCGGCTTTAGCACGTATTGCATGGCGTCTACAGAAAACGCCTCCAGGGCGTATTCACGCGAAACCGACACAAAAATAAAGGCCTGCTGGCCGCCCGCCTGCCGCAGGGTTTGGGCAAATTCAATACCGGTGCAGCCCGGCATTAAAATATCCAGCAGAAAAAGCTGATATACCTCCCCGTTTTCCAGTTCCTCCGCCAATTCCTGCACCGAAGAAAAGCGGCTCACCTCAATTTCTAAAGAAGGATGTCGGCGCTGGTATGCCCCCACCAAGCGCTCTAAATTCTCTAACTCTTTTGGGCTGTCGTCACATATCGCAATATTCATCGATTCTTCCTCCTCACATGATTATACAGGATGCATCCCCCACTTTTGGACTTTTGCCACATCCAGTTGTGTGCATTTGGAAAGAATTTCTGCACGAAACGCTATAAAACAGCACAAAATGCACCAAAATAAGCCACTCTTACAAAGGGGCTGGCAAAAGATAAGCAAGCCTGCAAACGATTTTTCTTTCTTTTATATACTATCGTCCAGCCCCGCTAAATTCTTATTGCTTTTGGCGTTTTCTCTAAAATTTCACATATGCTTGGTAGGGAATAAAACCCTGGCCATTTTCCCATCCTCCCCCTGGCACTTCCGCCTAGAAAAACCCGCCTATGAGCTGCGCCAGCGTGCCATTTAGATTCACCGCCTCCATCAATTCCCGCGCACGCACCGGGTCGTTGGTAATCAGCCCGTCCACCCGGCGGTCTATCATCACCTGCATGCTGCTCTCCCGGTTCACCGTCCATACATACACCCGTTTCTCTGCATGGTGGGCGCGGTCCACCACATTCCAGCTCATGACGTTTGCCTGCACGCTTAACCCGCTGGCAAAATTTAGGGTTTCCATATCTTCCGGCGCCGCCGGCATGATGTACACCGTGGAGATGTTGGCGTCCAGTTCCCGCACGGTTTGCAGGGCCTCTTTGTTCAGCGAGGCCAGCACACAGTCCTCCTCAAAGCCATAGGCATACACCATTTCCAGCACCTGTTTTTCAAAATCCTGTTCATGCCCCGTCACTTTCAGTTCAATATTCAGCAAAATTTTGTCTTTACACAGCCGCAACACCTCTTCCAGGGTGGGCACGCGCACCCCTTCATAGGCCGGGGAAAACCAGGCCCCCACATCATATTGTTGCAGCACTTGGTAGCTTAGGTCCCAGATGTTTTTGTCTACCCCCGCCACCCGCTTTAGGTTTTCGTCATGCAGCACCACCAGCACGCCGTCCTTTGTCTGGTGCACGTCCAACTCTATCCAGTCCGCGCCGGATTCCATCGCCTTTTCAAAGGCGGGTAGGGTGTTTTCCGGCGCTTTTTGTGAGTTCCCCCTGTGGGCCATCACGGCGGGTTGGTCGGCCAGGTTTTTCACCAGGCTCACCTCTTCGTCACGCTCGGCCAAGGCGGCCAGCCCAAAGGCCAGCAGTGCCCAGGCCAACACCACGGGCAGGGCTTTTTTCATCAGCGGGGGTAGGGGTTTGGGGCGGGGGCAGGCGCCAGTATCTTCCGCCCCGGCCACTGCCTGGCGCGCGCGGTATAGCCCGGCCAGCCGCGCGAAGGTAAAGGGGGCGGAAAACCGCAGCGCCAGCCACACCACTGCCATCCACACGGCATACACCGCCCGCAGGGCCATGGCATAGGCCAGGTGCTGCGGGGCCAGCAACTTCACGGCCAGCACCGCCAAGGCCGAAAGCCCCGCTGCCGCCAAAAGTGCCAAAATCAGCAGCAGCCCCTGCCATAGCACAAAACCCAGCCAGGCCTTCCAAGGCCGCCCCTTCATAAGCCGGGCACTTTGGCGCAGCGCTTCCCGCGCGTCCTTGCCCTCCAGGGAAAAGCAGTGAAAGGCCAGGCTGTAGCGCAGCAAAAACAGCAGCAGCACCAGCACCCCCAATATCCCCAGCACACACAGCGGCCAAAAATTGCGCACAAAGGCCGCCACAAAACCCGGTATATGCACCGCCGCCAAAAAACAGCCCGCCGCCGCCAGCTTGGCAAAGGGCAGAAAAAACGCCGCAAACAAAACCAGCGCCCAGTTTTTGCGCCGCAGCGCCCGCAGCGCCCCCTGTACGCCGGTGGCCAGCATCTCCCGCAGCCCTGCGCGCCGCCCGTGGCAGCCCTCTTCAAAGCACCACACCAGCGCCAGCGCCTCTACCAGGCCCGCAAAGCTGGCCCCCACCGCCAAAACCAGCAGCAACACCACCACCGAGGGCCGCGCCATATACGCTAGGGTTTGGGCGCTGCTTAGCAGGGTATAGCCGGAAAGTGCCTTCACCAGCCGCCACAGCCACAGCACACCCGCAAACCCGGCGCATAAGGTACATGCCGTGAAAAAAAGTTCGAACAACAAAATACGGCCCGCATTTTGCCGCAGCAGTTTGGCATTGGCCCGGTATGCCACACGCATTTTCATACGTAAGTCCCCCCTTTTTCCTTAGCATAGCCCGCCCGGCCACCCTTTGTCACGCAAAATAACACGGCCATGTTTGGGCGGCCGCCTATCCATAAAACCCCAGGGTGAGCCATAGCCGCCCCTTGCGGGAGAGCTCCCCTGCCGCCAGTATCTTCACCCGCCCTTTGCCCCGTATGGAAACCAGTTGCCCCTCCCGCAGGGGTTTGGCCACATCCAGGCAGGGCTGATGGTCCAGCCACACCCTGCCCGCGCGGATGGTCTCGGCCGCCTCAGCCCGCGGGATGTTCCACGCGGCGGCCAGCACCGCGTCCAGCCGTGGGCTGGCCACCGTCACCCTTTTTTCCTCCAGCTGGGGCGCGGCGCTGCCCAGTGCCGAAAGCGGTATCTCCCGCACCGTCACCTTCACCCGGCCCGCCTGCCGCCACTCCTCGGCCAAAAAAGCCGCCATGGGCCGCAGGCACACCAGTTGCCCACTTGCCTCTTCCAGCACCATATCCCCCAGCACCTCGCGGGAGAGCCCCAGCCCCAGCGCCGCGCCCAGCAAATCCTGGTGGCGCAGGCTGTCGCCCTTGTACCAGCTTAGGGATAGCCCCGCCAAAATTTCCTCTGGCTGGTAGCTGCCCCACTGCGGCTGGGTAAACACAGCCACCTGCCTTTCCGCGTGGGCAAAGCCACCCTCCAGGCGCAGCGCCACATCCCCCCGCCCGGCGAAGGCCTGCTGCACGGCCAGGCCCTGGGCGGGGCTTAAAAACTTGCTGTGAGCCGTGCCGGTTTTTTCCGCCACACGGGCCAGTTCCTCCATTCGGGCCAACAACAACGCGGTCTCGTCCATCTCATTCTCCTATCCTGTGCCACTTCCATTTGGTTCATCATACCACAGCTGGGCCATGGCTGGGCAAATTTCGCTTGCATTCCCGGGGCATCTATGCTATTATCGCATTCGATTGATACTAAGAAAGGTACACGCTTTCGACCTGATATCACTACTTCCCATCGTGATGCCCCGGCCCGTAGATGGCATAGGATGCTAAGCAGGAAGCGGCTGTTTTCTGCCCGCTGTGTACCAGGCCAGTTTTGCTGTGCCACACGCCATCCTTTGCCAGCCGCCCACAGGGGCGGTTGTTTTATTTTTTGTTTTATTTTTTAATGAAAAGAGGAGAAACCATGAAACAAGTGTCCTGTCTACTTCTGTCTGCCCTTTTCCTGGCAGCCTTGAGCGGCTGCGCCAAAACCCCTGCCTCTCTTTCCGCTAGCAGCGCCCCCGCCTCTCTTTCCGCCTCGCTGCCCAGTGCTTCTGTCACCTCTGCCCCAGCGGAAAAACCCCGCCCCACCACCATCCCCGGGGAGGATTACGACCCCGAGGGCGGGGCCGACGCCTATGCGGGCCGCGGCGACAACCCCGCTTCCCGCTATTACACAAACCCGGATTTTTACAACCTAAAATCCGACGAAAACCTCACCCTCATCGAGGGCTTTGAGACCATGCAACAAACCACCGAATGGTCTTGCGGCAATGTCACCGCGCTGATGGTGCTGAACCACTTTGGGGTAAACGACGCCACGGAGTATGACATCGCCCTGGCCATGGGTTCCCACACCGACAAAGACACCACCGGCGCACAGCCCGGTAGTGCCAATAACCCCGGCGAATACGGCACCAACGTGCAGCAGATGACCGAGTATTTTGCTCAAAGGCCCGATTTTGAGGTGCTGGAAAGTAGCTATATCACAGACTATACCCAAGATGACCTGCTTTCGGCCGAGGACGGCGCCTCGGAGGCCGACATCGGCAACCTTCCCCCCACCTTCAGCACCGCCTCCCTGTATGCCAGCGAGAACGACGACGCCACCGAAAAATGGGTGGACGATGCCCGGGACAGCTATTTTGTGCAGTGGCTGCTGGGCCATTTGGAAAAAGGGCGGCCCATCATGGTGGAATGGGGTGATTGGGACGGCCACTGGCAGGCCATCATCGGCTACGATAGCAACGGCACCCCTTCTATCGGCGATGATATCCTGATTTTTGCCGACCCCTACGACAGTTCCGACCATTGGCAGGACGGCTACTATTACTACCCCCTGGAGCGCTGGTTCACCATGTGGCAAGACCGTGGTGTGGCCCCAAAACCCTACCAAATGCAGCCCTTTCTGGTGGTAGAGAAAAGCTTAATTTAAACTTGGATACGTACATAGACCCCTTTGGCCAACCGCCGGAGGGGTCTATTGTTTTTCCCCCGCTTGCCAGTCATAGCATTCAAAAAAAAAGTGTTCGTTTTGACCAAAATCCTTTCATGCGTCTCTCACAAAATCCCAAAAAACGGTTTTTGGGGGACTTTTTTTCTGCCTATCTGCTTTTTTCCCGCCCTTTCTTTCTGTTTCGCGCAAAGCTGGTATAATACACTTTATAGACAGCTTCGCCCCCGTTTACCTTTCTCTTTTTCTTCCCTTTACCCCTTTCCTAGCACCCGTATCCCCTGTGGTCTACTCTCATATTGGAGCAAGTTTTTTTTACCCTCTGCCTTATAATTTTCTCACATGAAAGTTCCACTTCGTGCCAGGCAGGTGTGACATGAAACAGGGTATCAAATCAAGTAAGGTAATGGGCACCAACATTCGCCGGTTTAGGGAAACCAGGCAGTATACGCAGGAGGCTTTCGCCGCCAAGTTGCAGTGCACGGGCTGCGATATCTCCCGCAGCACTTTGGCCAAAATAGAAGCGGGCATCCGTCACCTTTCGGTGGAGGAGATGGAAGTGATTCGCAACCTTCTCCGAATGGAATATGCAGATTTTTTTCTTGAGCCCCAGCCCGCTTCATTCGTTTCCCACCGGTAGGCAGTGCAAACAAAAAATGGGAGCATCCCCGCAATGCGGAGGCTCCCGTTTTTTGTGCTGTTCTTCTTTTACCAAACGCCCTAGCGCCGAACCATGGGGCAATATTCCTTTTCCAGCTCAATGGCCTTGTACGCCGGGCGGATAATCCGCCCGCCCACCACCACTTCTTCCATGCGGTGGGCCGCCCAGCCACAGATGCGGGCCGCGGCGAACAGTGGCGTGTACAGCTCCTCGGGGATGCCCAGGATGCGGTAGATAAAGCCGGAGTAAAAGTCCACATTGGCGGCAATCACCTTGTCTTTGCCGGTGCTGGCGGCAAACACGCCCGGGGCCAGTTTTTCCACCAGCTCCATCAGCGCAAACTCCGCCTGCAATTCGGCGCTTTGGGCCGCCACCAGGCTGCGGGCATACTGCTTTAGCAGCACAGCGCGCGGGTCGCTTTGGGTGTAGATGGCGTGGCCCATGCCATAGATTTTACCGCTGCCGTCCCCGGCCTCTTTCCGCAAAATCTTACCTAGGTAGGCCGCCACCTCGGCTTCGTCTGTATAGCAGTTTACATTTGCCAGAATGTCCCGCATCATCCGGCACACCCGCACGTTGGCTCCCCCGTGCAGGGGGCCTTTCAGGGAGTTCACCGCCCCGGCCACGGCGCTGTAGGTATCGGTGCCGGAGGAGGAGAGCACCCGGCAGGTAAAGGTGGAGTTGTTACCACCGCCATGCTCGGCGTGCAGGGTCATGCACAAATCCAGCAGGCGGGCTTCTTCTGCGGTATACATATGGTCTCGCCGCAGCCGGTATAGGAAATTTTCCGCCGGGGTGCCCGCGCTACCCGCCTCTTCATCGGCGGTGTAGTAGCCGTGTACGGCGGCATAGGCGCTGGCCACGATGGAGGGGAACACCCCAATTAGCCGGATGCACTGGCGCATCATGCCCGGCAGGCTGATGTCGTCGGGGTTTTCGTCGCAGGCATACATCGCCAGCACACTGCGGGCCAGCATGTTCATCATGTCGCCGCTGGGGCGTTTGAGGAAAATATCCTCGGCCCAGCCTTCCGGCAGGAAACTGGCGTCCTTCAGCATCTGGGAGAACTGCTGGTTCTGCGCCGCGTTTGGCAGGCGGCCAAACAGCAGCAGGTAGGCCACCTCCGGCATACCCTGGCGCCCCTCTTCCCAGAAACCCTCGGCAATGTCTTGAATGCTGATGCCACGGTAATACAGTTTACCGGGCGCAGGCACCCGCTCGTCGTCGCGGATGGTATAGCCCTGCACCGAGCCAATGCGGCTGGCCCCGGCCAATACGCCGGTACCGTCGGCATTGCGCAAGCCACGCTTGATGTCGTGCTGCTCATAAATCTCTTTGGGTACCCCGGCGTTTTCCATAAAGCTTTTGCATAGCTGCCCTATCAAGGCGTCGTTCTCTGCCAAGTAGCCGCAGGCGTCCATTTTTTCCCTGTTTTCCATGAATGTCCTCCCTCTCTCTGCCGGTTTCCCGTGTGTTTGTTGTCATGGCTTCAGTATAACGGCAGGTCGCATCAGTTACAAATATAAATGAATTTATAGATTCTATTTATATACATTTATAACAACGCTTCTTCTTGCTTTTTTAAAACAAGAGCCTAAAATAGCCCTATACAAATAGGATGCTAACTGTTATAAATAAATATATATACTGTTCCTGGAACGAAGCGTTTTGAAGGGGGGTTGCCGGTGTTTAACAACATGGAGTATGTGTATGCGGTGTATAAGCACCGCAGCTTTTCTAAGGCCGCCGAAACCTTGTATATCTCCCAGCCCTCCCTCAGCCTAACCGTTAAAAAGGTGGAACAAAAGGTGGGCTCCCCTTTGTTTGACCGTAGCACAAGTCCTATCCGCCTCACCGAATGTGGCGAGGAGTACATCCGCTGCGCCGAACGCATCATGGACGTGCAGACGGGCTTTGAAAACTATCTGGGCGCCCTAAGCGCCCTGGAAACCGGTAGCCTGGTGCTGGGGGCCAGCAATTTTTTCACCTCTTACATCCTGCCCCCGGTCATCACCCAGTTCAAAACCAGCCACCCCGGGCTGGGGGTGCACCTGGTGGAGGCCAGCACGGCCGACTTAGAACGCCAACTTTTTGATGGCAGCCTGGATTTGGTGGCCGACAACAACGAACTGGACCCCGCCCTATACAAAAAACAGTTCTTTTTTGCCGAGCAATTGCTGCTGGCGCTGCCCCGCCCGTTGGCCGGGGAGGCACTGGCCCCCTATGCGCTGGAAATTGACGATATCGTAGCCGGGGTACACCTGCAAAGTGGCACCCCGGCGCCCCCACTCTCCCTGTTTGGCAAACTGCCCTTTTTGCTGTTGCGCCGTGGTAACGACACCCGCACCAGGGCCGACCAGCTTTTCACCCAGCAAAACGTGCACCCCCCTGTGGTGCTGGAGCTAGACCAGTTGGCCACCGCCTTCCATGTGGCCTATCGGGGCCTTGGGGCCACCCTGGCCAGTGATACCCTGGTGCGGGAAATTCTGCCGGACAAGCGCTTATTATATTTTAAACTGGAAGGCCCCCTGGCCCACCGCGATAACTACTTCCATTATAAACATAATAAATACCTTAGCCGCCCCATGAAGGCCTTCCTGGCCATTGCCACCGCCACCGGGCCAAAACCGGGGCTTGCCGGGTTATAACCTATCCGGGGGGCAGGCCTCTCTATCTTTTGCCACCAAGACCTGGTTTTGTGCGCTAATTCTTCACTTTCCAAAAATCCGCACATTTTTTGACCATATTTTGGCCAGCTTATAGTATAATTATTTATATTGTTTTTACATTCGGGCTGTTTTAACCCAGTCGTTCAGCGCATAGCCTCCCCCATTCATAACCCAGAGGAGCCCTCGTATGAAACGCATCCCGCTCATCATCCTCACGCTA
Source organism: uncultured Oscillospiraceae bacterium (assembly GCA_964472465.1). Classification (GTDB taxonomy): domain Bacteria; phylum Bacillota; class Clostridia; order Oscillospirales; family Ruminococcaceae; genus JAAYCI01. The sequence goes on along the minus strand of CAYYLW010000025.1, from coordinate 12,000 downwards.
CTGGCTGCCGTTTGGCTGGTGTTTGCCATCTCCCAGTTTGTCTCCACCACCTCCTCTATTGCCGCCACCACCACCGACAAAAGCATGATGAACGTGACAAGCAGCAACGCCGCCGTGGTGCTCCATTCGCTGGAAAACCGCACCGTTTCCATGCAAAACATCGCCTCCACCATCGAGAGTTCCGGCCAGGAATATAACTCTCCCGAGGTGCTGGGCCTGCTGAGACGCCTTTCTGAAACCGAGGGCTATGAGCGGCTGGCCATCGATTTCGCCTCCGGCACCACCTACACCTCCGATGGCCTGGTGTTTGATATTTCCCACATGGACTATGGCGATAAAATTCGCGCAGGCAAGCCTTTTGTGATGGATGTAACCCCCGCTTTGGCCGATGGCACCCCCTTGGTAGGCATTTTTGTACCCTTGAAGGGGCCAAACGGGTACGAGGCCGCCCTGCGCTGCGCGGTTACCACAAACACCTTTAGCCTGCTGTTTCAACAAACCTTCTACACAGCGGGGGCCAGTTTTGTGCTGGCAGATAGCAAAGGCCAGTATGTGGCCACCAGCAACACCCCACCCAAGGCGTTCGAGGGGGGGAACTACTATGAGGACCTAGAGAAGCTTTCCTACCTGAAAGGGTTTTCCGCCAGCTTGGCCACCGCGCCGGCAGCCAAAGGCACCCTGCGGTACCAGGTGGAAAAAGAAATTTACCACGCCTATTTTGCCCCTGTGGGGGAAAACGGCTGGCAACTTGCCATGGTGGTACCCCAAGAAGCGGTGCTGGGCCAATCCAGCGCCCACATTGCCAACGCCTTTTTCCTGCTGGCCCAGTTCGTGGTGCTCATCATGGCCTTCACCCTGTATATCTACCTAAGCGAGCGCAGCGCCAAACGGAAAGCCCTGCTGAACGAAGCCTGTTTTAAAGCGCTCTCGGCCCAAACAGGCAAGGTGATTCTGGAATGGGACCTGGAGAACAACAAGAACATCACCCTGGCCAATTTTTCGGAGTTGTTTGGCCGCGAAGCAGCCACCCGGGATTCTGCCGAGGACGCCCTAAACCAAAGCAGCGTGTTGGCCGAGGATCAGGCGGCCTTCCGGGAGGTGTTCTCCACCATTTTAGGCGGCAACCCCATCACCGACGCGCGCTTCCGCGTGGCCGATAAGGACGGCGTTTACCACTGGTGTTCCCTTTCCGGCATTGTGGTAAAAAAACCAAACGGTAAGCCTTACAAAGCCATTGGCACCCTGGAAAACATCGAGGAGCAGGTGCAGAAAGAAGAGTCCCTGCGCCAGAAGGCGGAAACTGACGCCCTCACCGGCCTTTATAACCGCGCTGCCACCGAATACCTCATTCAAGAAACACTAAAAAGCCGCCGTTCCAGCGATTATCGCCACGCCCTGTTCATCATCGATGTAGACAACTTCAAGGCCGTGAACGACAAGCTGGGCCATATGTACGGCGATTCGGTGCTGGTAAGCCTTTCGGGTATGCTGAAAAACCTCTTCCGCAGCGATGACATCGTGGGCCGGGTGGGGGGCGACGAATTTTTCGTGTTCTTGAAGAATTACAACAACATTCACCTGGTACACACCAAAGCCAGCGAAATTTGCGAACTGTACCGCAACACCTACATAGAAAACGGCCAGATGGTCAGCATCTCGGCCAGTGTGGGCATCTCGCTGTGCCCCGAAGATGGCACGGATTTTGAAGCGCTGTATAAAAACGCAGACACCGCCCTATATCAGGCCAAGGCTAAGGGCAAGGATCAATTCTCCCTCTACCAAAGAGAAAAACCCAGCCCCCCCTCTGCCTAAACCGTTTTGCAGCACCCGGTACCGCCCTGTGGGCGCCGCCGGGTGCTTTTTGCCAAAATTTGCCAAAAAAAACGTAGAATATACCCTTGCATCCGGCAATCTTCGCGCTTATAATAATGTATCCGTTTACCGGGGCTGAAAACAGCCCGGGGCGGCGCGTAAAACAGCGCTTATCTTCTATGCAGGGGGAACACCGTGAAAGTCAAGGTAAAACTGCCGCTCATCATCGCCCTCATGTCCACCTTGCCCATTTTGCTGGTGGCCTTGTTTTCCTATTTTTTCGTGCTGGATTTATCCCAGCAGCACTATGCCCAGCTCATTGACAACCAGTCCAACGCTTCGGAAAAACACCTGGCGGATTTTTACAGCTTCCAGGCCGATAACCTGCATTTTGCCACCCAGCTACCCCCCTACCAAAACCTGCTTTTGGCCGCCCAAAGCCCCGAAGATGAACGCTATCAAGAGGCCCTGGCCATTGCCACAGAGCTGCAACTGATGGCCAAAAACACAAACAATTATCTGGATCAATCCCTGCTGCTGAACAACGACGGCCTGGTGCTATCCGCCTCTTCCGAAGAGCTGGTGGGGCAAAACCTGGCCCATCACCCGGCCTTTTTGCAAGGGCGCTATTCCAGCGGGGTTGCCTCGGCGGTGGAGCCAGCGGAAAACGGCCAAAAAATTATGCTGGCCAAGGCGGTGGTAGACGGCGAAAACCGCCAGCTTGGGGTGATGATGCGGCTAATCAACCTGGATTTCCTCTCCCGCTATATCCACAGCCTGGAAATTGGGGAAACCGGCTACCTCTATGTTTTGGACAAAGAGGGCAACACCCTCTCCCATTATTATGACGACCGCGTTTCCCTTACCCCCGCGGCCGACAGCGACCTACGTGGCCTGGACGCCTTGATTGAGACCATACGCGGGGGGCAGATTGCGCAAACCCCCACCAGTTTTTTTGATTACACCCTCCACGGGCAAAAAATACAGGCCAACTATCAATACGACCCCGTCTCCGGCTGGACGGTAGTGGCCGCCATCCCCTATGAGGAAATTTACGGCAGCGCCCGTCTCATCAACCTCTCCATCGTGCTCATCGCCCTTTCGGTGATGGTGATTTCGCTGGGGGTGGGGCTGTGGGTGATACGGGGGGTGACAAAACCCCTGGCCTACTTCAACGAGAAAATCAAATCCATTGCCGCAGGAAACCTGCATGAGCCCTGCACCTATACCGGCAAGGATGAATTTGCCGAACTGTGCCACAGCACAAACCAGATGACCCAAAACCTGCTGCTCAGCCAGCAGGCCCTTTCCAGCGCCGCCATGACGGACACCCTCACCGGCCTGCCCAACCGCAAAGCCATTTACGCCACCATGGACACCCTCTTCAGTGGCGAAAAACAGCAGGCCGCTTTGCTGATAGACCTGGATGGCTTCAAGGATGTGAATGATACCCTGGGGCATGATTACGGCGACGATGTGCTGGTTTCGGTGGCAAAAGTGCTGCAAAACGAGCAGCGGGAAACCGTGTTCCCCTGCCGCCTGGGCGGGGACGAGTTCTTCCTCTTTGTATCCGCCTACCAAAGCGAGGAGGAGGTGATGGAGCTGGCCTTCCGCATCCTGCACAACATCCAGCGCATCACCACCGCCAAGGAGGCAACCATCTGCATTTCGGCCAGCATCGGTGTGGCCTACGCCGAACCGGCCGATAAAAACAAAAGCCGCCTGATGAAAAAAGCCGACTTAGCCATGTACGAGATTAAAAAATCTGGCAAGAGCATGTGCAAGGCCTTTGATAACCATGATTCCGGCATCTACTTGTTCACCGAGGAATAAGGTGTAGAAAAAGGCAAATCGCCCCCTTATTCCTTCCACCGTGGTATACTAAAACACACAACATCATGAAGGGGGATGCCCTATTACACTGCAACAGCTACGTTATGTGGTGGCCGTGGCCGACCATGGCTCTATCACCGACGCCGCGCAAAGCCTGTTCCTCTCCCAGCCCAGCCTTTCGGCCGCCATACGGGAGCTGGAAAAGGAGACCGATATCAATATCTTCGTGCGTACCGGGCGGGGGGTTATGCCCACCGGCGAGGGGGCGGAGTTTCTGGGCTATGCCCGGCAGGTGTTGCAGCAGGTGGCCCTGCTGGAAGGGCAGTACCTGGCCGGCGTGCCAAGAAAACAGCGTTTCACTGTTTCCACCCAGCACTATGCCTTCACCGCAGGCGCTTTTGTGGACCTCATCAAGGAGTTTGGCGGCCAGGAATATGAGTTTACCCTGCGGGAAACGGCCACCGCCACCATCATCGAGGACGTGAAAACCGCCCGCAGCGAGCTGGGCGTTTTGTATCTTAGCCATTTTAACCGACAGGTGCTACAAAAGCTGCTTTCGGAGAGTGGGCTAAAATTCCACCCACTATTTTGTGTGCAGCCACATGTCTTCCTCAGCCGCGCCCACCCCCTGGCGGGGAGAGCCAGCCTGCACCTGGAAGAACTGGAAGAATACCCCTGCCTCTCCTTCGAGCAGGGCGAAAACAACTCCTTCTATTTTTCCGAGGAAGTGTACAGCACCCTACACCACAAAAAAAGCATCAAGGTGAGCGACCGCGCCGCCATCATCAACCTACTCATTGGGCTAAACGCCTTCACCATCGCCACGGGTGTGTTCCCCTCCTTTTTAAATGGAGACCGCATCATCGCCCTGCCCTTAGAGGCCGAGGAGCGCATCCAGGTGGGGGTGGTGGCCCGCAAGGACTACCAGCCCACCCGCCTGGGGCAAATCTACTGGGATGCCCTGCGCCGCGTTGCCGCCCAGGTGGCCGAAGGCGAGATATAGTTTTTCCCTATGCTTCCTGATAGTTATTTGCATCTTTTCTATATCTTGGCCATGGGGTATAATAAGGGCACACGAAACCCTACAGGAAAAAGGAGACACCCCATGAGAGACGAGACAAAATGCCTGCACGCAGGCTATACCCCCGGCAACACCGAACCGCGCGTGTTGCCCATTGTACAAAGCACCACCTATGTGTTCGATTCCGCCGAGGATATCAGCGCCGTGTTTGACGACCCCACCAAAAACCTGATTTATTCCCGGTTTGCCAACCCCACGGTGATGGCGGTGGAGGCCAAAATTGCCGAGCTAGAGGGCGGCATAGCGGCCATGTGCACCTCTTCCGGCCAGGCGGCCACCCTGTTCACCATTCTGGCTTTGTGCGAAAAAGGCGACAGCCTGGTGTGCACAAACCAGGTGTACGGCGGCACGCTGAACCTGTTTTCCTACACCCTGCCCAAATACGGCATTGAGTGCGTGTTCATTGATTGCAACGCTTCAAACGAAGAGATAGAGGCCGCCATCCAGCCCAGCACCAAACTGATTTATGCCGAGAGCCTGGCAAACCCCGCCCTCAGCGTGCTGGATATCCGCCGTTTTGCCGGCGTGGCCCACAAAAACGGCCTGCCCTTGGTAATCGACAATACCTTTGCCACCCCCATTTTGTGTAAACCCATCCAGTACGGGGCCGATATTGTCTTGCACTCCACCTCCAAATACATGGATGGCCACGCCGTGCAGGTGGGCGGCGTAATTGTGGATAGCGGCAATTTTGATTGGGCCGCCAGCGGGCGTTTCCCCGCCCTCACCACCCCGGACGAAAGCTACCACGGCATCATCTACACCGAAACCTACGGCAAGGCCGCCTTTATTTTGAAAGCGCGTATGCAACTGATGCGGGATTTTGGGGCTTACCCGGCGGCCCACTCGGCCTTTTTGCTGAACCTGGGGCTGGAAACCCTGGCCCTGCGTATGGAGCGTTACTGCCAAAACGCCCAGGCCGTGGCCGAGTTCTTTGCCAAGAGCGACCTGGTGGAAGCGGTGCGCTACCCCGGCCTTGAAACCGACCCTTACCACGCCCGTGCCAAGGAATACCTCAAGGGTTGCAGCGGCGTAATCTCGCTGGTGCTGAAAGGCGGCTCCGAAAAGGCCATCACCTTCATGAACGCCCTCAAGCTGGCCAGCAAAGAGGTGCACGTGGCCGATATTCGCACCTGCGTGCTGCACCCCGCCAGCACCACCCACCGCCAAGTGCCCGAGGAGCTTCTGCCCGCCGCCGGTGTGCAGCCTGGGCTGGTGCGCGTCTCGGTGGGGCTGGAAAACATCGAGGATATCCTGGACGATTTCCGCGGGGCCTTTGCCGCTATCCGCTAGAATTTTGTGCGCCACCACGGCCACCCTTACCTCCCCCCTGCCATGCGGTATTGTTCTGCCACTGTTTTCAAATTGTTCATAAAGTTCTCGAATTTTTTTCGCATTTGACGGCTATACTGTGAATTGTAAGGAAGGGGCGCCGCAACCCATTGCCTTACACATGATTCCTCCTCACACCAATGAGATACCCCTTTTGAAAAGCCCGTGCCTTTGGCACGGGCTTTTCATTGTATGGTTTTTTGCGATAGCACACGTGGGCAGGCCCCGGCCATGGCCAGGGCTGGAAAAATGGCATACAAAGGCAAAGGCCGCAAACGAAGGTTTGCGGCCTTTGCCTGCCAAAAAAGTGCGTTTTATGTATGGGGTTGTTTTTTCCACGCTGGTTCCCTAGCGCCCGCTGTGTACCAGCGCGCGGCCATGGGTCACCTTAGAAAGGCCCTTGCCCAGCAGCACAAACAACAGCCCGCTTCCCAGCGATTGCCCAATGGAGATAGGCAGCTCGGTAATAACCGAGGCGATGTTGCCAAACAGCAACCAGGCCGCCAAGCCATATCCCACAATGGTGATGCCCCCGCCAACCACGGCAGCCACAATATTGCGCTTGCTCACTATATTCTCGCCATTATGGGTAAAGGCCAGGCAAAGCAGGGGCTTGATGATGAGGGTGGCGGGCAGCCAAATCATGCCACCGGGCACCAGCGCGTCGGAAAGGCCCGCGCCCACGCCCGCCGCCACCATGGCGTAGGGCAGGGGTAGCGCCGCCGCCGCCAGGTAAATAATCGCGTCGCCAAAATGGATATAGCTGCCGCCCGTGCCAATGGGCACGTGAATCACATAGATGGCCAGGAAAATTAAGGCCGCAAACAGGCCTGTATAGGTAATTTTTTTAATCCGTTCACTTTTCATGAGATGCCTCCTGTAATGGGCCGCCCGCCTCCCGGTTTGACAAGGCCGCCGTTTTGCTCTATGCTGATTTTAACAGCAAACTGGACCCTTAACAACCGCCAGTTTTTGAATATTTTATGGGTTCAGATGGAGACGAACATGGAATTTGTGGGCCTATTTTTGGATAAAACGCAAAGCGAGCCTTTGTATTTGCAGCTTTATCATTTTCTGGTGGGCCAGTTGCGCAGCGGGGCCATACGCGCAGGGGAGAAGTTGCCCGGCAAGCGCAGCGCGGCGGTGCAACTGGGCGTTTCGGTGAACACGGTGGACCAGGCCTACCAGATGCTGGCCGGGGAGGGTTATTTGGAGGTGCACCCCCGCAGCGGCTTTGTGGCGGGGAATTTGGGGCCGGTGGTTCCGCCCCCCGCCCCGCATGGCGGGGGCCCTGTTTTGCCCCATGCCGAGAGCAAAACCGCCAACTGGCGGCACAGTTTTCTTACCGGCGGCATAGACACCGCGCTTTTCCCCCGTAAAACCTGGAACCGCCTTTCCAAAGAGGTGCTGGCCGGGGGGGAAGATTTGTTCGGCACCGGGGAAAGCCAGGGGGACGCCGTACTGCGCGAGGCCTTGGCAGAATACCTGCAAGGCTTCCGCGGGGTGCGCTGCCAGCCGCAACAAATTGTAACCGGGGCAGGGCTGGAGGTGCTGCTGGGGCTGCTGGCCCCGCTGCTGCCCGCCGGGGCGGTGGCCACCGAAAACCCCGGCTACGCCAAAAGCGCCCGCCTGTTTGAAAACGCGGGCCGGGCCACCCTGGCCGTGGATGTGGATAGCCAGGGGCTGGTGCCGGAAAATCTGCAAAGCAGCGGCGCCATGGCGGCCTACCTCACCCCTAGCCACCAGTTCCCCACCGGCTGTGTGATGCCCGCCCCCCGCCGCGCGGCGCTGCTGCACTGGGCGGCGGAGACCGGCGGCATATTGATTGAGGACGATTACGACAGTGAGTTCCGGTTCAGCGGGCGGCCCCTGCCCAGCCTGCAAGGGATGGATAGCCACCACCGGGTGGTGTACGCAGGCACTTTTTCCCGCAGCCTGGCCCCGGGCATCCGCGCGGCCTATTTGGTGTTGCCCCCGGCTTTGCTAAGCGCCTGGCGGCAGGCCTACAGCGGCTATGCCTGTACCCTGTGGCGGCCCGAGCAGCACACCTTGGCCCGCTTTATGCGCGAGGGACATTTTGCCCGGCGGCTGAACCAAATGCGCGGGGCCTACCGCGCCAGGCGCGACCAGGTGCTGCATTTTTTGCAGCAGGGCCTGGCCCCTTCTTCGTATGAGCTATTAAACACCCACACCGGGCTCTATTTTGTGCTGCGCCTGCCGGGGCGAAACGCCGCCGCTTTGGCCGCCAGCGCCCGGCAGGCGGGCCTTGGGCTAACCGCGCTTTCGCAGTTCCGCCAGCCCTCCGCCAAAGGGGGCTTCTCCCTGTGGGAGGGCGGGGACGACGCCCTGCTGCTGGGCTATGGCGGCCTGGCCGCAAACGAGGTGCCCACCGCCATGGCCGCCTTGCTCTCGGTGCTGGCCGGGGGCTAACGGCTTTTTGCGTCTGGCCGCCGCTTTATGCTATACTATAGGGGAAACAAAAGGGCGGGGCACGCGCAGAGGCAAGGCCCCCCGTACCGCCGCTTACCCGCCCAGCCACCCACATCACCGAAAGGATACAACACCATGCCCACAAAATTCACCATCCGCCCCGCCACCAAGGCCGATTGCGAAAAGCTGCTACGTTTGATTCATAACCTTGCCGTGTATGAAAAAATGGAGGACCAGGTGGTGGCCACCGCCGAGGACCTGCGCCACAGCCTGTTTGAGCTGCGCAAGGCCGAAGCTCTGCTGGCCGAAGAAAACGGCCACGCCGTGGGTTTTGCCCTGTATTTTGAAAATTACTCCACCTTCCTTGGCCGCGCGGGGCTATACTTAGAGGATTTGTTTGTGGAGGAAAGCTGCCGCGGCAAGGGCTACGGCAAGGCACTGCTGGCCAGGCTGGCCGCCATTGCCATGCACCGGGGCTGCCAGCGCTTTGAGTGGGCCTGCCTGGACTGGAACACCCCCTCCATCGATTTTTACAAGAGCCTGGGGGCCATTTCCATGGATGGATGGACCACCTTCCGCCTGTGTGGCCCCGCCTTGGCAGAGATGGCCAGCCAAGATAAAGAAACCGGCTAAAGCCCGTGCCCGGCCGCACCGGGCGGTGACGCTGCCCGCCTTCCTGCTGCGCGGGGGCGGAAAATAGCACAAAAAGTGGCCGCAAACCAAAGGTTGCGGCCACTGGCATTTTGGGCAGTGTTGTTTTAGCCTGGCGCCTGGCCGGTGGCCAGCGCTTCGGTCAGGGCAGCTATCTCGTCTTTGGCCAGGGGGGAGGCCCCGTTGCCATACAGCACCTCGTAGCGGAACAGCGCAAAGCCGGTGTAGCCCTCTATGCCGCGCAGGGCGGCCACCATATCGGCCAGGTTGTGCCCGCTGTTCCACTCCTCTTCGGTGGCGGCGCTACCGTCCCCTTCTTCTATACGGTAGGCCCCCAGGCCCGCATACAGTTGCACACCGGGTGCACGCGGGAAGGCCGCCCACTCGGCCGCAATATTGGCAAAGGCAAAACGGTTGCTACCATTTTGTAGCTGGTAGCCAAAACCCCAATAGAGCTGGGGCATCACGTAATCGCAGTATCCGGCCTCGGCCATCCACAGTTTTATGTCGCTATATTGCTGGTTATAATTGTTATCATTGTTGCCCTGGGGGCTGATGCCAAAACTGGCGCCTGGGTTTTCGGCCTTGATGGCGGCATAGGCGGCCTGCACCAAAAGGTTCACATTTTGCCGCCGCCAGGCAGCCAGCTCCTCGCCCTCGCCATACTGCGCATAGGTCTCCTCATCAAAGGCAAGGTCCTCGCCGGCTTCCTTTTGCTCTGCGGTAAAAGCGGGGTAAAAATAGTCATCGATGTGGATGCCATCCACCTCATACTTTTGCACAATTTCCGCCATACCCGCCGCAATCATCTGCTGTACCTCGGGGATGCCGGGGTCGTAAAAAACGCCCACATCCTCTACCTCGCGCACCCACTCCGGGTGCAGCACGGCGGGGTTATTGGCCGCCAGTTCCGCCGGGCCCAGGTTCTCGCCAGGCAGGTTCACGCGGTAGGGGTTCACCCAGGCCTCAATGCGCAGGCCCAGGGCGTGCGCCTCCTCCACCATCACAGCCAAGGGGTCGTAGCCAGGGTCTTTCCCCTGCTCCCCGGTCAGGTGGTGGCTCCAGGGGAACACCTCACTTTGGTATAGCGCGTCGCCAAAGGGGCGCACCTGCACAATCACCGTGTTCAGGCCCATGGCCTGGCACTCGCCGAACATCCGCTGCGCCACCGCGCGCATGTTTTCCTCGGTGGATATGTCATTTTTCAGCCACTCCAGGTAGGAAATCCACATGGCGCGCATCTCCTGCGGCAGGGCCGTGGCCCCCGCGGCAGGCGGGGCCGAAGAGGAAACCGGCGCCGAGGACGCCAGGGAAGAGGTTTCCGAAGAGGAGCCCGACATGACCACATAGGCCGGGGCGCTGGAAGAGGGGGTGCTTTCGGGTGGGGCGTTCCGGTTTTGGGCCCACACGGCCACACCGGCGGCCACCGCCAGCACGGCAATGCCCACTGCCAGCACCACGGGGCTTTTGTTTTTGCGTTTTGGGGGGGTTTGCCCGGCCAAGGCTTCGGCCTCCTTCATCGTGTCATTTTTACTTACCAAAACACCTTATGCCGGGCTTTCTTCGGCGCGGCGGTGCAATTGAAACAGTACCCAAAACCGCATGGCGGCCACCACCAGCAGGCTAAGGCCCACCATCAGCGCGGTATGGGCACGCAGGGCGCTGGTAAGCGCCAAGGTACGGCATAGGGCATAGCACAATTCCGCCAGGCACAGGCCCATCAGGCGGAAACGGTCTCCCAGCCGGTAGTACAGAACGCCCAAAAGCGGAATCACCAGCATTTCCAGCGCCGGGCAGAACAGCGGCAGCCCAAACGAGGAGACCAGCAGCATAAAAAACAGCCCCAGTAATTTGGCGCGCTGGCTCTTGTTCTCGGGGCCTTTCATGCTCAGCGCCAAAAACAGCAGCATCGCGCCGTTCATCACAAAGGCGATGGAGAGCGGCAACCGGGCCGCGCCCGCCGTAAACAGGATGAGCACGGCGGCCACCGCACTGGCCACCACCGCTATCAGGCCCATCATAAAACAGGTTTTTTGTTGCAGAACCTTCTTTTTGGGTGGCATTCAGGTTCCTTTCTCATGCCGGGTGGCCGGCAAAAGCCTGGCCGGATACCGGGCCTTTTTTACACTTATACTGTCTATCATACCGCCGCGCTGTTTGGGTGTCAACTTGGCCCAGCCCACCCGGCTTGACAGGGCCGCCACACGAAGAGTACACTTTGGAAAGACAAAATACGGGCGGCGCCGCAAGGCCAAGGCCGCCCTCAAGAGGAGGCAGAACAATGCCCGGGCACAACAAAATTGGGTTTGTGGGCGGCGGAAAAATTTCCGAAGCCATTTTGCGAGGGATGGTAAAAAGCGGCAGCATTTCGCCGGAAGATATTTTTGTAACCGACCCCGACCTGGAACGCCTGCGCTGGTTGGCGGCCGAATGCGGCGTGAACACCATGCACAACGACGCCGATAACACCGGCGCGCGGCAACTGGCCAAGGAGTGCGCCGTGCTGCTGCTGGCACTGAAACCCCAGGTGGCGGGCAGCATTCTGCCCCTGCTTGCCCCCGCCTTAAACCCCGGTACCCTGGTTGTTTCGGTGATGGGCGGGGTGCCTTTGGCGGCGCTGGAAAGCGCCTTCCCCGAAAACCCGGTCATCCGCGTGATGCCAAACACCCCCATGATGGTGCGGCGGGGCGTGGCGGGCATGGTGCCGGGGGCCAAGGCCAGCAGCGAGAATATCCAGCTTGCCAAAGACCTGTTTTCGCTGGTGGGCACGGTGGTGGTGGTGCCGGAAAAATGGCTGGACGCCCTAACGGCCATCTCCGGCTGCGGGCCCGCCTTCGCCTACCTGTTTATCGAGGCGCTGG
>CAYYLW010000024.1:0-23684 GCA_964472465.1 uncultured Oscillospiraceae bacterium | reverse complement strand
TGCTGCTGAACCGCCGGGGTTACCACCGGGTGGGGATGTGCCGCGCCTGTGGCGAGGTGCTGAAATGCCCGGATTGCTCGGTGCCCATGATCTACCACCGGGGGAAAAAGCTGGCACCGGCCCCGGCCGTCCAGCCCGCAAAAACGGTTTCCCCGGCGCCACAGGAGGAAGTGGATGCCTTCGCCCTGTGGAAAAAAATTGCCCCCCAAAGCGGGGGGGCAGGGCAAGACCCCGGCGAGCCCGAAGAGCCGGCCGACGAAAACGGCAGGCTGCTGTGCCATTACTGCGGCAAGGCGGAAAGCCCCGCCCCGTTGCTCTGCCCGGCCTGCGGTGGAGAGCTGCGCTACACCGGCTTTGGCACCCAGCGGGTGGAAGAAGAATTAGAAAACCGTTTCCCCGCCGCCCGGGTGCTGCGTATGGATATGGATACCACCCGGCGCAAGGGCAGCCACCAGGACATGCTGCGCGCCTTTGGGGCGGGGGAGTATGATATTTTGCTGGGCACCCAGATGGTGGCCAAGGGGCTGGACTTTGACCGTGTGGGGCTGGTGGGGGTCATCGGCATCGATTCGCTCTTGTTTAGCCAGGGCTACCGCGCCTTTGAGCACGTGTTCTCCCTAGTGACGCAGGTGGTGGGCCGCGCAGGCCGCGCGGGCGAGCGGGGCCGCGCCATGATTCAGACCATGGACCCCGAAAACCCGGTGCTCACCCTGGCCGCCCGGCAGGATTACCCCGCTTTTTACGAGCAGGAGATTGCCTTCCGGCAGTTTTCGCTTTACCCGCCCCTGTGCGGGCTGTGTGTGGCGGGCTTTTCCGCCGCCGAAGAGGGGCAGGCCATCGCCGCAGCCAAGGCCTTTGCCGCTCTGCTGGCCCAAAAAGCCGCCGGGATGCCCCCCATGCCCCTGCGGGTGCTGGGCCCTGCGCCCATGCACATGGCCCAGTTGGCCGGGCTCTGGCGTTGGAAGTTGACCGTTAAATGCCGCCCGGACATGACCTTCCGCCAATTGCTGGGCGATACCCTAGACGCCTATTACCAGGCTGGCTGGGCCAAAAAAGCGGCGGTTTATATAGATTTTAACCCCGACGCCATGCACTAGCCCCGGCGAAAAAGGCGCATTGCGGCGTCAGCTACGGCGCGGGGCGGCGGTTACATATAGAAATATGCGCCCTTGCCCCCCGGCCTTGCTTCCTTGCACTGCCTCCTTTTTCTCGCGGGGCTTTGGAGGGCAAAAAAGGCGCGTGGCTTCGTCGGCTACGGCGCGGGGCGGCGGTTACATATAGAAATATGCGCCCTTGCCCCTTGCCTTGCTTCCTGGCACTGCATCCTTTTTCGCACTGGGCTGCCGGTGTGGGAAAAGCCAAAAAGAAAATCTTCTTTCCATAACAAAAATTTCAAATATCTGTGTTATACTGATGGGTAATTGGAAAAAGGGGAAGAAACTGTGCGCGGGCCCCCGCTGGCTATGCGCCATACCCCAGAACCACAAACGAAATAAAGCGGCTGGCCGCTGGATAGGATAGAGGAGAAAAAACATGGCAATTCGGAACATCATACAAAATGGCGACAACGGCCTGAAAAAAGTGAGCAAGCCCGTCACCAAATTTGATGCGCGGCTGGCTCAGTTGCTGGACGATTTAGCGGACACCCTGGTGGAGGCCAACGGCCTGGGGCTGGCGGCCCCGCAGGTGGGGGTGCTGCGCCGGGTGTTTGTGGCCCTGGATGAGCCCCCGGTACACGCCGAGGCGGAAGAAGAGGGCGAAGGGTGCGAAGACGGGGAGGATGAGGAAGAGGAAGAAATCATCGTCCGGGAGTTTGTGAACCCCGAGATCATCCAGATGGAGGGCGAGCAGTATGGCTACGAGGGCTGCCTTTCCTTTCCTGGGGAGTATGGTGCGGTGAAACGCCCAAACCGGGTGGTCATCCGCGCACAGAACCGCCATGGCGAAACCTTTACGATGGAGGGCGAGGGCTTGATGGCCCGTTGCTTCTGCCATGAGACAAACCATCTGGATGGCGTCACCTTTGATACCTTGGCCGACTTTTTCTTCGACCCCGAAAACCCGCGCGACCTAGACGCCGAGCTGATGGATGACGAGGGCGAGGAGGAAAACGAAGCGTGAGACTGGTGTTTATGGGCACCCCGGCCATAGCGCGCGAGGCTTTGGCGGCCCTGCTGGATGCGGACCATGAGGTGCTGGCGGTGTACACAAGGGCCGATAAACCCGTGGGCCGCAAACAGGTGCTTACCGCGCCGCCGGTGAAGCTGCTGGCCGCCGAACAGGGCATTCCGGTGTTTCAGCCCAAAACCCTACGTGGCGGCGAGGAAACGGCCCGCCTGGCCGCCCTGGCCCCGGATTTGATTGTGGTGGTGGCCTACGGGCTGCTGCTGCCCAAAGAGATATTGGAACTGCCCCGGCACGGCTGTATCAACCTGCATGTTTCCCGCCTGCCGCAGTACCGTGGGGCCGCACCCATCCAGTGGGCGGTGATAGACGGCCAGCGGGAAACTGGTATCAGCGTGATGCAGATGGACGAAGGGCTGGATACCGGCGGCGTGCTGGCCACCCTGCCGGTGGAGATTCCCCCAGATCTGACGGCGGGGGAACTGATGGAGAAGGTATCCCGCCTGGGCGGGCCTTTCCTGGCGGGCACCCTGGCCGAAATAGAGGCCGGGCGGGCGGTGGAATGCCTCCAAAGCGGCACGCCCAGCGCGGCGCCCCAACTGAACAAGGCCATGGCCGAGGTGGATTTTGCCCGTGAGGCCGCCGCCCTGCACAACCTGGTGCGCGGCTGTAACCCCTGGCCCCTGGCCTGGCTGATGCAGGAGGGCAAGAAGCTGCAACTGCTGCGCACCGCCCCCGCCGAAGGGCAGGGGGAACCCGGCGAGGTACTGTGTGTAAGCCCCCTCACCGTGGCCTGCCAAACAGGGGCCCTGGCGCTTTTGGAAGTGCGGCCGGAGGGGAAAAATGCCATGACCGGGGCCCAGTGGGCCCTGGGCCGCCGTTTACAGCCGGGGATGCGCCTGGGCGGCTAGGCAATTTGGCCAGGCAATCTGGTTTTTACAGGGGATGGCCGTTGGTACGGGGAGGGCTTGCGTTTTTTGCGGCGGCCACTTCATTGACACAAAACACCAATCACGGAGGTACACGCGATGTATGCATACGGTTTTAATATGTACTATTTTTTGTTTATGATTCCCGGCCTGCTGCTTACCCTGTGGGCCCAGTGGAAGATGAAGAGTACCTTTGCCAAATATGAGAAAATTCGCACCGCGCAAGGGATGACCGGCGCGCAGGCTGCCCGCCTGATTTTGGACAGCAATGGCCTGCAAAATGTGCAGGTGCACCGCGTGGGCGGCCGTTTGACCGACCATTACGACCCCCGCACCAACATTGTCAACCTCTCCGAGGCCACCTTCGACGCCCCCACCATTGGCGGGGTGGGGGTGGCGGCGCATGAGTGCGGGCATGCCATACAGCACGCCGTGGGCTATGGCCCCATCAAGCTACGCACCGCCATTGTACCCATCTGCAACTGGGGCTCTCGCCTGTCCGTTCCGCTCATTTTCATCGGCTTTTTGCTCAGCCTCACCGGCCTTGTGTATCTGGGCATCATCCTGTTTGGCCTGGCCGTGCTGTTCCAGCTTGTCACCCTGCCGGTGGAACTGGATGCCTCCCGCCGGGCCATGGCCACCCTGAACGCCTCGGGTATGGTGACGGCCGAGGAGAGCGCCGGGGTGCGCAAGGTGCTTACAGCCGCCGCCATGACCTACCTGGCCGCGCTGCTTACCAGCTTGTTGCAGCTTCTGTATTACGTCACCTTGGCGCTGGGCCGCCGCAGATAACAGATAAACGAAGAAGGCGGGAGGATGGCCCATGGATAGAGCCAGAAAAGCCGCGGTGCAGGCGCTGGTGCGGCTGCATGGCGGCAGCTACACCGCCGAGGCGCTAGACGCCGTGCTTTCGCAAGTGGAACTGAGCCCGCAGGACCGCGCGTTTGCCGCGGCCCTGTTTTTCACTACGGCCGAGCGGCTGGCCACCTTGGATTATCTGCTGGCCCCGCTGTGCCGCCGCCCACTGGAAAAGCTGGATGTGGAGGTGCGGGCCATTTTGGAAACCGGCCTGTGCCAGATGCGTTACATGCGGGTGCCAAACCGCGCCGCCGTGAACGAGGCGGTGGCCCTGGCCCGGGCGCTGCGCAAAACCAGTGCCGGGGGCTTTATCAACGCGGTTTTGCGCCGGGGGGCATCGGCCGAAATGGGGGCCGGTGCCTTTTCCTGCGAAGAGGAGCGGGTGGCCGTGGAATACAGCCTGTCCCGGCCGGTGGCAGCGGCCATTTTACGGGCCCTGCCCGGCTGCTACGAGGAATATCTGGCGGCCAGTTGGGCACGGGGAGAAACCGCTTTGCGGGTGAACTGCCTGCGTACAGGCGAAGAAGAACTGGCCGAAAAGCTGCAAGCCGCTGGAGCGGCGGTGCGCCCTGGGCCACTGCCCGGTTGCCTGCTGGCAAAGCTGCCCGGCAGCGTGGCGGGCCAGCCGCAGTTTGAAGCGGGGCTGTACCATGTGCAGGACCCGGCCTCCCAGTTTGCGGCAATTAGCGTGCAGCCTAAGGCGGGCCAAAAGGTGCTGGATTTGTGCGCCGCGCCCGGTGGAAAAAGCGCCACGCTGGCCCAGATGATGGGCGGCGGGGCAGGGCTGACGGTGTGCGACGTGAACCCCGCGCGGCTGGAAAAGGCCCGGGGCCTACTGAAACAACTGGGGATAAGGGGTGCTGTTTTTATGGAAAATGACGCCTCTGTGTATAACAAGGCCCTTTGCGGGCAGGATGCGGTACTGTGCGACGTGCCTTGCTCGGGCCTGGGCGTGCTGGCGGCAAAGCCGGACTTGCGCTATGGCCAGGGGGAAAATTTTGCCGCCCTGCCCGCCTTACAACTGAAAATATTGCAAACGGCGGCGCGTTACGTAAAAAAGGGCGGGCGGCTGGTGTATTCCACCTGTACCATCCGCGAAGAGGAAAACCGGCAGGTGGTGCAGGGGTTTTTGGCCAGCGCCCAAGACTTTGCGCTTATCCCCCCACCCATAAGCATGGAAAATACGATGGTAGAAGAAAAAATGGTGACATTTTTACCACAAAACACCCCCACGGCTGGATTTTTTGTGGCATCTATGGAAAGATTGTGATAAAATGGATGAGATCTTCACACAAACGGCGCCGCCGCAAGGCGGGCAGGTGGGCAAGGGGGGAATATCCTCGCTGCCCTACGCCCGGCTGGAGGAACTGTGCGCCGCTTTGGGCCAGCCCGCCTACCGCGCGGGCCAGTTGTTTGGCTGGCTGCACCAAAAAGGGGCGGGCAGCTTTACACAGATGAGCAACCTGCCCGCGGCTTTCCGCACGGCGCTGGCCGGTGCCTGGGCCGTGGAGATGCCCGAGGTGGAGTGGGAACGCAAAAGCCAGGACGGCACGGTGAAATACCTGTTTTGCCTGGCGGATGGCCACTGTGTGGAAGCGGTGCTGATGGGCTACCAGCACGGCAACAGCCTGTGTATTTCCAGCCAGGTGGGTTGCCGGATGGGTTGCCGTTTTTGCGCCTCTACTCAAAATGGTTTACAGCGCGGGCTGACCGCCGGGGAGATGGCGGGGCAGGTGTACGCCGCCGAAAAGGCCAGCGGGAGCAGTGTTTCGCACATTGTGCTCATGGGTATTGGCGAGCCGCTGGATAACTTCGACAATGTGATGGATTTTGTGGAGATTATTACGGATGCCCGGGGGAAAAACCTGGCGGGGCGGCACCTGAGCCTTTCCACCTGCGGGCTGGTGGAGCAGATAGAAAAACTGGCCGAGCGGGGCTTATCCCTCACGCTGAGCATCTCGCTGCATGCGGCCGATGACGAGACCCGGCAAAGTTTGATGCCGGTGGCAAAGCGCTATACCATTGCCCAGTTGCTGGCGGCCTGCCGGGCCTACCAAAGCAGCACCGGGCGGCGGATAAGCTATGAATATGCCGTGGTGCCCGGCGTGAACGACGCCGAACAAGACGCCAAGAAACTGGCGGGGCTACTGCGTGGCATGGGCGGGCATGTGAACCTGATACCCGTGAACCCCGTGGAGGGCTCGCCTTACAAAACCCACAGCCGCCAGGCTGCCGAAGCGTTTTGCGGCAGGCTTTCGGCCCTTGGGCTGAACGCCACGGTGCGCCGCAGCCTGGGCAGCGATATTGGTGCCGCCTGTGGGCAATTGCGGGCCGAACACGCGGCCAAGCAAACCGCACAACCAGAAAACAAGCCTTAATCACAACCGAAAAGCCATATAAGGTGGATGTATGAGAATAATAGGCAAGACGGATATTGGAAAAAGCCGGGCGGAAAACCAAGACAATTTCCGCAGCGGCTACCTGCCCGTAGACGGTGCCTGGGGCATCGTGTGCGACGGTATGGGCGGCGCGCAGAATGGGCGGCTGGCCTCTCAAATTGCCTGCGAGACGATGGAGGAGGTCTTTTTGGCTGGCCTCCGGGCAGACATAGAGCCGGACGCCGTGCAGGAGCTGATGGAACAGGCGGTACGCGCGGCCAACAGCGCGGTGTTTGCTGCCAGCGGCCACGGCCAGCAGGTGATGGGCACCACCGCGGTGTGCGCCATCATCAAGGATGGCTGCCTGCACGTGTGCCATGTGGGGGATTCCCGCGCCTATCTGTTTGAAGAGGGGCGGCTTACCCAGCTTACGCGGGATCATTCCATGGTGCAGGAGTTGCTGGACGCCGGGGCCTTGACCGCCGAGGAGGCCAGCAACCACCCCGAAAAAAATGTGATTACCCGGGCCCTGGGTGTGGAGAGCGGGGTGGACACCAGCTATGGCCGCCGCCCCTTCATGGCGGGCAGTTTGCTGCTGCTGTGCACCGATGGCCTAACCAACATGGTAAGTGGTGAGAGGATAGCCGAAATACTGGCTACGGCAGACTTTTTTGAGATGACAAGCGTGCTGGTGAATGATGCACTGGCCGCCGGCGGAACCGACAATATCACCGCCTTGATACTGGAAAAACGGGAGGCGGGCGCGAATGGATAGCGAGATGATTGGCAAAAAACTGGATGGACGCTACCAAATAGAAAAACTGGTGGGTGAGGGCGGCATGGCCGATGTGTACCTGGCCACCGACCTCTCGCAAGACCGCAAGGTGGCCGTGAAAATTCTGAAAGAGGAATTCCGCCACAACGAGGAATTGGTGCGCCGGTTTAAAAATGAATCCCGCGCCATCAGCGTGCTGAACCAGGACAATATCGTCAAGGTCTACGACGTGAACGTGACCGAAAAGATGCAGTATATCGTGATGGAATATATCGAGGGGATCACGCTGAAAGAGTACATCGAACAGCGGGGCGAGCCACTCACCTACAAGGAATCCATCCATTTTATGCTGCAAATTTTGCAGGCCTTGCAGCATGCGCACGATAAGGGCGTGGTGCACCGGGACATCAAACCCCAAAACATCATGCTGGTGGAAGATGGTACCCTCAAGGTGATGGACTTTGGCATTGCCCGCCTGGCCCGCAGCGAAAGCCATACCGAGACAGACCAGGCCATTGGCAGCGTGCACTATATCAGCCCCGAGCAGGCCAAGGGCGACACCACAGACCCCCGTAGCGACATCTACTCGGCGGGTATTATGATGTACGAGATGCTTTCGGGCAAGCTGCCCTTCGAAAGCGACAACGCCATGAAAATTGCCATCGCCCAAATTTCCGATGACCCCGTGCCCCTCACCCAGGCAAACCCCTCGGTGCCGGCGGGCCTGGCGGAAATTACTATGCGGGCCATGGCCAAAGAACCCCGCCAGCGTTACCAAAGTGCCCTAGAAATGATGCGCGATATCGAGCAGTTTAAGCGGGACCCCAGCATCAAGTTTGAATACGACTATCTGAGCAGCACGGCCCCAACGAGGTATATTGACAAAGTGGTGAAAGACGCAAAACGGCCCGCTGGCGGCGGGCGCACTTCCGCCAAAAAGCCAAAGAAAAAACGCGGCTGGCTGGTGCCCATCACCCTGGCGGTTACCCTGGCGGTGTGCGGCGCTTGCGCGCTGGTGTGCTTCAACCTGTTTGCCAACAGCGGCAACCCCCTGTTTACCGAATATGAGGACATCCAGTTGCCCAACTTTGTGGGTATGCAGTATGAAGATGTACAAAAGATGCTGCGCGGCGAGCCCTATAATTACCTGCGGCTGGAAAAACCCATTGAGGAAAGCAACCCCGGCGTGCCCGCGGGGCAGGTGATTAGCCAGAACCCCACCAGCAGCAATGATAACCCCAAAATGGTGAAGGCCAACCAGCGCATCTACCTCACGGTGAGCAAGGGCATCCAGGATATCACCATCCCCGATCTTTCGGGCATGAGCAAGAACGAAGCCATCAAAACCATTCTGGATTTGGGGCTGCGCCCCTATGCCAAAAGCCAGGATAACGCCGAGGTGCCCACGGGCATTACCATCGGCACAGACCCGGCGGTGGGCAGCGTGGTGCAAAACCTGCCCGATACTGTGGTGACCATTTACATCTCCACTCCCCAGAAAGCCTACGAGCGAACAGTGCCCACCGTAACGGGCATGGATGTGGCCGCAGCCACCCAAACCTTGCAGAGCACTGGCTTGCAGATGGGGAGCATGATGGAGGAAAACAGCGATACGGTTCCCGCTGGCACCATCATCTCCCAAAACCCGGAGGCGGGCAGCAAGGCCACCATAGGCGCGCAGGTGTTTGTCACGGTTTCCACCGGCCCCGCCGCCCCGCCGCAGGTGCTGGCGCTCATCCCCCATGTGGTGGGCATGGACCAAGTGGCGGCCGGCCAGGCCATCACGTCGGCGGGCTTCCAGGTAACGGGTACCCCGGTGCCTTCCGATCAACCTGCGGGCGTGGTAATCTCCCAAAGTGTGAGCGGCGAGGCCGTAAGCGGCACCATGATAGAACTGCAAATTTCTTCTGGGCCTGCCCCAGCCCCTGCTCCCACACCCACACCTACGCCGGAACCGCCCGCCCCGGCGGCGGCCATAGCGCATTTCAACAATGGGAACGGCCAGGCCAACGGGCATGGCAAAGAATGACGGGCCGCATTTTTAAGGGAATAGGCGGTTTCTACTATGTAAAAACCCCAGACGGCGAGATGCGCGAGGTGAAGCCCCGTGGCATCTTCCGTAAACGGGGAATAAAACCCCTGGCGGGGGACTGTGTGCACCTGGCCGAAGAGGCGGGCACCTGGTATATCGATGAGATTGACGAGCGGAAAAATGCCTTTGTGCGCCCCCCTGTGGCCAATGTGGACCAGGTGTTCATTGTGGCTTCCACCAAGGAGCCCACGCCCAGTTTTTTGGTGATTGATAAACTGAGTGCCGCCGCGGTAGACCTGGGCGCACAACCTGTGCTGGTGGTGACCAAAACCGACCTGGCCGGGGAGGAAAGCCTGTTGCAGGTGTACCGCAAGGCAGGTTTTGCGGCCTTTGCCGCCAGCGCCGAAAGCGGCGAAGGGCTGGATACCCTGCGCGAGATGCTTGCTGGCAAGCTGAGCGTGTTTTGCGGCAACTCCGGCGTGGGCAAGAGCACCCTGCTGAACGCCCTGTGCCCAGGGGCCCTGCGGGATACCGGGGAGATTAGCAAAAAACTGGGCCGGGGCCGCCACACCACCCGCGAGGTGGAGCTGTTTGAGGTGGCGGGTGGCCTGGTGGCCGATACCCCGGGGTTTGCCAGCTTTGATTTACAGCGCATGGGCGGGGTGAGCGCCGAGAACATGCAGTTCACCTTCCCAGAGATTGCCGGCTTGATGCCGGCGTGCAAGTTTTCCGGTTGTACCCACATGGCCGAGACGGGCTGTGCGGTGCGTGCGGCCGTGGAAACGGGGGAGATAGCCCCCCAGCGCTATGAAAGTTACCGCAGTTTGTATCAGCAAGCCAAAGAGAACGTGAGGTACTAGATGGGCGAGAAGATGGGCCGCGAAAAGCGGCCCTGCCTCATTTTTGGGGCAAGGCCGGTGGCGGCGCGCATGGTGCAGGCCCTGCTGGCAGGTTTTGGGCAAGCGCCGCTGGTGATAGCGGCAGACGCGGGCTGGCAGCAGGCCCAAAGCTGTGGCCTAAGGCCGGATGTGGTGGTGGGGGATTTTGATTCCGCCCCGCCGCCCCCCGCCGCCTGGCAAAGGGGCGAAAACCCCGCACGGGTGCTGGCGTTGCCCGCCGAAAAAGACGATACCGACCTGCACTTTGCCGCCAGGCAAGCCCTGGCGGCGAGGGCAGGGGAAACGGTGCTACTGGGGGTGCTGGGCGGCCGGGCCGACCATAGCCTGGCCAGCTTGGCCACCCTGTGGTTTTTGTGCCGCCAGGGCATACCGGCGCGCATTGCCGATGAAACCGCCGAGATTTATGCCCTGGCCCCTGGGGGCAGTTTGCGGCTGGAGAGAAAAGAAAACGTGTATCTCAGCGTATTCCCAGCCTGCGGGGCGGCTACGGGGGTGTATGAAACCGGCGTGAAATACCCACTGGAAAACGCCTGCCTCACGGCGGACCACCCCCTGGGTGTCAGCAATGAATTCAGCGCGCCGGCCGCCGAAATACGCTGCGGCCAGGGCGGGCTATTTGTATATGTGGTGCCAAAAGATGGTAATTGAGTACCGGGTAGAAGCGGAAGAAGAAGGGCTGAAACTGGGGGCGTTTTTACGCCGTAGGGGGCTTTCCTCCACGATGCTGCGGCGGCTGAAATATCTGCCAGAGGGGCTGCTGGCCGAAGGGCAGCCCGCCAGAACCAGCCGCCTGCTGAAAAGCGGGGAGAAAATATGCGTTACCCTGCCGCAGGAGGAGGCCCCCCTGGCCCTGGCCGAGGAGATTCCCCTGGAGCTGGTGTATGAGAGCCGCCACGCGCTGGTGCTCAACAAGCCCGCGGGGCTGGTGATGCACCCGGTGCGCAGGCATAAAAGCGGCACCTTGGCCAACGCCTTCGCCTATTTCATGCGCGGGCGGGCGCCGGTGGCCTTCCGCCCGGTGGGGCGCCTGGATGGCGACACCACGGGGCTGGTGCTGTGCGCCATGAATGCCCTGGCCGCACCCGTGCTGCTGGGCAGCATGCAAAAGCACTACCTGGCCTTGGTGGGGGGCAGGCTGGAAACCGATGGCATGGTGGATGCCCCGCTGGGCCCCGCGCCGGGCGGTACGGTGTTACAGCAGGTGCAGCCAGAGGGCAGGCCCAGCCGCACCCATTACCGTGTGTTGGCCCACGCGCCAAGCTGGAGTTTACTTGCACTACGCCTGGAAACCGGGCGCACCCACCAGATACGCGTACACATGGCGCATATCGGCCACCCGCTGCTGGGCGACAGTTTGTACGGGGGAGACTGTTCTTTTTTGCGCCGCCATGCGCTGCATAGCGCTGCCTTGCGCTTTTGTGAGCCGCAGGGCAGTGCGGTGTATCTTACAGCCCCTTTGCCCAGCGATATGCACTGCGTGCTGGAAAAACCCCCGGCCACCTGGACAGATGCCGGGCAGATGTGGCCCGGCTTGCCAAAATTTCAACACAATTGTATAATAGACTAATCTATTGTATCGGGTAAAGTATGCAAATCCTGTTTTGTAGCTAGTGCGCCAAAGGCAGATTACGGTTTGGCAAGCAGGCCGCATACACCGCCGCAGGGGCGCTTAGCCCTGGCATTTTAGCGGGGGCTTGCCCCGCCGGAACAATGCAGTAAAATATTTTGGGAGATGACCCTTTTTGCCACAGGACCCGAAGGAAACCCTGAAGCAACCCAAGGCACAAAAAAGTGGGGCCGCTTCTAACCATAAAACCGCGAAAAGCGCAAAAACACCGGCGGCGGCCAAAGCCCCGGCCAAAGCTCCCGCCAAAACGGCGAAAGGGGCTGTTTCGTCGTCTGTTCAAGAGAAAAAAGCCACAAAACCGGCCCCGGGTAAAGGGGCAAACAAAACCCAAAAAGCCCCGGTGGCCAAAAAAGAAGCCCTGGGCAAAACGCCCGCCAAAACGTCGGCTTATTTGCTGCCCCCAGCGGCCTCGGCTACAGGGGGGCAACTGGCCGGGGGCTCCAGTGCCAAGGCGGCCGCCGCCAAAGACGCAGCGGCTGTGGCGCGGGAAGCGGCCCAGGCAAAACGTGCCGCCGCCCAGCTTGCCCCGCGGGGTAGTATCTATGCCAGCGCCGTGAAAGAGGGCAACCTACCGGTGGAGCCGCCCAAAGAGCGGGAGACCCCCACGGGGGGCATTTTTGCCGCTGCACTGCAAAGTGGCACCGTCGCGCTCCCCCCAGTAGGGGAAGAGCCGCGCAGCAGTATCTCGCTGGCCGGGGGGCCCCTTTTGGAGGGGCTGCGCCTGGAAGAGGTGGAGTTGCCGCCCGAAGGGGACGGTGGCGAAGAGCCCAAAGCGGGGCCGGAAGGCGGCGAGGAACCAGCGCAAGACCCTGCGAACACAGGCTCCATGCCCACCTTTGGCCGCCGCGGCAAGGCGGTAAAACCCCCGGCCCAAAAGAAAAAAACGGTGTTTTGGCCCAAAAAATTGCGGCAGGAGACCCCGTTCCGCCGCAAGCTGGCCAACATACTGGCCTGGCCGCCGCTGCGTGCCATTGGCAGCTTTTTGTACCTGCTGGGCTTCACGGCCGAGTGCCGGGTACTACAAGTGTACCGCTTCTTGCGGGATACCCTGGTGTTTGCCGCACAGTTGCTGGCGTGGCTGTTTGGGGGGGTGTTCCGTGCGCTGGGGCGCTTTCTTAAACGCTTTTTCCTGGGCCTGGCAGAGCCATTTGTGCGCCTGAAGGGTGGCCTTGCCAACACCCGCCAGGTGATGGCAGAAGAACGCAAAAAGGCCGGAGGCAACCCGGCCAAGGCGGCCATGGCCCACTTCACAGAAGGGGTGAAAAGCCACGGGCATCTGGTGGCAAACCTGGTGGCCCTGGCCCTGCCCTTGGTGGCCACGGCCCTGCTGGTGTTTGTGGTGTACTCGGTGCTGGGCACAGACTATGGGCTGGAAGTAACCGTGAAAGGCGAGACCATTGGCTACATTCAAGACGAGACGGTGCTGGAGGATGCCAAGGCCATGCTGCGTGGCCGGCTAAAGCTGGCGGGTGACCAAAACATGGAGGACTGGAAGTTCGACTCCACCATGGCTCTGGCCCGCACCAGCAGCTTTACCTCCAAAGACCAGCTTGTAAACGCCATGCTGCGTAGCGGCACGGCGGATATAGTGGCGGGTACCGGGCTGTACGTGGACGGTAAGCTGGTGGCCGTTACCACCGAGGGCGACCAACTGCGGGACTATTTAGACGGGCTGCTGCGCCAGCAGAAAAACATGGCCGAGCCGGGCGCTGCGGTTAGTTTTGTGCGCCAGGTGGAGTGTGACCCCGGACTAAATGATGTGTTTTTGCGCACCAGTGTACAAAATTATGATGAACTGGTGACCTTGTTGACCGATACGGTGAGCGAGGAAGTGCGCTATACCGTGCAAGAGGGAGACACCTTGGGCGAGATTGCCCGCCAGAACAACCTGATGTTTGAGACCCTGGTGGCCCGCAACCCCGCCCTGGAAGGGCAGGACATTGAGTACCGGCCAGAAGCGGGGCAAGAGCTGCTGATACAGCATGCCAAACCCTATTTACAGGTGCAAACCACCGTGCGGCACACCTATACCGAAGAACTTCCCTTCCCAGTGGTGGAGGAGGAGACCGACCAAAAAGCCCAGGGCTTCCGCCGTGTGACCCAAGCGGGTGTGAACGGCGTGCAAGAGGTGACAGATAACCTCGTCTACATAGATGGCGAGCTGGTGGAGCAGGTGCGCTTGGAAGAGCTGACACGGGTGGTGGAAGAGCCTGTACAAGAGGTAATTCAGATTGGCACATTCGATGTGACCGACCGCCAAGAACGCGAGTTCGCACCCGTGTACACCTGGCCTGTGCCAGACTATGTGTACTCCAGCCGTGGCGGTGGGCCAGGGCAAGGCCACCGTGGGCGAGACATTAACGCCCCCGAGGGCACCCCCATCTATGCCGCCAATGCGGGCACTGTTATTACGGCAGGCTGGCATTACAGCTATGGCAACCATGTGGTGATTCAGCACCCCGATGGCCTTATCACCCTGTATGCGCATGCCTCCTACTTAGCGGTAACGGCAGGCCAGGAGGTGAAACAGAACCAATACATTGCCAACGTGGGCAACACGGGCTTCTCGTTTGGCAACCACCTGCACCTGGAGTTCCAGCGCCAGGGCGGCGGCCTATTGAACCCCGACGACTACGTGGTGGCCCCCCATGGGTATGGCCAGGGGTAGGCTGGCGCTTATGCATGTGTTTGAGGTGCCTCATTCTCCCCCAAAGAAGGCAAATAGGCAGCCGCTGTGTAGGCGAAATGGCGGGGAAAAGTTTGTGTAAAGAATCCGGGTTTTTTGGGCCCCTCCCTGTGAAACCAGCATGGCCAAGGGTTTTAATCAAATTGTAAAAAACTTTTCGCCATTTTGTAGCTTTTATTTGCATAGGGAAAGTGTTATACTGATATCGTTAGGATTTTAACCGCCCCCCGTACCAGCGGCAACCCCAGTTTTTTGGGCAGGGAGGGGAGCACCATTTTACTGGCGGAGTTACCCGGAGGAGTCTGACATATTGGAGAAGTATATCATTCATGGTGGCCGTGCGCTTAGTGGGGAAGTATGTGTAAGCGGGGCCAAAAATGCGGCGGTGGCCATTCTGCCCGCCACCATCCTGGCAGGTGGAAAATGTATCATCGAAAACCTGCCCTCCATCAGCGATGTATATGCTTCTGTGCATATCCTGCGCGAGATGGGCGCGGAGATTCGCATGCTCACACGCACCAGTGTGGAGATAGACACCACCCACATCAACACCAAAACCGTACCGGAGGATCTCTCGCGCAAAATGCGCGCCTCCTACTATTTCCTGGGCGCCCTACTGGGGCGTTTTGGAAAAGCGGCGGCGGCCATGCCTGGCGGCTGTGACCTTGGCCCCCGCCCCATCGACCAACACCTCAAGGCCTTCACCTCCATGGGTGCGGAAGACAGCATGGAGAAAGGCATGATTCATGTACAGGCCGACAAGCTGGAGGGTGGCCACATTTTCTTTGATACCGTCAGCGTGGGGGCCACCATCAACGCCATGCTGGCTGCGGTGAAAGCCGAGGGCATCACCGTGCTGGAAAACGTGGCCAAGGAGCCACACATTGTTGACGTGGCCAACTTTTTGAACACCCTGGGGGCCGATGTGCGCGGCGCGGGCACCGACGTGATTAAGATACGCGGCGTTACCGAGATGCACGGCGGCACCTACAGCATCATTCCAGACCAAATTGAGGCCGGTAGCTTTATGACGGCGGCCACCATTGTGGGTGGCAATGTGCTGATTACCAACGTGATTCCAAAGCATCTGGAACCCATCACCGCCAAGCTGGAGCGCGCCGGGGCCACCATCGAGGAATTCGATGAATCCATCCGGGTTTCCCGCACCGGGCCCTTGCATGCCACCAATATCAAAACCATGCCCCACCCGGGCTTTCCCACAGATATGCAGCCCATGATGACGGCGCTGCTCAGCCTGGCCGAGGGTACCTCCATCATCACCGAAGCCATTTGGGACAACCGCTTCCGCTATGCGGACGAACTGAACCGCATGGGCGCGAACATCCAGGTGGATGGCCGCGTGGCCGTGGTGGAGGGTGTGGGCGAATTGCAGGGCGCGCCGGTGCGCGCGTCTGATTTGCGCGCGGGCTGTGCGCTGGTGATTGCGGGCCTGGCCGCCCACGGCAAAACCGAGGTGGAAGAGGTGTGCCACATCGAACGCGGCTACGAGGGACTGGTGGAAAAGCTGAGCCAGATAGGGGCGGATATCCGCCGCGGTGGCAAGCCGGCCAGTACCTTGCAAAAAGCATTCTAAGAAGTGAAATAAATAGAACAATCGGGTGGCAGCTTTCTCTGCCGCCTGTTTTTTTGCCCCAAAATAGGGCCCCATGTGGTATACTGGATGGGAATACAATGTGCAAAAGGAGAGATGGCAGATGGACCTAAACAGCAAATTCCAGCTACGTGGCGGCGTAGAGATTCCTCTATTGGGCCTGGGCACCTGGCGCGCCGCCGAAGGCGAGGCCCGCCGGGCTGTTTGCCAGGCGCTACTGGCGGGTTACCGCCTGATTGACACCGCCGCTTACTACGGCAATGAGGAAGAGGTGGGCGCGGGCCTGCGCGACGCGGGGCTGCCGCGAAGCGAGGTGTTCGTCACCAGCAAGGTGTGGATAGACGAGAGTGGCTATGAGGACACCCTGCGCGCCTTTGAAAAGAGCCTTGGCCGCCTGGGGCTGGAGTATTTGGACATGTACATGGTGCACTGGCCGGTGCAGGGGCTGTATAAAGAGACCTATCGCGCCGTAGAAGAACTGTACCGCCAGGGGCGCATCAAGGCCATTGGGGTATCCAATTTTTCGGCCCGGCTGCTGAAAGAACTGGACGGCGAGATGGAATTTGGCCCCATGGTGAACCAGTTGCAGTTCCACCCGCTGTATATCCGCCATGCGGAATATGCCTACTGCCGGGAAAAGGGCATTTTGTTGCAGGCCTGGAAACCCCTGGCCCGCGGTAAGCTGGACGGGGACGCGGGGCTGCACGGCATAGCTGCCGCCCACGGCAAAAGCCCCCAGCAGGTGATTCTGCGCTGGGGGCTGCAACGGGGCCTTGGCATCATACCCAAAACGGTGAACCCCGTGCGGATGCAGGAAAATGCAGACCTCTTTGATTTTACCCTCACCGAAGAGGAGATGGCCTATATCAATGGCCTGGATAAGGGGGAGAGCCAATCGGCCAGCCCAGACGGGGTGGTGCTGGACTGATGGCGCGTTTTGTTACACTGTGCAGCGGCTCCTCGGGCAACGCGGCGGTGGTGGAGGAGGATGGCCTCTACCTGCTCATTGATATCGGCGTCTCTTGCAAAGCCACCCTGGAGGCCCTGGCCGACGTGGGGCTGCACCAAAGTGGCCTGCAAGGGTTGCTGATTACCCACGAGCATATCGACCATGTGCGCGGCGCCGAGGTGTTCGTACGGCGTGTAAACACCCCGGTGTTTGGCACGGCGGCCACCCTGGAGGCGCTGTGGGCCAGCGGCAAACTACCCGAGGCCGCCGAGGCCGTGGCAGTGGATACGCGCGGCGCACAGGCAGGGGGATTTGCGGTGTCGGGCTTTTCCGCCAGCCACGACGCCGCGGGTTGCTGTGGTTTTTTCGTCACCACGCCCAGGGGGGCCACCTTGGCCCTCGCCACAGACCTTGGGGTGCTAACCGAAGAAGTGTTCCGCCATTTTCAACAGGCGCAGATGGTGGCCATAGAGGCGAACTACGACGAGCACATGCTGAAAACAGGCCCCTACCCGATGCATCTAAAGCAGCGTATTCGCTCCCCCCGGGGGCACCTTTCCAACGCCGATAGCGCCGCCGCCGTGGCGGCCCTGGTGGCGGGCGGCTGCCGCCGGGTGGCCCTGTGCCACATGAGCGCCGACAACAACTGCCCCGAAAGGGTGCAAAAGGCCCTGGAAGATGCCTTTGCGGCCGCAGGCCGCCCCTGCCCCGAGGATTGTGACATCCAGCTTGCCCCGCGTTTTAAGCCGGGCCGCTGGATGGAATTTGGGGTGTGAGGCATGCAGAAAATCAGCTTGTTC
This sequence comes from uncultured Oscillospiraceae bacterium, assembly GCA_964472465.1. Classification (GTDB taxonomy): domain Bacteria; phylum Bacillota; class Clostridia; order Oscillospirales; family Ruminococcaceae; genus JAAYCI01. The sequence goes on along the minus strand of CAYYLW010000024.1, from coordinate 6,015 downwards.
TATTTTGGCAAGGCGGGCGGTTTTTACGCCGAGGGCATCCGCGAATACGAGAAGCGCTTGCAGGCGTTTTGCCGTTTTACCGCCGTGGAATTGGCCGAGGAGAGCTTGCAGGAGAAAACGGCCTCGCCAAAGCAGGTGCAGGCCGCTTTAGAAAAAGAGGGGGAACGCCTGCTGGCGGCCCTGCCCAAAAAAGCCCGGTTGCTGGCGCTGTGTGTGGAGGGAAAGGCGGTAACAAGCGAGGAATTGGCCCAGATGCTGGGGGACTATGCGCTGGAAGGCGGAGAGGTGGCGCTGGCCATTGGTTCCTCCCACGGGCTTTCCCCGGCGGTGAAGCAGGCCGCCCAGCGCAAACTGTCCCTCTCGGCCATGACGCTGCCCCACCAGATGGCCCGCCTGCTGCTGACCGAGCAGGTGTACCGTGCCTTCCAGATACAGGCCGGGGGCCGCTACCACAAGTAACCGCGTTTTACCTAGGGCAAAGGCGGGTGCGCCGGCCCTTGGCTGTGGAGTAAAGATGAGAGAGATACGCAAAAGCTTCCAGGGGAATTACCGGGAAATTGTGCTGGGGCCCCTGTTCAAGCTGCTGGAAACCATACTGGAACTGATTGTGCCCCTGCTCACGGCCAGCATCATCAACGATGGTGTGGCCGGGGGCCTGGGTTCGTTTGTGCTGGGGCGCGGCGGGCTGATGGTGCTGCTGGCCGTGCTGGGCGCGGCGGCGGCCCTCACCTGCCAGTATTTTGCCGCCACGGCGGCCACCCGTTTTGGGGCCAGCTTGCGCAGCCGGGTGTTTGCCCATGTGCTGCGCCTTTCCCCCGCCCAGGCCGAAGAGATGGGCGGCGGGGGGCTGGCGGCCCGCGTTACGAATGATGTGAACCAGGTGCAGTCGGCCGTGAACATGTTTATCCGCCTGGGTACCCGGGTGCCCTTTTTGATGGTGGGGGGCATTGCCATGTCCATGCTGCTGAACCTGCAAGCGGGGCTGGTGTTCCTGGTGGCCACCCTGCTTATCACCGGGCTGATGGTGCTGGTGATGACCCTTACCCTGCCGCGTTACGGGAAAATTCAGCAAGGGCAGGATAGCCTGTTCCGCCTGGCGCACGAAAACCTCTCCGGCGTGCGGGTCATCCGCGCCTTTTCCCGGCAGAAAAGTGAGGAGCAGGATTTTGACGAGGAGGCCGCCCGGCTGGAAAAATTGCTCACCCGCACGGGGGGCATCTCGGCGCTGCTTAGCCCCGCGGCCAGCGTGCTGGCAAACCTGGCCATCATTGTGGTGGTGGCGGCCCGGCTGCGCGGCCAGGGGGATATTGGTGAGGCCGTGGCCCTGATGAACTACATGACCCAAATTTTGCTGGCGCTGATGGTGGGGGCCAACCTGCTGGTGCTGTTCACGCGCGGGGTGGCCAGCGCCAAACGGGTGGAGGCCCTGCTGGAAACGGCCCCCACCTTGGCCGATGGGGCGGGCGCTACAGAAAACCCCGCCGCGCCCGCCCTGGCCTTCCGCCAGGTGTGCTTTCGCTATTTTGAAGGGGCAGATAAGGCGCTGGATGGCCTTGATTTGGAATTGTGGCCGGGGCAGACCCTGGGCGTGATAGGTGGCACAGGCAGCGGAAAAAGCACCCTGGGGCACCTGCTTTTGCGCCACTATGACGTGAGCGAAGGGAGTGTGGAGGTGCTGGGGGCAGACGTGCGGCAGTACAGCTTGCAGGCCCTGCGCGCCCATTTTGGGGTGGTGCCCCAAACGGCCCGGCTGTTTGCAGGAACCCTGCGGCAAAACCTGCAAATGGCCGCCCCTGGCGCGGCGGACGAAACCCTGTGGCAGGCGCTAAAGGCTGCCCAGGCCGACGGCTTTGTAAGCCAAAACCCAAAGGGCCTGGATGCCCGTGTAAGCGAGGGGGGCGGCGGTTTTTCCGGCGGGCAGCGCCAGCGGCTTACCATCGCGCGGGCCTTGGCCCGCCGCCCGGAAATATTGCTGCTGGACGATGCGGCCTCGGCGCTGGACTACGCCACCGAAGCCGCCCTGCGCCGCGCCTTGGCGGGGCTGAAAAGCGCCCAGGGCGGCCCTCTCACCAAGGTGATTATCAGCCAGCGGGTGGCGTCCATCCGCGCGGCAGACCAGATTTTGGTGCTGGACAACGGCCGGGTGGCCGGGCGAGGCAGCCACGGGGAATTGCTGAAACACTGTGAGATATACCGCGAGATATGTGCCTCGCAGGGCTTGCTGAGCGCCCCGCAAACCGGCGGAGAGGGGGCGGGTGAATGAACCGTGAAGTACTGCGGCGTTTAATGCCCTACCTGGCCCCTTACAAAAAGCTGCTTACCCTGGGCAGTTTGTGCGCCATTGCGCAGGTGCTTTTGTTTTTGCTGGTGCCGGTGTTTTTGGGCAACGCCATCGATTTGGTATTGCAGCAGGGGGTGGCCGCCGCCGCTGGCGGGGTGCTGCCCGTGGTGCTTTGGGCCGCGGCTGCCACCCTGGCGGGGGGCCTGGGCCAGTGGGGTATGCAACTGGCCACCCGCAGTCTTTCGGCCAAGGTGGCGCGGGACGTGCGGCGGGATGCCTTTTCCCGCCTGCAACAGGTGCCCCTCAAAAAGTTGGACGGCACCCCCCATGGCGATATCACCAGCCGCCTGGTAAACGACGCCGACGCCCTGGCCGAGGGCCTATTGCAGGGCTTTTCCCAGTTGTTGCCCGGCCTTGCCACCATTTTGGCCACCATTGTGGTGATGCTGGTGCTGAACTGGGTGATTGCGCTGGTGGTGATTGTGGTGACACCGCTCTCCATTTTGTTTGCGCGTTTTGTGGGGCGGCGTACCGCCCGGTTTTTCCGCCGCACCAGCCAGCAGCAGGGGCAGCTTTCGGCCTATGTAAGCGAGATGGTGCAGGGCCAGTTGCTGGTGCAGGACCTGGGCTATGAAGAAGCCGCCCAGGCCGCGTTTGAAAGCCATAACCGCGGGTATTCGCGGGAGTATCAGAAGGCCATTTTCTATTCTAGCTGCATCAACCCCGGCACCCGCCTGGTAAATGCCTTCGTGTTTGCAGCGGTGGCGGTGCTGGGGGGGCTGTATGCCATCGCGGGGGGCATCACGGTGGGCGGGCTTACGGTTTTCCTCAGCTACGCAAACCAGTATACAAAACCCTTCAACGAGGTAACGGCGGTGCTTACCCAGGTGCAAACGGCTTTTGCCGGGGCCGAGCGGATGCTGGAAGTGATTGACTGGCCCCCCGAGACACCCGATGCCCCCGGCGCGCTGGTGCCCGGCAAGGCAAAGGGGCTGGTGGAGGGCCGGGGGCTGGAATTTTCCTATCAGCCGGGGCGGCCCATCTTACAGCAGGTGGATTTTACGGCCCAGCCGGGCCAGCGTATCGCGCTGGTGGGGCCCACAGGTTGCGGCAAAACCACCCTTATCAACCTGCTGATGCGTTTTTATGAACTGGATGCTGGGCGCCTTACGGTGGACGGGCAGGAGATACAGGCTATACAGCGCGGGGCCTTACGCGGGCTGTATGGCATGGTGCTGCAAGACACCTGGTTAAAAAGCGCCACAGTGCGGGAAAATATTGCCTATGCCCGCCCGGATGCCCCCTGGGAGGAAGTGGAGCAGGCGGCCCGGCAGGCCCTGGCCCACAGCTTCATCATGCGCCTGCCAAACGGGTACGACACCGTGCTGAAAACCGAGGGAGAGGGGCTTTCCGCCGGGGAAAAACAGCTTCTATGTATCGCGCGTATTGTGCTGGCAAGGCCCGATATGCTGATTTTGGACGAGGCCACCAGTTCCATCGATACCCGCACAGAGCTGCTGGTGCAAAGCGCCATGGAGCGGCTGATGCAGGGGCACACCAGTTTTGTGGTGGCCCACCGGCTTTCCACCATACAGAATGCGGATGAAATATTGGTGATGGATGCGGGACGCGTGGTGGAGCGCGGGCGGCACGAGGAACTGTTGCGCCAGGGCGGCTTTTACGCCCGGCTACACAGCAGCCAGTTCGGCCTGGAGGAATAGGCAGGGTTTGGTTTCATTTGCACAAAAACTGTGGTACACTGTTTAAGAATTGTAAAGAGACACCTGGTGCCAAACGGCGCGAAACACCCGGATACGGGCAGAGCAGACGGCGCCGCAGGCAGAATAAAGCCAATCAGCCATAGAAAAACCCCGTCAAGATATCGATAGTGGGATGGAAGGTTTGCAAAAGAAGGGAACAGCCAAAACGAATGCAGCAGAACAAAAATTCAAATAAACAGCGGTATAAGGCCGAAGGTGATGTGGTGGCCCCCCGCGCCGCGCCGCGCAAAACCGCCCGTAAACGCAAACGCGCCACAGCCGTGCTGGCACTGGTGCTGGCGGGGATGGTGCTGGCAGGCATGGCGGTGGCCCTGTTTGTAAGCGAACAGCGGGCCGGGGCCATTTTGCCCCCGGCGGCGGTGCTGTGGCAAAGCCCCCCAGCCCTCACCCCGGCCATGGCCCAGCCGCCTGTGGCGGAAACCGCCCCCCCGCCCGTGGCCAGCATCCCCCAGTTAGAAGCGCCAGAAGAGGGCTGGGGGGAGTACGCGTTTAGCGAGGAAGAGGTGCAGCGGCTGAACACCCTGCTGGACGAATGGGCCGCCAAAGCCCAGCCGGCAGAGCCGCAAGAGGCACAGGCTGCCACAGGCGGCGCTTCTTCGTCCGACCCCCCTGCCGAAGGGGAGGAGACCGGGCACCGCGTGGCGGTGTATTTTAAGGATTTAGATTCCGGCGCGGAATATGTGTACAATGGCGAAGAAAAATTTGACGTGGCCAGCCTTTCCAAGGCCCCCTATGCCATGTACCTCTACCAGCTTGTGGAACAGGGCCAGGCCAGCTTGGAGGAGACCTTTCTCATCGACGCCGAGAGCATCAAGGGTTCTGAGGAAAACAGCGGGAAACTGAAGGACGACCCAAACCTCCCCCGGGAGCTTAGCCTGGCGGAGATGATTGAGTACCTGCTGCGGTACAGCGATACGGTGGCGCAGCGGGTGCTGCTGAAGCGCTACCCGGCCGAGGGCTATGCCGCCTGGGCCGCCCAACTAGGCCTGCAATACCCTGCCGATGTGCGCGGGGTAACCAGCGGAGTCATCACCGCGCCGGACGCGGGGGTATATCTGGCGGCGCTGCAAGCCTATATGGCAAGCGGCCAGTATGGCCCGCAGCTGCAAGAGCACCTGATGAACACCCGCAACGCCATGATACGTACCCCCTGGCCGGTGGCGCGCAAATATGGCTGGGATACATCTGCCTACCACGACATGGCGGTGGTGTATGCCCCGCACCCCTATCTCATTGCTATTTTGACCGATAAGAGCGGCGCGGCGGCCGAGGATCTGGCGCAGTTTACAGCCATCCCCGCCCTGTTTGAGCAGATGATGGCCCGCCACTGGGCCGAGGCCGACCTTGGCCCCAACACGAAAACGGCGGCAGAGTAAGGCGTTTACAAAGTGGAAAGTGGTAAATGGAGAGCAGATGGACGGACTTTATGTTTAGCAGACATAGGCTTGCAAAAAAACACCGCTTTCCCCTTGCGGCAGAAGAGCGGCGCGAAAGCGCGTATGAATGCGCAGAACAGGCTTAGCTGGCGGGCATGCCCAGGGCGGCCAAGTGCTGGCTGGCCGCGTGGGCATACCACAGGTTGCTGTAACTGCCGGTCAGGCTTACAGCGGCTGGTTGGGGCTGCTAAAAGGGGTGTGGAAGGGCTCGCTCAGTGTGGGCCTTATACTGCCCCGGCTCAGCTCTTGTAGGTTTTCCAGCAAGGGGGCTTCGCTGCCCGCGGGCAGGGTGGCCGCCATTTCCACCTCTTTGGAAAAAATGGGCTCTTCGCAGCGGGCGCCCGCCGCTTGCAGCAGGCGCTGGGCCTGTTCAAACAAGGGGTAGGGCAGGGCGAATGCCAGGCGCACACAAAGCCGCATCTCTAGAATATCGGCGGCGGCCAGCGCGGCCTGTGTGGCGGCGGTATAGGCCCGCACCAGCCCCCCGGTGCCCAGCAGGGTGCCGCCAAAATAGCGT
>CAYYLW010000023.1:0-23782 GCA_964472465.1 uncultured Oscillospiraceae bacterium | reverse complement strand
CTTTGTCCCTCCCTAATGCCGAAGCAAGAGTAGGAGGCCCAATTTGTAAGCCTCACGCAAAAGAAAACAGCCACCTTGCGTGGCAGGCAAACGTTCTCTGATGCAAAAACATTATACACCAGCACGGCAAGTAGTGTCAAGTTACGATGAGGGGTAAACTGCCTCTTAGGCAAATGGTTTTCTTCTGTTGATGGCCGTGGTTTTGCAGTATGGAGGAAGAACCTTAAGAAGAAAACCGGCCCTTTTCTGGACAGCCCACCTGGTAGCTGTCATGCCAAGTTCCTCCGGCACACCAGCGCGTGTATGCGATGGCCACGCTTCTTATTTTACGTTTAAACCGTACAATAATCACAATCTACCTCAATGGGGAACGTTCCGTTTTTCAAGTTTTCAACATGCCGCCCACCCTATCTCCTTTCCTTTCTCCATGGCCACTTCATTTTCTATCCACCACATACAAATAGATTCATCCTGCCCAGCACACGTTGCCCTCTCCCTTTTCGGCTCTACTTCCAATGCAGGAACACAGGTATCATTATACAACATGTATATCCGCTAGATGTACCCACCCACTCACTTGTTTACAACATGATACACAATATCTGGTGGAGCACTTCCTCCTCAAAACCAAGCCCCTCTCCTCTGTTATCTCCTTTATGGCCCCTGCCAAGGCCACGAGAGCCCACACCGAACCCCCCGTGATGTCAAGACTCTGTCGTGACAATGTTCTTCGAGGGAACCTAGCGCGTTTCATTATAGACACCTGTCATGTTGTTTAGTTTTAAACAGGCTTTCAACCGGTTTTCAACACGCGCAATTTTGCCACCTCCGTATTAGCCTTTGCATTTCCTTTCCGGCTGCTGTATACTATAGGAAAGAAGAGATACTTTGTGCGGTTTTCCCTGGTTTCCGGGCCTGTCTTGTCAGGATGAGGCACCCCTCGGCACTTTGGAAGTTCCACCAAAAAAGGAGGATTATTATGCAATTTACATGGCTGATTTGGCTGGCTTTAATTGTTATTTTTGTTGTGGTGGAAGCCTTAACCATCAGCTTAGTCAGCATCTGGTTTTGCACGGGCGCCTTGGCAGCGCTGGCCGTATCGCTGGTCTTCCCCGGGGCCTATCTCGTGCAGGGGCTGGTGTTTTTGTTGGTGAGCAGCCTCTGCCTGCTGGCGCTTCGCCCCCTCGCCAAAAGGTGGCTTGACACCAAGAGACGGCCCACCAACGCCGACGCCAACATCGGCAAGATTGCACAGGTAACCACCGAGATTCAACCTGACCATTTTGGGCGGGTACGGCTGGAGGGTCTGGACTGGACGGCCGCTGCCGATACCGTGATACCCGTGGGCGCCCACTGCCAAGTGGTGGCTCTGGACGGTGTGAAACTGATTGTTGTTCCTGCTGGCCCTCATAACCCCGAAAATCATACACCCTAAAAATTCACTGCTGATGGAGGTCTTGATTACTATGGATGCATTGCTGGTTGTTTTTATCGTTTTGGCTTTGGTGTTGCTCGTGTTTGCACTCAACGTAAAAGTGGTTCCGCAGTCCAAGTGCTATGTGGTAGAGCGCATGGGGGTATATCACACTACCTGGCAGGCAGGCCTTCATATGAAAATCCCCTTTTTCGACCGCATTGCAAAAAAGGTCTCTTTAAAGGAGCAGGTGGTGGACTTTAAGCCCCAGCCTGTCATTACAAGAGACAATGTCACCATGCAGATCGACACCGTGGTTTTTTTCCAGGTGACGGACGCCGCCCTCTTTACTTATGGTGTGGAAAGGCCCCTGTCTGCCATTGAAAATCTCTGTGCCACCACCTTGCGGAATATCATTGGCGAGATGGAGCTGGACCACACGCTCACCAGCCGGGATGTCATCAATACCAAAATTACCGCCACCCTGGATACCGATACCGACCGCTGGGGCATCAAGGTAAACCGGGTAGAACTCAAAAATATTTTACCCCCCTCTGAAATTCCAGACGCGATGGAACAGCAAATGAAAGCCGAGCGTCAACGCCGGGAATCCATTCTGCGGGCCGAGGGTGAAAAACGCAGCGCCATCTTGGTGGCCGAAGGTGAAAAGGAAAGCGCCATCCTGCGAGCCGACGCCGTACGCGAGCAGCGTATCCGCGAGGCGGACGGTGAGGCACAGGCCATTTTGAGTGTGCAAAGGGCCAACGCCGACGCCATCAAGCTGCTGAATGAAGCCAACTTGACGCCCGAGGTGCTCAAGCTCAAAAGCCTGGAAGCCCTGGCCCGCGTGGCCGACGGTAAGGCCACCAAACTGATTATCCCCAGCGAAATACAAAACCTCGCAGGCCTAGTGGGCAGTATTGGCGAAATTGCTTCCAGAGATTCCCAAAATCCCGCCTAATTCTGCTTTATTATTGCCCTGTTCTTTTCCCTTCTAAACAGAACAAAAATCTTTTCATTTTTTATTAAAAAAAGCTAAAGATTCCATTTTTCTGCCGTAATAATATATAGGTATTATAATCGGCAGTTTTGTGGGTGTTGCTCACACCCAGGTAGCGGCGGCCGATGGTGTACGTTTTGTTTTGGGAAGCCCTCTCGGGGGCCCTGCAAAAAAAGGAGTGATCGTTATGGCAATCGGCATCGATTCGTATCTCAATTCATATCTAAGCCCCTATTCCATGGGTAGCGGTTCTTCTTCGGTAAGTTCCGTGTTTGATTATGCGGGCGTTAAGAAGAATGCCGAGGCCGAGGCCAAGGCGCTGATGGACGCTTATAAAAGCAACAAGGCCAGCACCAGTGCTTTAAAAAAAGACACCGCTAAATTTTTGGACGACTACACCAAAAGCATGAAATCGCTGGAGCAATCCGCCAATAACATCCGTCTTGGCAACCTGGATAAAACCTTGTATGACAAAGACGGCAAGGTGACGGATACCACCATCAAAAACACGGTGGACGCTACCCAGAAATTTGTGGACCAGTACAACAGCACCTTAAAGCTGCTGAACGACAATGCAGACCGTGGCCCCGGCGTGATGAAACAGTTGAGCCGGATGGTGCAAGACCCTGCCCCTGCCGCGGGCATGGCCCTGGTGGGCGTGACGGTAAACAAAGACGGCAGCCTGGCTTTGGACAAAGAGAAGATGACCAAGGCGTTTAAAGAAGCGGGCCCGGAAAACCAAAAGCTGTACCGCGATATCCTGGGTGGCTTTGGCGGCATCTCGGAAAACACTTACAAAAACACCCAATACGGCCTCAATACTTCGGCGCGTAACCTGGTGATGAACGACCTGGCCAACATCAAAACCGTGCAAAACGAAAACCCCTTTAGGGAGATGTACGACTCCTTCCGGGGCAACGCTTACGGCATGAACAGCATGGCTGCCGGGGCGATGATGAACCTGTTGGCCTAGGTAATTAGTGTACTCTAGAAAATAGAACCCCCTCCTTTCCCAAGAACTTTCCGGGTTAGGAGGGGGGTTTTTATGTTTTTCCCGCCTTTTTTTGCTTAGGCCGGGCGGCAGAGCAGGCATTTTTGGCGCACCAGTTCCGCCACCGCTTCCCTGGCTTCGGCGCCATATTTCTTGGGGTCAAAGGCTTTGGGGTTTTCGGCCAGATGGCGCTTCACCGCCTCGGTGTAACAGGCGCGTAACTCGGTGGCAAAATTTACCTTACAAATACCCCGGGTGATGCAGTCCCGCACGCTCTCCTCCGAAAGGCCCGAAGCCCCATGAAGCACCAGCGGCGCCGCCACCTTTTGGCGTATCTCGCTAACCAGCGGCGTTTTTAACACCGGGGGGGTCTCATAAAAACCATGCGCCGTGCCCACCCCAATGGCCAGGCTGGATACCCCTGTCTCGGCGGCAAAACGCACCGCTTCCTCGGGCTTGGTGTAGCCGTCGGCCGCGCCGGTGGTGTCGTCCTCTTTGCCACCCACCTGGCCCAGCTCACCCTCCACCGGTACCCCGCAGGGCTGGCAGATGTCCACCACGCTTTTGGTCAGGCGGATGTTCTCCTCCAGCGGCAGCTTGGAGCCATCTATCATAATGGAGGTATACCCCGCGCGAAGCGCCCGTGCGGCCAGGGCTAGGCTATCCCCGTGGTCCAGATGCAGCGCCACCGGGATGGCGGCCTTCTCGGCCACCGCCCCCACCATGGCGCAAAACAGCTCTGGGCTGGCATACCGCAGGGTGGAGGGGGTGGTTTGAATGATGAGGGGGCAACCCGCCGCTTCACCCCCCTGCACGATGGCCTGGATCATTTCCAGGTTTTCCGCATTGAAGGCACCCACGGCGTAGCCGCCCTGCTGGGCCGCTTGCAAAAGGGGCTTACTGCTAACAAATGGCATATTTATCTCCTTTTTCAGAAACAGATTTGTTTTTTCTGCTCATATTTAAACCCATAAACCTCTACCATACCGTACATTTCTTGCGGTATGGCTTCTTTTTTATTATATACGCAAAAAACCCTGCCTGCAAATACAAGCAGGCAGGGCTGCTGAGCTTTATTGTTCTGCCCCTCACAGGGGGCTGCAAGCACAGCGCTCGCCACTGCTGGTTCTACACCACTCGCCCCGTGCGGATGGTCTCTTCCACGGCGGCTTTCGTCAGGCGGTCGCTGTTGCCACCCAGGGAAGTGACGCTGATAGAGCCGGCGGCATTGCCCCAGGAAAGGCAATCCGGCAGGGTTTTTCCCGCCAGCCAGGCCGCTAGGAACCCCGCGTTAAAATTATCCCCCGCGCCGGTGGTGTCCACCCGCTGGGCCTCATACACACCCTGGCTGTGGCTCTGCCCACCCGACACCACCATCGCACCGCTGCGCCCCAGTTTCACGGCGGCCACAGGCACGGTTTGGGCCAGGCGGGCGGCGGCTCTTTCGGGGTCAGATTCCTGGGTGATGCGCATGGCCTCCTCCTCGTTGGGGAAAAAGACATCCGTATAGGCCAGGGTTTCCCAGATGCCCGCATCAAACTGCTCGGTGTCGTCCCAGCCGGCATCCAGCGAGGTGCTGAGGCCCAGGGCCTTGGCGCGGCGGAGCAACTCCTTGGCCCCCCGTTGCACGGTGCCTTGCAAAAAGTAACTGCCCACATGCAGGTGCCGCGTCTCCCGCAGCACCTCGTCGCCCACCTCGCTCAGCTCAAAGCCATCAATCGTATGCCCTACATAGGTGACCAGGGCACGGTCTTTGTCGCAGGAGAGGCTGACGGTCAGCCCGGTTTCATAGGCGGGGCTACGCTGCACAAAACCGCAGTCCACCCCAAAATGGCCCAGACGCTCGGCCACCACCTGGCCGTAGGCGTCATAGCCCAGGCGGCCATAAAAGGCGGTTTTCAGCCCAAGGCAGGCCATACTACACGCCGCAATGGCCGTGGAACTGCCCAGCAAAAGCGCATGCTTTTGGGCAAACAGTTCTTCGCCCAGGTTTGGCAGCCGATGCATCCCGCTTAGAACCAAATCCGCGTTCAGTTCCCCTACCGCCAACACGTCAAACACGCCGCCACCCTCCTTCTGTTCTCACATGGGCAGCTTTTGGCCACCCTTGTTTGCCAGCGCTTTATCAAAAATCACCTTGGCCACCGCCACATCAAACACCGACATCCCGATGTTGGAACAGACGATTACCTGTTCTTTATTTTCACGCCCCTTGGCAAGGCCAGCCACCACCTCGCCCGTTTCACAGAAGATGCTGGGCAGGCCGTCTGGGAAATAGCCCATCTTGGCAAACAGCTCGTGCTCCTCGCGGCTATCCACAATGTATTTATCGGCGTTCCGCTGGATACTGGCTTCCCAGAAGGTGTTCAGGTCGCAGGGGAAGAGGGTTTGCCCCGGGCGCACCCAGGCCTCTTTCACCACGGCCAGGTTTTCCAGCGTAATGATGGTGGCCGAGGCCACCACCTCGCAGTTGTCCATCACCTCTTTGGGGCTGGCAGTCTTCACAAGCTGCGGGCCCACCTCGTCTTGAAGCTGAGCAATCAGGGCGTCCACGGCCTCTTCATGCACATCGTACAGGTAGATTTTTTTCAGTTTTTTGAGGGTGCGGCTCACAAACCGCACATGCCCCATCCCCTGCACCCCGCAGCCAAACATACCGAAGTGTTCCGCGTCCGGGTGCAGCAGTTCGGCGGCCACCGCCGTAACCGCCGGTGTACGCATGGCGGTAATCCAAGCCCCGTCCATCACAGCCACCGGAATGCCGGTCATCAGCTCGTTCAGCACTAGCAGAGAGGTGGTTTGCGGCAACTGGTATTCCCGCGGGTTGCGCGGGTAGCAGCCAATCCATTTGCAGCCACAGGCCATCTGCCCCGGCACATAGGCGGGCATGGCGTGGTAAAACACATCCGCGTGCGGATGAATGCCAATTTTGGCGGGCATCTCGTACTCTTTTTTCCCGTGGGCCACAAAGGTTTTGCGCACGATATCCAGGGTTTCGTCCACACTGGGGCCATTTTCCATGCACTGCTTCTGGGTGAGATACAACAGTTCGCTCCCCACCTTGATATCACCGTCAATTCGTACTTTTTCCGCTTTAAATTCCTCGGTATAGGCCATTTGCCTCTCCTCCTCTTATTCTTCTGGCGTCCCGCGCCTTTTCTTCACTCTGCCAGCCGGTAGTAATTCGCCTCGGCGCTCTCGGCCCCACGGAACTCCGAAGGGGTGGCGCCGGTGTGCTTTTTAAACACCTGGCTGAAATATTTTGGGTTCTCTATCCCCACCAGTTCGCCCACCTCATACACCTTGGTGGCCCCGCGCAGCAGCTCCTTGGCTTTCTCTATCCGCACTTCCAAAAGCAAATCCGTAAAGGTTTTGCCGGTGGCCTTTTTCAGCAGGCGGCTCACATAGCTGGCATTCATGTACACCTGCTCTGCCACCTGGTTCAGGCTTATTTTTTCCGCGTAATTCTGGGAGAGATAGTCCATAATAATCGCCACGGTATGGTCTGGGTGGGCCGCACGCATCCCCTCTAACTGCTTGATGCAGTGCAGCCCCAGGCTGAGCAAAATGGCCTTGATATCCTGAATGCCCGCGGCGTAAAGGATGGGCACATAGGGGAAGCTACTGCCCAGCACCTGGTTGGCGCTCAAGGCGGTTTTCTGCACCTCGGAAAGCAGCAAGGCCGCCAGCTCTATGCAAATTTTCCGGCACTCGTCGGCCCCGCCGGAAACCCCCTGGTATTTTCTCACCAGCGCTGCGGCAAACTCCTCCAATTCGTGCACGAATAGCCCGGGGGCACAATCGGCCACCGTTTGCAATATTTTCTCAAAATACAGGTTTTTGGTCATCTCGGGCGCGGGGTAACGCAGCGCGGGGCTCTCGTACAAAAACACCAGGCCCCGGGCGGCGTAAAAACGCCTCTCCAGGGCATGTTGCGCCTGCTGCAAGGCCCCGGTGATGTCTGCAAAGCGCGCAAAGGTGGCGCTTACGCCCACCCACACCCGGCCCCCCATCTGGGAAAGGGCGCTTTCCACCTGCCCCAAAAGCCCGCTCTCTTCCTCATAACACAGCAGCAGCAAAAAACTGCCCAGCTGGTAATCGGCCAGGTAAAAACGGCAGGCAGGCTGCAACTGGGCGCGCAGGTGGGCCTGCAACAGGCGGCGGGTATCATACTGCCTGTATCCCGGCTGCTTCACGGCTTCGCTCACCTCTATCACGCCCAGGCGGTAGCCGGGGCTTTGCAGGCCAAATTCTTCTATGCTTTGCTGAAATTTCGCCTCATCGTAATAGCCAAAAATCGCCATGCGGTAGATAAAGGTCTCGCAGAGGTCATCGGCGCCGCGCTGGGGCATATCGGGGCTGTTTTCCTCACCCTGCGTCTCACGCTGCATCGCGTTCCACTGTCCCTGCCGCGCAGGGGTATCCTCTGCCATCCAAAGTCTCGCCATCCGTGCCACCTTCCCCTCAAGGCTTTCCCTTTGCCGTTTTGCGCTTTGGTTTTCCTAACTCTCCTCGTCTACCACGCTGGTGCGGGGCAATTTGTGGGTGTAGTCCCCCTCTGCAAGACCCAAAAAACGAAGCAAATTTTTTTCATACACCTGCTGCAGCACCTCTTCGGGCAGGGCCAGTGACGTGTACAGGGCGTCATCTATCTCCTGCCAATCCACACACCACTGCACATTATAGTCCTCTGTGTAACAATCGGTGCCAAACATCAGGTTGGCGCCCACGTCATAGCCTATGGTGAACAGCTTCTCAATCAACTCTTTGCGGTAGATGCGCGGTGTGCCGGGGGTTAAATCCATGAACATCTCGGCGGTGTTTTTTTCACCAAACACCAGTGAATTTAAAAACTTACCATATACCGCCAGGCACTCATCAATCCAGGGCCAGGCACAGTGCGCCATGGAAAACCGCAGCCCCTCTATGGGCAACAGTTCCTCAAACAAAAGCGGGCGGTTGTACTTGCTGGTCACCCCGCCATCCCACAGGATACCCGCATGGAAAATCACCGGCTTTTGCAGCTTTGCCATCTCGGCGGCCAGCCGCAGGCAGGCCTCGTCCCCGGGGTAAAAACTATCGCAGATGATTTTAAACGCCACAATGCCCCGCTGGGCGGCCTCCCGCGCTTTTTCCAGGGGGCTGTCCTCCAGCGGGTGAATCCACAGCGCGGGGAACAACCGCTGGGGTTGGCCCTCCGCCAGTTCCAGCACGTTGGCCAGCCGCTTTTCAAACGGCACCCCACCGGGGAACACCGCCTCTTCGGGCGGCTGGGAAATCAGCACGCCGCCATCCATGCCCGCCTGCTGCAAACGCGCCAGCAGCGCCTGTTGTGAATAGATGGGAGACTCAATATGAATGTGTGCGTCTAAACGTCTCATTTTTTCTTCCTCCCCCACCCGCTACAGCTTGATGCAAGCGGATAGCCCGGTGGGCTGATCGGGGTTTGTGCCGCGCTGGAAAGAATGGTAGTAGGACAGCAACTGGCAGCATACCAGGGCCGGGATGCCCGCGGCCGCGCGGTCCAGCGGCCGGCCAAAGGCCAGGTTTTCCGCGCCGGGCAGGGGGGTGCTTTCGTCGCTGTACAAAAGCGTGCGGCAACCCTTGGCCACCACGTCGGCCACCAGGGCGGCGCTCAGCGCGGGGTTTTCCCCGGTTACCACGGCGAACACCAGGGTGTTTTCATCAAACAGCACCATCGGGCCATGGCGGCAATCCAGCAGGTTATAAAAATTGCTGGGCAGTTGGCAAATTTCCTTAAACGCCAAAGAACCTTCCTCGCACAGCCCCGCCACCTCGGCGTCGGCCAGTACAATGGCCTGGGTATAGTCCCGCGTGGCCCAGGTTTTCAGCCTTGGTTCCTGTTTTTCTATAAAGGCGGGCAGCCCCTCCACCGCATTTTGCAAGGCCGCCAAGCGGGCATCGTCTTTTGCCAGGTGCGCCAACAGGGCCACACCGGCGGTGTACATGGCGCTCACGCTGCGGGTTTGGCACACGCTGGTGTCAAAGGCCCAGCTCATTTCCAGGGCATAGTCGTTCTGTGCGGCCAGGCTGGTATTTTCGGCGCAGTAGATGCCCAAGCTGGTGAACACCGCGCCCCCTTCCCGCAGGGCTTTGAGGGCAAAACCCAGCTCGCTGGTTTCGCCAGAGCGAGACAAGAGCACCACCAGGGCCCCATCACACACGGCGCGGTAGGCCCCGCCCCGCAGGCTCACATCCCCTGCCGAAAGTGCGCAGGCTGCCCCGCCAAACATCATGCGGGCGGTGTCCGCCAGGGATTTGCACAGCGAAAAGCTGCTGCCGCTGCCCAAAAACACGCAGCGCGTAAAAGATGCCGGGGCGATGGCTTTTTCCAATTCCGGCATCTGCCGGGCCACATAGTGCAGCGTTTTTTGCAGCGCCGCCGGGGTATCCAGTATTTCCGTATAGGTTTTGGACATGCGTACGTTCCTCCTCTGTTTGCCGCTGGTTCCCAAAAGACAAAAATACCCCGATGTCCCAGAAATACTCTTGGCCATCAGGGTACTCCTTCCCGCGAGAGTTCCCTTCACGGTAAGAGCATACACAGGCGGCGGCCGCGTGCCTCCCGGTGGTGGGGCCCAAGGGGTTTTGGCCCTGGGGCTCCTCCGCGGCGCGCCGCTGTGCTGCTATTCAGAGAAAAGGGAGCCGCCACATACGGCCAAGTCCCTTTTGCTCTTTTTCATAGTTTCGTACTCTAGGCAAACGCGCCCACGGCATCGTCTATCTGCCCTTCGTTCTTCACGCCCACAATGGCCGATACCACCCCGGGCTGATCCAGCGTCCAGCGCAGGGCATGCTGGGTCATGGTGCGGCCCAGTTTCGCCGCTTCGCCCTCAAAGGCTTCCAGCACGTCAAACAGCTTGTCGCTCAAATCTTCCACCCAGTCGGGCTTTTCGTCGGCGCGGCTACCCGCGGGGGGCTTCATGCCGCGTTTGTATTTGCCTGTGAGCAGGCCGCCCTGGTAAATCTGGTAGGGAATGACTGCAATGGCCTCTTTGGCACACAGGGGAACCAAATCGGTCAGCAGGTCTTGTTTCAGCAAGCTGAGGGGGGGCTGGCACGCCACGGGACGGGGCAGGCCCTCTTTATCCGCCACGGCCAGCAGGCTTTGTAGTTGCCGGGCCGAATAGTTGCTGATGGCGTAGTGGCGAATTTTACCGGCTTTTATCTCGGCCTGCAAGGCGCCCAAAATCTCCTCCATGGGCACACTTTCATCGGGGCGGTGCAGATAGTAAAGGTCCACATAATCGGTGGCAAGGCGGCGCAGGCTGGCATCCAGTTGTTTGCGGATGGCGGCGGGGCTGGTGCCCTCGTCCTCGGGCGCGTCGCCCACCTTCATGCCCAGCTTGGTAGCCACCAGCACACTATCGCGCTGCACGGTTTTAATGGCCTCGCCCACAATTTCTTCGGCCACGCCGCCCGAGCTGCCCGCATAACGGTTGTAGCCCTCATACATATTGGCGGTATCCACCATGTTGATGCCACGGCTGAGGGCATAACGGGTCAGCTTCACCGCGTCGTCAAAGGCCACGGGGCTGCCGTAGGTCATGGTACCCAGGGTGACAGGGAATACGGAGAGGTCGGTTTTCGGTATCTGGTTCAAGGGAGTCTCCCCCTTTCTAAAACTTAGGTTATGGAAACATTCAGCAGTTCGTCTAGCAGGGGTTTTGCCTCGGCCAGGAAAGCATCATAGAAGGCTTTGTCGTAGCGGGGGCTGGGGCGGCGGAACACACGGTCCCACCGGCCCATATACCGCAAGATGCACTCAAAACTTTCCAGCAGGCCCAGGCGGAAGGCGATACAGCACAGTGCATTCAGCTTCACCTGTAGGGCAAAGGCCTCTTCCAATTTGCCAGCCTTGGCTTTGTGGTAAATGCCCGCATAGGCCCGGGGGAACACATTCGCCCACATGCCAATGCCGCCATCCGCCCCCTGCCGCACCGCGGCGGCCAGATATTCATCTTTGCCATTGAACAAGATGGAATGCGCGGGCTTTGCCGCCATGAGCTGCATGGTGAAAAAGAAATCGTTGGACGAGGATTTGATGCCGATGACGCCCGGCACATCCAGTGTTTGCAGCACCTGCCCCAGCGGCATGGCACAGCCCGGCACATAGTACAGCACGGTGGGCAGGCCCGAAACATCGGTGATGGCACGGTAGTAGTCCATCTGCCCGGCCAGGTCTGCGTCGGGCTGGGGCACGGTGGAAATGGCCGAGGCGCCGGCTTTTGCCGCATGCCGCGCCAGTTCCAGCGCATCCCGCATGGAATAGGCCCCCACATGGGCCAAAATGCCTTTGCCGTGCTTTTCTGCCACCTGTACGGCAATCTCACAGGCTTCCATCCGCTCTTCGGGGCACATCAGCAGGCCTTCACCGGTGCCGCCGCACACATAGGCGCCGTCCACCAGGGGCTCTCGCATCCCTTCTTCCATCAGTTTTTCAAACTCTGCGGGCAGGAATCGCCCCTCCGCGTCACAAGGGGAGCAAACCGGAATCAGTACACCACCGGTGATCGGTTCCATTGTGGCCCCTCCCGTCTCTTAGCCTTTTTTTAGGTCGGCAATCGCCGCTTTAATCGCATCGGCAATGGTTTCCAGCACTTCATCCTCCATGCCGCTCCACATGGGCACGCTAAAGCTGTTGTCCCACCATTTTTCCAGGAAGGGACAATCGTGCTCGCCCTGGCCCAGCTTTTGGAAGAGGGGGTACCGGTACAGCGGGTAGTACTGCACAATGCTGCGAATGCCATATTTCGCGGTCAGCAGGTCCAGCAGGTCGTTGCGGTCTTTACCAAAGGCGCTGCCGTCGAAATGTTGGATATACTGGTGGCGCACATGGCGGTATCCCTCGGGAATTTTGTTGAAGCTGATTTCGGGCACGTCGGCCAGCAGGGCGCGCAGTTTGTCGTTTTGGGCAATGATGCGGTCGGTGTGCTCTTTCAGGCTCTTCAGCTGCTCGCTGCCCAAGGCGCACTGCGCCTCGCCAATGCAGAAGTTGTTGGGCCAGAAGCCGTCAATGTCCACGTCCACATTGCTCATGGCGGGCACCCAGTAACGCTCACGTTCGCCCTCAAAATCGCACACGCCGTTGTGGCGGATGCCGGGCACCAACTTGGCGTCGGCGTCGCTCTTCACGGTCAGAATGCCGCCCTCACCCAGGGTGGTCATGGTTTTGGCGCCGTGGAAGCTAAAGCAGCCATAATCACCAAAACTGCCCACGTGTTGGCCGTTGATGCGGGCGTCCAGCGCCTGGGCGCAGTCCTCCACCACTTTCAGGTTATGCTCTTTGGCAATGGCCAACAGCGCGGGCATATCGCAGGGCATGCCCAGCAGGTGCACACACACAATCGCCTTGGTTTTGGGGGTGATTTTGCGTTTCACGTCGGCGGGGTCCAGGGTCCAGGTTTCGGGGTGGATGTCGCCCCACACAATGCTGGCGCCAGCTTTGCCAAAGGGAATGGCCGAAGCGCAGAAGGTGTAGGCCGGCACAATCACTTCGTCGCCGGGGCCCACGCCGCACAGTGTGGCGGCCAGGCTGAGGGCATGGGTGGCATTGCCCACCGCAAACGCATGGTTCGCGCCGGTGTAGGCTTTAAAATCGGCTTCAAACTGGCCCATTTTGTCGCCCTGGGTTTGGCAACCCTGGTTGCGCATCACGTCCACCACGGCGGCAATTTCCGCCTCGGTGTAGCCGTGCTGGCGGGCGGGGATGGAAACTTTGTAACCCGCGACTGTGCCGCGGCCGGAAGCATCGCCTTTACGTACCTGTGCCATAGAGTTGTTCCTCCTGTAAGTAAAAATAAAATGGGGTTGGGCAGGGCCCGCTGTTTTTTCACACGGCGCCTGCGCTTAGGGGGTAGAGGGTGCAAAAGGGGGATACAGTTGCACAAACCTTCTATCTACCACTTTACTGGAAAAGCCCCCCGCCCGCCATATCAAAACCCGTCATCCTTTCGCCCCGGATGCACAAAAACCAAAGCCAAGCTTCCCCCTTTTTTGACAAATGCGGGAGGGACTCTTTATAATACGTATAGAAGAGTAAGCGGCGCCTTACCACAATTCTCCTCTTTTTAAAGAAGGTGTACCCATGCCCACGCCAGAAAAACCCTCCTGGGATGAGCGATATTATACCGTGACGGCCAGCGCAGGCAATTTGCTGATTTCCTGCTTTTTGGCTTCGCGCACCTTTACAAACCGCCCCGCCCAGCTAGAAATGCCCGATTTCACCGAGGAACACATCCACTCCAGCTATGAATTACTCATCTGCCGCAAGGGGCAGGGTTTCCAGTTCATCAATGGCCATGCCTACCGCTACGAACCGGGCAGCATCTTCGTGATGGCCCCTTTCATCAAACACGCCAACATCAGCAGCGGGCAGGGGGAATGGCGCCATTCCATCCGCTTTGAACTGCCCCAGAACCGCGGCGACCTGCCCGCCTATATGGAGGAGGCCCTGCGCCAGCTCAAACACGACGGCTGCTTCCGCTTTTCTGCCGATGACATGATGCTCTCCATGCTGGACGCCCTGGCCAAAACCGTGCAGCGCAACGAGCCGCACGTAGAACTGCTGCTGGGGGGAATTCTCTCCACCATTTTTTCCTGCGTGTTTTATAACCTTTGCTGGCTGTGCAGCAAAAACGGAGGCGGGGGCGGCGAGGCCCCGTTGCAGGAGGACCCCAGCCGCCGCAAATTTTTGCTGGACTACTATTTCGACCATTTGATGTACAGCGACGCGGATGACGACGTAAAGATGGACGACATCTGCCGCCAGCTTCATTTAAGCCCCAGCCAGCTCAACCGTGTGCTAAAAGAAACCTACGGCACCACCTTCAAGAAAAAAAGCATTGAGGTACGCCTGGCCTACATTAAATATTATCTAAAATATACCACCCTCACCGTTAGCGAGATTGCCAGCCGCACCAAGTTTGCCAGCGACAGCAACTTTTCCCTGTTTTTTAAACAGCACACCGGCCTTTCTCCCACCCAGTTCCGGCTTACCGAGTGCGTGGCCGAACAGGCCGAAGCCCCTTGGGAAGTGGAAAGCTAGCCCGGCTTGTAAAACCAAAAAGGGGCCGCTGGCCCCGCCGCCTTGTAACCGCTAAAAAAGTTTGCCCTCCGGCCTATTTGCCGGAGGGCGTTTTTTGTTATATGGGCCTAGGCACCCGCGTTCTTTTTACTCCAGCACCAGTTCCCCAAAAAACTCTGGGCGGTGGAAATCCGCCTCTTCCCACACAATGGGGTTCCAGCTTCCGCAGTGTTCCAGCGGGCCGGTTTCGGCCAGCTTATAAAAATTTCCCCGCATCACACTGCCGCTTTTCCAGCCGGCATCTGCCACATGCCGCGCCAAAAAGGCAAAGGGCACAAAGGCCTGTAGCGTCCACAAATAGCCCTCTTCGCACAATTGCACCGCAGAGCGCACACCAAACTGTAGCAAATCCTCCTCTTGCAGCAGCACATTGTCCTCCCGCCCGGTGCCCACCCCCACATACATGGCACACAGGGCATTAAACTCCAGGTTTACGTAGGCGGCGCTTTGGGCGGGCGCTGGCATCAAAAACAGCTCCACGGCGCTGTCGTCACAAACGCGGGGGTCAATCAGGCGCTTTTCCGCCAGCAACACCTTCTCCCGGGTTTGGTAGCGCAGGTACAGCCCCTCCTCGTCCCACACCGCCTGTACCGTGGTGGGTGGGCGGTAACCCGTTAAATCCCAGGGGTAGCTGGCTATGTGCAGCACCGGGGCGTCTGCAAAGGCCTTGCCACTTTCTACCGCCGCGCGGCTGCTGTGCTGTAGGCTATATCGGTTCATTCTGTATTGCCTCCTCCCGCCTTCCATACCCCGCTTTGGGCCGCTGGCCCCGTGGGTACTTTGGCGCGTGTTTCTTATTTGCTTATCATATCCCCCAGTTTTCCCCCTGTCAACCAGGGCAATTTAGATACTTCATACAAAAAAATCGGCAATTTTGCTCAAAAATGGCGGGTTTTTTCTTTCATGCACGGCGTAAAGTAAAAATATTGAACCAAAAGTAAAATCTATGGGTGTATTTATGGGGGGAATGGGGTAGAATATAAGCTAGGGGATAGAGTTGCACAAAAAAACTGGTTTGTGTTATAAATTTATCGACAAGGAGACTGCATGATGAAAAAACTCACCGCTTTTTTACTTGCCTTTGCTCTTCTGTCCGTGGTCTTTTTAACAAGCTGTGGAGGTGGCACTTCCAGCAGCGCACCTGCGGCCAGCGCACCTGCCAGCACGTCCGGTAGTGCCGCAGCCAGTGGCAGTGCCGCCAGCGGCGAGCCCGTGGAACTCACTTTTTATGCCTATGGCTTCCAGGCGCTTGTGGGCCTGCCAGGCTATGAGGATCAAACCCAAAACCTGGGCGACGCCTACAACCTGATCATCGAGGAATTTGTAAAAGAGAACCCCAACGTCACCATCAAACTGGTGCCCATCAACCCCGCGGGCGGCGGCACCGAACAAATGGACGTAGACCTGGCCAGCGGCACCGTACCGAACCTCTATTACGATTCCCTGCTGCGCATCTCCAAATACAACGGCCTGGATTACCTGCTGGACATGTCCAGCTATGTCTCCCCCGACGTTGTGAGCGGCTTTACCCCCGGCTCCATTGAAGAAGGCGCTTTGTGGTACATGCCCACTGGTTCCAGCCCCATGGTAATGTGCGTGAACAAAACCATGTTCGACGAGCTGAACATCAGCGATTTGCTGCCGAAGCCCGATGACCGCAACTGGACCGTGGACGAGTTCAAAGCCGCCTTGGAGGCCGTGAAAGCCGCCAACCGGCCCGACACCTACCCCTTGATGCTGTGGGCGGCCAACCAGAGCGGCGACGCCTGCAACATGAGTTACCTGTGGGGCTTCAATGCCCGGTTCTTTGACGGCAACGATTTTTCCAAGACCATTTTGAATAACGACGCGGGCTACGAGGCCCTCGGTTTCCTCAATGAGCTTTCCACCAGCGGCCTGGCCGTACCGGGCGCCGCGGGCCTGAACGATGACGACATGTGGGCCATGTGGCAAAACGGGCAGGTGGCCATGACCGGCGGCTACCCCTACCTGGAAGTGCTGGCTGCCGAAGCCGAAACCCCCTTCGAGCCCTACTTCGTGAACTACCCCCATCTGGAAGGCCAAGATAACCCGCCCCTGGCCCCCGATACCCACGCCATCTCCGTATTTAAAAGCGACAACGAGGCCGAGAACGAAGCGGCCGCCAAATTCGCCGAATTCATGGTGAGCAGCGATTGGGCCGCCACCTTCAGCCAAGCCTTGGGCGATATGACCGTGCACACCGCTCTGGATGGCAAAGTGGAATTGAGCGAGCAGGGCAAGGCTGCCCAGGCGCTGATTGACCAAAACGGCCTGATTAGCTACGGCCCCGCCTGCCCCAAATGGAGCGAACTGCGCCCGCTGTACGCCTCGGAATTGCAGGCCATGTTCAGCGGCACCAAAACCCCGCAGCAGGCCGCCGATGATTTTGCCGCGGCCGCCAACACCGTTTTGCAAGACGCATAATTCCCACCGTTTCACATTCCCCAGCGGCCCCGGGCAGGCCACTGGCAGAACAACGGAACCCAAGGCCACGAGCCGGTGCTTTCGCCCAGCTCGTGGCCTGCTTTCCATAAAGCCAGTGGGCCCGGCGCGGCCGGGAAACATAAGATACTGCTTTTCCGCTAGACCTCTTCGCTTTTGCGGCAGAGCGGTATGAGGAGTAAGCAAGCCTATGAAAACCCAAGACTATCCCCCAAAACAGGGCTTTTTAAGCCGTCTTTGGAAGCAACGTTGGGCCTATATTTTTCTTCTTCCCGGCCTCATACTGTTCTTCGTGTTCAGTGTGTACCCGGTGTTTGAAACGGTGCGCCTTAGCTTTTTTGATTACACCCTGCGCACCCAGGAATTTAATGGCTTCGCAAACTATATCCGCCTATGGAACGACCCCGTTTTCCGCAAGGTGTTTCTGAATGGTTTCAAATACGCCTTGTACCTGGTTCCCTCAGTGGTCATTCTGGCCTTGTTCATCGCCAACGCGGTGGCCAATGCAAAGCCCCTCATCCAGTCACTGTTCCGTGGCGCATTCTACCTGCCCACCGTGGTGGGCGGCGTGGTTATCTCGGCGGTGTGGCTGTGGATGTACCACCCGCTGAACGGCCTGTTCAACTATGCGCTCAAGGCCATCGGCCTGCCACCCGTCATGTGGCTTACCGACGCGCGCTTCGCCATGCCCTCCCTCTCCCTGGTGGTTCTCACCTGGACGGTGGGCACCCCCATTATCGTGTTCATTGCGGGCCAGCTTGGCATCTCGCCAGAGCTGTTTGAGGCCGCCCGCATCGATGGCGCCTCCAAGGCGCGCATCTATTTCCGCATCACCCTGCCCCTGCTAAAGCCCGTCATCGTGTTTGTTGTTACCATGCAAATCATTGCGGTGTTCCAGCTCTGGGAGGTGGTCTACCTCCTCACCGAAGGCGGCCCCAGCTATTCCACCATGTCCATGGGCTACCTCATCTACAACACGGCCTTCGTCTCGGGCAAGTTTGGCCTGGCGGCGGCCCAAGGGGTGGTTCTCACCCTCACCATTTTGTTCTTCTCGCTCATCACCCTGAAAAGTTCCAAAGAATTGTAGGGGGTGGATGCAGTGAAAAAAGTGTTTAGACGTGAAAATTTGGGCACCGCCATAAAGTATTTGGTGGTGACCCTGCTGGCGCTGTTTTTCCTAATGCCGCTGTACTGGATGGCGGTGGGCTCGCTGCGGGAGATGGTGGGCACCATGGCCGCCCCAGAGCTAATCCCGAAAGACCCCACCATCAAAAACTATATCGACCTATTCACCACGGCCTATCCGGTGCCCCGGTGGATGCTGAACAGCTTCCTCATCTCCTGCATCACCACCTTTTTTGCGGTGTTGCTATGCTGCATGATGGGCTATGCCTTTGGTAAGAAAGAGTTCATGGGCAAAAAATTCCTGTTCGTTTTGGTGATTGCCACCATGATGCTGCCAAAGCAGGCCTCGCTGATTCCGCTGTTCATCCTCATCAAAAATTTAAGCCTGATTGATACCATCTGGGGGGTGATTCTCCCCTCCATCATCTGGCCCTACGGCGTGTTCCTGATGCGCCAATTTATGCACGAGGCGCCGGACGACTTGCTGGAATCCGCCCGAATGGATGGCGCGGGCGAGATACGCATCTTTGGGCAGATTGTGTTGCCGCTGGTGAAGCCGGCCATCTCCACCCTCTCCATCATCATGTTCATGCAGGCCTGGGGAGATTTCATGTGGCAGCTCATCATCCTGAAAGACATGAAAAACTGGACCATGAATGTGGGCCTCTCGGTACTGATTCAGAACGCCAGCGGCGGGGCCAACGTCATCAACTACGGCCTGGCCATGGCGGGGGGCTGCTTCGCGGCCCTGCCGGTCATCATCATTTTCATCGCCTTCCAAAAGTATTTCATCAAGGGCATCACCCTGGGGGCGGTGAAAGGCTAGGCGCCCCGCAAAGGACAAAAGCCGTACTATCTTCGCAAAAAAGCGTAGCCAACAAACCAATGGTCTACAGTCATATCCCGTAACACAGCAGACGATTCAGGCAGGTGCCGCCATGCGTTCTTGTGCGGCACCAAAACCCCCGGAGAAACTCGCAGTCCACGAGTCTCTCCGGGGGTTTTATTGTGCCGGGCGGGAACATTTCTTTTTGGGGGCAGAAAAAAAGCGGCATAGCCCCCTTTTAAAAAGGCCATACACCGCTTGTTTGTTTCACAACTCTTTCATTTTATACACCGGGCTTTGTCTCTTCGCTTTCGTCTTCCACATGGAAAGGGGCCAGCAGATAGGCATAGCGCGCCTCCACCACACCTTTCAAATACAGCCCATCGGGGCGGTATTCCTCTGCCTCTACCTTGCCGTGGCGGCGGGGCACATCGGCCAGGGCAAGCTGGGCGTAGGGCAGGCAGACGACAAACCGGCGCACTCTGTCTGCCAGTTCCTTGGAGATGGCCTCCAGCAAGGCGGGCAGGCCCTGCCCCGTGTGGGCGCTCACCGCGAAGGCCGCTGGGTCGGCCACATGAAAGGCGGGCAGGCGGTCGCATTTGTTGTACACGGTCAACTGGCGGCCCTTCGCCCCCAGCGAGGCCAGCACCTCATCGGTTACAGCCAGTTGTTCCTCGGCCGCCGGGTCGGCCGCGTCGCACACCTTCAGCAGCAAATCTGCGTAACGGGCCTCCTCCAGGGTGCTTTTAAAGGCCTCCACCAGCTTGTGCGGCAGGCGGGACACAAAGCCCACCGTATCGATGAGAATGGCCTCCTGCCCGCCGGGCAGTTCCAAGTGCCGGGCGGTGGGGTCCAGGGTTTCAAACAGGCGGTCCCGCGCGGCAATCTCGCTGCCGGTGAGGGCGTTCATCAAACTGGATTTCCCCACGTTGGTGTAGCCCACCAAGGCCACCAGCGCCGGGGCGCTTTTGGCGCGGCTACGCCGGGTCTCCTCCCGGCGGGCCTGCATGGCCTCCAGGCGCTTTTTTAAAATGGAAATGCGGCTGCGGATATAGCGGCGGTCATATTCCAGTTGGGTTTCGCCCCCGCCTCGCCGGGCGCCCGCGCCGCCCCCACCGCCGCCGCCCTGCCGCGAAAGCACCGCCCCCAGGCCCGAAAGCCGGGGCAGGCGGTATTCCAGGGTGGCCAGCTCGGTTTGGGTTTTGCCCTCCCGCGTCACCGCGCGGCTTTTAAAAATGGAAAGAATCAACATGGTGCGGTCAATCACCGGCAGGCCCAGTTTTTCCGAGATATTCCGCAACTGGCTGCCGGAGAGTTCCCCGTCATAGATGGCGCTCTCGGCCTCTAAGTTTTGGGCCAGCTCTTTGGCCTCTTCCAGCCGCCCGCTGCCCAGGGCGGTGGCGCCGTCTGGCCGCTGGCGTTTTTGCAAAAGCTGGGCCACCGGCTCCATATCGTTGGCCCGCGCCAGCGCTTCCAGTTCGTCCATGCTGCGCTGGGCGTCATAGTCTCCGGTATCCAGCCCAAATAACAGCACCCTTTCGGCGGCCAGGGCCTGTTCAGTATCCAGTTCGGGGGGGTGCTGCTGCATAATCATTCCTTTTCATAGCGGTACAGGTAAGCGGGCACGGCGCTGCCATCAAAACGGTGGTACTTCCCCTGCCCATAACGGCGGAAGCCACAGTGCTCCATCACCCGCCCACTGGCGGGGTTCTCTTTGGCGTGGCTGCAATACAGGGTATAAATTCCGGTATTTTCCATGAAATAATCCATCACCGCCTGCAAGGCCTCGCTGGTGTAGCCCTGGCCCCAAAAACCCCGCCCTATGCAATAGGCCGGGGCCCAGCCCTCCGGCTCGTCGGCCTCGCAATTGGGGAAAATGCCAATGGCCCCCAGCAGCACGCCATCCTCTTTGCGCTGGATGGCCCAGTGGTAGCATTCGGAGTTATGGTAACCCGCCGTCCACTCCGCCACCATTTTCGCCGTCTCGGCCGGGCTTTTGTGCGGCTGCCAGCGCAAAAAACGGGTCACCTCCGGGTCACACGCCCAGTTTTCAAACATGGGCTGGGCGTCCTCTGGGCAAAAACGGCGCAGATGTAAACGCTGGGTTTCCAGCGGCTGGGTACCGGTGTGGGGCATCTGGTTCTCCTTTTCTGGTAGGCCCACGCCCAAACCGGGCCGGGGCCACCGTGGTGGGCAACCACAGAATCGGGCCAAAAGCAAGCGGGCGCAAAAGCACACTTTTATTGCGGTAAAACGCTAGGCCAGCTCATAGGCATAGGCCAGCGGCACACCCTGGGGCAGGGCCTCGGCCCGCTGGAAGGCGGCCTCATTTTCCCCCTGGGGCAGGCTGCCCAGCACATCGGAAATCAGGCTGCCCAGCCAGGTCTGGCGGGAAAAATTGGGGTAATAGGCTGTGGCGCCTGTCTCTTTTTCAAAGACCTCCAAGGCGCCGTCCCATTCGGTCAATTCATCCACCAGGCCGTTTTCCAGCGCCTGGCTGGCCGTGTAAATGCGCCCGTCAGCCAGGGGCAACACCTCCTGGCGGGGCATCTGCCGGCCCTCCACAATCAGCTGCACAAAGCGTTCGTAGCTTTCGTCCACGGTGGCCTGGAAAATGTCACGCTGCTCCTGGGTGATGGCCACCCCCGGCGTACCCACGCCCTTGTTTTCACCAGAGCGCACCAAAACCGTTTGGATGCCCAGCTTGCCGTACAGGCGGCTGGTGTCGGTGAGGGCGATGTACACCCCGATGGAACCGGTGGTGGTGTTGTAGTTGGCCAGCAATTTTTCGGCCCCCATGCAGATGTAATACCCGCCCGAAGCACAGGTGCGCGCCATATAGGCCCACACCGGGCGGCCGGTTTTTTCACGGTAATCCATCAAAGCGCGGTAGATTTCATCACTCTCGTACACACCGCCGCCGGGGGTGTTCATATACAAAAGAATCCCCTGGTCGTTCTCGCTTTCCGCCAGGCTTTTGA
Organism: uncultured Oscillospiraceae bacterium; assembly: GCA_964472465.1. Lineage (GTDB taxonomy): Bacteria > Bacillota > Clostridia > Oscillospirales > Ruminococcaceae > JAAYCI01. The sequence continues at coordinate 1,875 of CAYYLW010000023.1, read as the reverse complement.
TGTAGGCCAAGGTGGCGGCGTGGTGGTAGCTGGGGTCATTGATGCCCAAAGCACCACTGCCCTGGCTGGCAATTTCCCCCTGGATGCGGATGACCGAAAAGCTGCCACTGGGTGGGGCTGCGCCGCCGCCCGCAGGCCGCACCAACTGCCCCAGGCTAAGCCCGGCGCTTGCCAGCGCCCCCAGAATCAGCGCCAGCAACACCACCACCGCCATCGAAAGGGCGATGAGCGCCAGTTCCCCCGCGCGCAGCCGCCTGCGCCGTGGCGGGGGCGGGGCCAAGAAGCCCCAGCCGCCATAGGGGGGCAGGCAGGCCCCCGGCGGGGGGCCCCAGGGCGGGGGCGGCACAAAGCCCGGCGGGGGGCCGTACGGCATCCCATTTGGCATACTGGCCCACCCCCTCTCCGGCTTATCACCCGGTGTGCCCCCCTGCCCGGGTTCTGCCTGGGCGGGGGCCTGCGGCTCCTCCCCGGGGGGAGGGTGGCCAAAGGGGTCGTATCTGTTCTCTGCCATCTTGGCACCTCGGTTGTCTTAACGTTTTTTTACTCTGGCGTTGCTGGCGCGGCGGGAAGGTCCTCCTCCGGGGGGCTGGCCAACTGCACGGCCCCCTCTTTGAGCAGAAAGGCCGTTTTGCGTACCGTATCCGCCCCCAGCACCCGCTGTTCTTTTCCACTATGAGCCCGCACATAGCGGCGCAGCAACACGGCGGCGGCAAAGAAGCCCAGCATCAAAAACAGCAGGCTAAAGCCCATCTCCCGCAGGGTTAGCCCAATGGTATGGCTCTCAAAATACATCGCCGTGGTCTCGGCAATGGGCCTGTTGGCCCCGCTGGCCGTCACGGTGACCAGCCAGTACCAAATCAGTTCCAACACAAACGAAACCCCCAGCGAAGCCCCCAGCACCGTCAGGCCGCTGGCCAAAAGCCGCGCTTTGCCGCGAAACAGGCGGTATACCAGCGCGGCAAGCACCGGGATAAACACATACAGCACCGGGTGGATGGCCCCTTTGGAAAGGGCCTGCGCCCAGTTGGGCAGCGCGGCGATACCCGCGCCCAAAATGGCGCCCAGTATCCCGGTGAGGTAATGCCCCCCCACTTTGGCGGGAATGGTGCTGTCCTTCTCCGGCAGGTTAAGGCGGGTGTCCAGGCATTGCTGGTGTACCGCACGCACCACGCCATCGGCATACACCCAGCGGTCACAGTTTTGCCCCCCGCACAAAAAGCAGGCGGTGGGCGGGTGCAGGCCCTCGGCGTTCAGCGCTTTGGGGGCCTGCACCAGCGCGCCGTGCAGGCAGCCCTTGGCGTAAAAATCACTGGGCGGGTTCATGCGCCCCACCAGGCTCCCCAGTTCTTCCTCCCCCGCCTCTTTCTTGTAAGCCGTCCAGCGGGTATGGGGCAGGTTTTTGTCTTTGAGTGTTTTGGCGGCTGCCACCGGCACGCCACTGGCCAAAATGCGCAGGGTGAAACCGCCGTCCTCCATCTGCACGCTGCAAGGCCAGCCCTCGGCCAGGCCCAGGGCCAGGTCGTCCACCGTGCGAAAGCCCAGTTCCGTCATCATCTCTTCAAAATACAGCTTCGTCATGGTGTTGGCACCCATTTCTTGCGGTTTTTGCGCGCTATTCTTCCCAAATTGGCTCTTTCAATACCCAGCGGCCATATTCATCCTTGCGGAACAAATCCCGGTTATAGAATTTGTCCAAAATGGCCCAAAATTCGCTCTCTTCATAGCCGCAGAACGCGCAGAAATCCCGCACGCACAGGGGGTCCAGCGCGCCGTCCCGCTGGCGGATTATCTCCACGGCTTCCTCCCGGTTTAACAGGCCATAGCGGATGTAGCGGGCGGTATAGTCGGTGGCGGCGGCGTGGCCGAATTTCGGGT
>CAYYLW010000022.1:17863-23879 GCA_964472465.1 uncultured Oscillospiraceae bacterium | reverse complement strand
TGGTAGCTAACCCTGCCTAGGTGGGTTCGATTCCCACATACTCCCGCCAAAAAACGTGAGCACCCCTTGTGGGTGCTTTCGTTTTTTGTTGAGGGAGCGGGAAGCGAACAGGCAGTAAACGAGCCCGAGCCTTTGGCGAAGGGCGAGTGTAGCCCAAAGCCCCGGTGGGGCTTTGGGCTCTGCCGCGGGTAGATTCCCACATACTCCCGCCAAAAAGAACGCCCCCTCCGCAAGGAGTGGGGCGCTTCTTTTTGTTGAGGGAGCGGGAAGCGAACAGGCAGTAAACGAGCCCAAGCCTTTGGCGAAGGGCGAGTGTAGCCCAAAGCCCCGGTGGGGCCTTGCACTCTGCCGCGGGTAGATTCCCACATACTCCCGCCACTTGAAAAAATGTCTTGCGTCCGATATACTAGTGGCATCTTTACAGAGCGAGGAGGGCGTATTTTTGAACTGCCCAAACTGTGGTACCAACCATGAGGCCAATTTTTGCCCCCATTGCGGCACTGCCGCCCACCAGCCACCGCCTGCTTCGGGCGTTCGGTGCCCCCGGTGTGGAAGCACCGGCCTTCACCCGATTGTGGAATCCAATTACGAAACCACCGGCAAAACCAAAGGCTTTGGGCTTGGCAAGGGCTGCCTTGGCTTTGTCTTGTTCGGCTGGGTGGGCTGGCTGTGTGGGCTGTGCGGCATGGGTAAAGGAAAAACCACCACCACTACCACCTCCACCACCTACTGGATGTGCAACCAATGCGGAAACAAATTCAAGGCCTAGCCCTGTGGGCGCCGCTCATGCGGCTGGGCGAAAAAACGGGCTGCCACCAAATGCCTCAAAGAAGCTTTTTTCTACATGGCTACCAGTTCCCCCTGTGCGCCCGCTGCACCGGGGTATTGCTGGGGGAATGCATTGCTGAGCTGCTTTGCTTTTTTCTGCCCCCCTCACCGCTGGCCCTTTTGTGTTTGCTGCCGCTGGCTTGGGATGGCGGCACACAGTGGCTTGGTTGGCGCGTTTCCTGCAATTGGTTGCGCTTTGCCACCGGCCTCTTGGCCGGGTATGGCAACATCAGTTTTTTGCTGTGGTGTGTGCAAAGGCTTTTGATGTGGCTTTTCCCTTAGTGGTTTTACTGCCCAGGGCTTGTTCGGCCCCCTGCACCCGCCGTATCCAACTGCTTAGCATATACAAAAACGGTTGCCCCCTTTTCAAGGCGGCAACCGTTTTTTCTGTGCTTGGCCCCAGTGGCGTTTTTACAAATACCGCCGCTGGGCCTCTTCCCGCTGGGGGACGCGGTGGTAACGCACGTCCGGTTCACCCAGCACCAAGGTCGTCACCGCTTTTTCCTTTTTGAGCTGCAAGGCGCGGCGCAGCATGCCGCAATGGTTCACCGCCATGGTGAAAAAGCCACTGTACAGCACCCCCAGGCCGCTGGCCTCCGCCATCAGGGCCATATTGGCCGCGGCCAGGCCGCCGTCCACCTCGTTTTTGGCCAGCACCACAATGGCCAGGGGGGCCTTTTTAAAGAAAAAGTTGGCGTCGATATCCACCTGCTTGGCCGCCGGGTACACAAACCCCGCCACGGGCAACATTTTGCGGAAAAACCGCACCGCAATGGTCTCGTACACCGTGCGTTTTTCTTCCAGCACCAGGTAGGACACCGCTTGCGCATTTTTCGCCGTGGGCGTATACCGCCCCGCCTGCAAAATCCTCTCCCGCACTTCTGGCGCCACCGGCCGGTTTGTAAAGCGCCGGATACTGCGCCTGGTTTTCAGCGCCCGCATCAGTTCTTCGGGGTTCAGCCGCACCGCGCCATCTATCTCCTCGGGCGGCTGGGCAAAACCGGAGATGGACACCGCCGCCTTCGGGCAGATGGCCACGCAGTGCCCACACAAAATACAGTGTTGCGCCTTCACCGCCGCCTTGCCACCCGCCAGGGCCAGGTTGCCCGCCGGGCAATCTCCCACGCACAACCCACAACCCACGCAGGCCGCTTCGTCTACCCGAATGATATGGCCGTTTCTCTCGCCCATCTGTTTTATCCTCTTTTCTTGGCGCCCGTAGGCGCAAAAAACACGGTGCAGCCCCCGGCCAGCCAGCCAAAGCTTTCCCCCCTCTGGGGGCTGGGTACACTTTCACGCCAGCCGGCGCTTCACTTTCCACTTTCAACTGAAACAGCCGCGTTCCTGCACCTAAACCACCCGCACCAGTTTCCCATCATAGGGCCGCACCCGGCCCACAATGGCAGAGCCGGGGCATTTCTCCGAAAGCAGCGCCAGCAGTTCTTCGGCTTTTTCGGCGGGCAGGCTCATCAGCAACCCCCCGCTGGTCTGGGGGTCAAACATCACATCCTGCAAGGCCAGGGGCACACTTTCGGGCAGGGCAATCTGCCCGCCGAAATGCTCACGGTTGATGTAGGCGTTTTTGGGGATGATGCCCTCTTCGGCCAAATCTAGCGCATGGGGCAACACCGGCAGGCTGGCCGGGTTCAGTTCCACGGTGATGCCGGTGCCTTCGGCCATCTCACACAGATGCCCCAACAGGCCAAAGCCCGTGATATCCGTGCAGGCGGAAAGCCCCACCTGCCGCCCGGCCTCCGCGGCATAGCGGTTCAGCGCGGCCATGGCCTCCACCGTGGGGCGGTACTCCGCCTCGCTCAGCATTCCGGCCTTGGCCGCCGTGTTCACAATACCGCTGCCCAGCGCTTTGGTCAGTACCAGCACATCCCCCGCTTTGGCCCCGGCGTTGGCCCAAATCTCGTCTGGGTGGGCAAAACCCGTTACGCACAGGCCATATTTGGGGGTGTCATCCTCGATGGAGTGCCCCCCGCCCACCACCGCGCCCGCCTCGCGCACCTTGTCATAGCCGCCCGCCAAAATTTCCCGCAGCACGGTAAGCGGCAGGCAATTGGGGAAGGCCACAATGTTCAGCGCCAACTGGGGGGTGGCCCCCATGGCGTAGATGTCTGAAAGGGAGTTCGCCGCGGCTATCTGGCCGTAGAGGTACGGGTCGTCCACCATGGGGGGGAAAAAGTCCACCGTTTGCACGGCCACCAAATCCTCCCGCAGTTTGTACACACAGGCATCGTCGCTGGTATCAAACCCCACCAGCAGGTTTTTATCCTCAAATTTGGGCAGGCTGCCCAGTATTTCCGAAAGGACCCCCGGTCCTATTTTAGCCCCTCAACCAGCGGCCTTGGTCATCAGGGTCAGGCGTTTTGCCTCGGCCATCTTGCCCCGCCCCCTTTCCTAATAACATTTGGTTTTTCCCCGGTTGGCGGCTGGGCGCCCCGTGCAAAAGCTGGCCTTTCCCCGTCTTTTTCAGGCAATTGACATCCCGCCAAACCGTAGTATCATTATACTGTATCTAAATTATTTTCACAACCAGTACGGGCCTGCCCCAGGGCCGCCCGTTTCTCCTAAGGAGGACGCATTTGGATTTCAAGCAACTAGAGGCCTTTGCCCAGGTGGTGGAACTGGGTAGTTTTTCCAAAGCGGCTGAACAACTGCACCTCACCCAGCCCACCATCAGCGCCCATATCCTCTCTTTAGAAAGCGAGCTGGACACCCAGCTTGTGGTGCGCAGCCCCCGCCATGCCTATCCCTCCGAAACAGGCAAGCTGCTGTATGGCTACGCGCGTGACATGCTGGACCTGCGCGAGAGTGCCGTCACCCAGTGCAAACACAAAAACAATGTGCTTAGCGGCAGTTTATGCATTGCCGCCTCCACCATCCCCTATCAGTACCTGCTGCCTTCGGCCATGGCCGATTTCCGCGAGGCCTACCCAGAGGTCACCTTTCAACTGGCGCGGCGAGACAGCGCCGCCGTGGTGGAGGCCGTACTCTCCGGCAAGGCGGAACTTGGTCTCACCGGCACCCGCATTCCAAGCAGCAAGCTGGCCTATACAGAGATTTGCGTGGACGAGCTGGTGGTCATCACGCCGCCTAGCCCGCCCTACAGCCAGCGTGCGGCGGCGGGTTTTGCCGCGGCAGAGTTGCTAGCCCACCCCTTTGTGGTGCGCGAAGGGGGCAGCGGCACCCGCCGCGAAACCGAAGAATATTTGAAGAAAAAAGGCATTGACCCCGCCCGCCTGCAAGCCGTGGCCCAGATGGATAACCCCGACGCGGTGAAAAGCGCCGTGAGCCAGGGGCTGGGCATCTCGGTGGTCTCCCGCCTTTCGGCCGAGGATTTTGAGCGGCTGAACCTGCTGCTGGTATTTCCGCTGGAGCACGAGCCCCTGGCAAGAAAGCTGTACTTTGTGCAGCACAAGCAGCGCGCCCTTTCCCCTGTGGCCAAAAAATTCCAGCAGCATCTACTGAACAAATGCCAAAGCGAAGAGTAGAGCGCATAAAATTGTGCCTGGTGTGGGCGCTGGCCATCCTGTTCACCGCAAACAGCCTGCTGATTACCCTACGCGCCAACGGGAATTTGGGCACCTGGATGATGTGGGGCTTCAGCCTGCTATTTATCGCCTACGGCCTGTTCCACAAAACCATAGACGCCCTCACAAAACAGGGCGCCGGGCGGGTTTGCAAAATCATCTTTCTGGCAGGCCTGCTGGTGTTTTGGGGGCTGATGGCCTTCGTGGCGTTCAGCGGCTACACCCACACGGCCAAGGGGGATGAAAAAGCCATCATCGTGCTGGGGGCAGGCCTGCGCGGCGAACAGGTGAGCGACGTACTCCAGCGCCGCCTGGCCGCCGCCTTGAACACCTGGCAACAAAACCCCGGGGCGGTGCTGGTGGTAACCGGCGGCCAAGGCCCCGGCGAGAGCATCCCCGAAGCCGAGGCCATGCGGCGCTGGCTGCAAGAATGCGGGGTGCCGCCGGAAAACATCATCACCGAAAACAAAAGCACCTCTACCGAGGAAAACCTGCGCTTTGCCAAGGCCCTGCTGGAAGAACGTGGCATCGCCCCCAGCCAGCCCGTAGCGGTGGTAACCAATGCCTTCCACTGTTACCGCGCGGGCGGCTATGCACAGCGGGCGGGCTTTTTGAATGTGCGCTGCGTGCCCGCCTCCATGAACATCACCGCCCTGCTGCCCAGCTATATGCGCGAGGTGATTGCCTTGCTGGCGTTTTGGTTTTTACAAAGCTAGGCCCGGTTGCCTATGGAGGGTTGCCCCGTGGCCCATTCCCCCAAACGGTTGGCCCAGCTTTCGGTATACAGCCAGGCATAGGGCCTGCATTTTTGTTGCCGCCAGCGGCCCAGGGCGGGCAGCCCCGCCCATACCATAGAAGGCAGCAATATCACAGGCAGATACAGCGGCCCCAGCAGCAGGGACTGCAGGCTGTGGCCATACTCGTGCACCAGCAGTTCCCCCTCCAGCCCCGCAAAAAGAAACAGCCCCAGGCTCACCGCCCGCCCCTGCGGCCAGTGCACCGCCACCGCGCCGTGAAAACCGCTGCGTGGATAGCGGCTGCAGGCCAAAAACAGCATACACCCCAGCAGGGTTTGCGGCAGGCCCCAGATGCATTGCCACAGCACAAAAGCGGCTTTTTTCACGCGGTTCCCCTTTCTTCCCCCTGTTTTGTATGCCCCCTGCCTGTTTCCCAAATGGGGCAAGGGGCCGGGGCGTTTCTATCAGTTCATGGCGGTGGTGCCCTCGAACAGGGCCTGCACCGCCTTTTTTAGTTCCCGGTGGGCGGGGTCTTGCAGGTTTGGGTCCTGCCGGTTCAGCGAGATGGCGGCCTGCTGGGCCGCTTTCAGCACCCGGGTATCGGTGGCCAAATCCGCCAGTTGCAAGGTGGGCAGGCCGTGCTGTCGGCTGCCAAAAAAATCGCCCGGGCCGCGGGTTTCCAGGTCATATTTCGCCACCTCAAAACCGTCGCTGGTTCTGGCAAGGAACATCAGCCGCTGGCGGGCCGTTTGCCCCATATGGCCCGAGACCAAGAAACAAAAACTCTCCCCCCCGCCACGGCCCACCCGCCCCCGCAACTGATGCAGGGCCGAAAGGCCATAGCGCTCGGCGTCCTCAATCACCATCACGCTGGCGTTCGGCACATCCACCCCCACCTCTATCACGGTGGTG
>CAYYLW010000022.1:0-17853 GCA_964472465.1 uncultured Oscillospiraceae bacterium | reverse complement strand
TCCCCGGCTTTAAAGGCCCGCATCACCTCGGCCTTTTCCGCCGTTTTCAGCCTGCCATGCATCAGCCCCACCCGGGCTTTGGGCAGCAGCGGGCGGGCCACCTCCTCGGCATAGGCCGCCGCGGCTTGCAGGTCGCTCTCGCCCTCTTCTATCAGCGGGCATACGATGTACACCTGCCGCCCCTTCGCAATCTCCGCGGCCAAAAAGCCGTACATGTCGCGCCGTTTTTCCTCTTTCACCACATAGGTTTTCACCGGCTCGCGGCCGGGGGGCATCTCGTCCAGCACGCTCACATCTAAATCGCCAAACATCAGCAGCGCCAAAGTACGCGGGATGGGCGTGGCGCTCATCACCAGCAGGTGGGGGTGGTTGGCTTTTTGGGCAAGCAGCCCCCGCTGGCGCACCCCAAAACGGTGCTGCTCATCGGTGATGGCAAGCCCCAGGTTGTAAAACTCCACCGGCGAGCTGAGCACCGCATGGGTGCCCACAATCACGTTTGCATCCCCCGCGGCTATGGCGGCCAGCGCCCCGCCGCGCGCCTTGCCCTTCACCCCCCCGGTCAGCAGCGCACAGCGCAGCCCCAGTGGGGACAGCAGGCTTTCCAGCGTCTCGCCATGCTGGCGGGCCAGAATCTCGGTGGGGGCCATCAGCACGCTTTGGTAGCCGTTCGCGGCGGCCAGGGCGGCGGCGGCAGCGGCCACCAGGGTTTTGCCGCTGCCCACATCCCCCTGCAACAGGCGGTTCATGGGGGTGCTTTTTTGCATGTCGGCCAAAATTTCCTCTATGGCCCGGCACTGGGCCCCGGTGGGTGCAAAGGGCAGGCTTTCAAAAAAACAGCGGAGATCCGCCTTCTCCATGGGCGCCCCGGTTTGCTGCACCTCCCGCCCGCGCAAGCGCAAAAGGCCCAGTTGCAGGCAGAACAGTTCTTCAAAAATCAAGCGGCGGCGCGCTTCGGCCACCTCCTGCTGGCTGGCCGGGCAATGCACCATGCGCAGGGCTTCCGCTTTGCCCGGCAGGCGGAATTTTGCCAGCAGGCCGCCGGGCAATGGCTCCGGCACGGCCGCCACGGCCTGTAGCACCTGGCTTACCGCGGCGGCAATCACCCGGCTGGATAGCCCCTCGGTTTGGGGGTATACCGCGCTTAGCTGGAACGCAGCGCCCAGCGGCAAAAACTGGGGGGCTATCATCTCCCGCGCGGCAAAGCCCCCGCCCAGCTTGCCGTAGAACAAATACTCCCGGCCCACCTCCAGCTTTTCCGGCGCGTAGGGGTTATTGAAAAACACTAAGCTCAGCGAGCCGCTGTCATCCGCACACTGCACCCTGTGCAGGCTGCGCCCCCCCGATATCCGCCGGGGCGGCAATTTTTCCAGCACCTCCGCCTGCACAGTGGCCGCCACGTCATAGGGCGCTTCGGCCACCGGCACGGGGTTTGAATAGTCCACGTATCCACGCGGATACAGCCCCAAAAGCTGCCCGGCGGTGTGCACCGATAGCTTTGCAAAGGCCGCCGCACGCCGGGGGCCCACCCCTTTTACATATTGGATATCATCTTCCCAGCGCACCCGTTTCACCTCGCAGCCCGGCGGTTTTTGTTCCCCTTCATTATAGCCCCCCGCCGTTTTTTTCTCAAGGCTGGCCCACGCGGGCGGATGCATTTCTGGTTGTCCTGCCCTGCTATCCGTGGTAGAATAGGTAGGTTAGAAAATGGGAACCTGGGCAAAGCCGCTTTGGCCCAGGGCAAGGGGGAGAACGAATGTCCACCATCAATGTTTACGAAAACTTTGGCAAACACTGCTTTGATGACCGTGTGATGCAGGAGCGTTTGCCCGGCGAAATATACGAAAGTCTGCGCAAAATACGCGATGAGGGGCTGCAATGGGACCCCCTGGTGGCCGACGTGGTGGCCGACGCGATGAAGGACTGGGCCATGGAGCACGGCGCCACCCACTACATCCACTGGTTCACACCCATGACGGGTGCTTCGGCCGGCAAGCACGAAAGCTTTTTGGATAACCTGCGCGGGGGCGAGCCGCTGGTGCGTTTTTCCGGCACCCTGCTCAGCAAGGGCGAGAGTGACGCTTCCAGTTTCCCCACCGGTGGTCTGCGCAGCACCTTTGAGGCGCGCGGCTACACCACCTGGGACCCCACCTCCCCCGCTTTTGTGCTGGGCACCACCCTGTACATCCCCACCGCATTTTGTGGCTACTGCGGGGAATCTTTGGATGAAAAAACCCCGCTACTGCGCAGCATGCAGGCCATCAACAAACAAGCGCTACGGGTGCTGCGCGCCCTGGGCGATGCCGAGACCTTGAAGGTGCACCCCACCGCCGGGGCCGAGCAGGAATATTTTTTGATTGAAAAAGAACTGCTGGACAAGCGCCTGGATTTGAAGGTGTGCGGCACCACCCTGGCCGGGGCGCGCCCGCCTAAGGGCCAGGAGCTAGAGGACCACTACTATGGCTCTGTAAGCGAACGGGTGCGCCGTTTCATGCGGGAGCTGGACGAAGAACTGTGGCAGATTGGCGTGCCCGCCAAAACCGAGCACAACGAGGTGGCCCCCGGCCAGTATGAACTGGCCAACATCTTCGCCTTTGCCAACATTGCCTGCGACCATAACCAGATTACCATGGAGCTGATGCGCAAGGTGGCTTTGCGGCACGGTTTTGTGTGCCTGTTGCACGAAAAACCCTTTGCCGGGGTGAACGGCAGCGGCAAGCACAACAACTGGAGCCTGATGACCAGCGGCGGCAAAAACCTGCTGAACCCCGGCGAAAACCCGGTGGAAAACCGTGAGTTTTTGGTGTTCCTGTGCGCCGTTCTGGCCGCCGTGGATGACTACGCCGACCTTGTGCGACTCTCGGCTTCCTGCCCAGGGAACGACTACCGCCTGGGCGGCAGCGAGGCACCGCCCGCCATCATCTCCATCTTTTTGGGCGACCCCCTCACCCAGCTTCTAAAAAGCCTGGCCAAGGGCCACGCCTACGAGATGGGCAGCCGCAGCCAGTTGATTACCGGGGTGAAGGCCCTGCCCCTTTTGGAGATGGACGACAACGACCGCAACCGCACCTCCCCCTTCGCCTACACCGGCAACAAGTTCGAGTTCCGCATGGTGGGCTCCTCCCAGAGCATCGGTTTTGCCAACACCGTGCTAAACGCCGCCGTGGCCGATGCCTTGCGCGGCTTTGCCGATATTTTGGAGCAGGCCGGCCGTGCCCCCGAAGAGCTGGACGCCGCCGTGGCCTTGATTGTGCACGACACCTGGGAAAAACACGGGCGCATTGTGTTCAACGGCAACAACTACGCACCCGAGTGGCGGCAGGAGGCCAAAAAACGCGGCCTGCCGGATATTCCCACCACCGTGGCCGCCACCCGCGCCTTGCTGCGCGAGGAAAACCTGGCCATGCTGGAGCGCAGCAAGGTGCTGAGCCGCAGCGAATGCCAAAGCCGCAACGAAGTGCTGCTGGACGGCTATGTAAAAACCACCCGCATTGCCGCCGCCACCCTTTTGGAGATGGCCCGCCGCAGCTTTTTGCCCGCCGCCTGCCGCTGGCTTTCGGAACTGGCCACCGCGGGGGCAAACGCCACCGCCGCTGGCGCGGCCAACGGGTATATCAGCAAGATGACGGGCTACCTTTCGAACGCCATAGACGCCTGCGGAAAAGCCGCTGACGCCCTGTCCACCGCCATGGAGAACAGCGAAAACCTGCAAGACCTGGAACTGGCCGGGGAAAAGGCCCTGGCCCTGGCCCAGGGTGAAATGGCCGACCTGCGCCTGTGTTGCGACACCCTGGAAACCCTGCTGCCCGAAAAACAGTGGCCTGTGCCGGGCTACTCGGCTTTGCTATACGACGTGTAAATTCCGCTTTACCAAAAGGAGGCCTACGGCCATGGCAGAACTGGGTACGCTTATGAACATAGGAAAAGAAATGGCGGATAAGCTTGGGGCTATTGGTGTCAGCACGGCAGAAGAGCTGCGCCAAATGGGCAGCAAAGAAGCCTTTTTGCGCTTAAAGGCGCGGCATCCAAACGTTTGCCTGGTGCACCTGTACACCCTGCAAGGGGCGATTGATAACCTCCCCTATCACCAACTGCCCGAAGAGGTGAAGCGGGATTTAAAAGCTTTTAGCGACGGTCTGCGGTAAACCCGTACAGCAAAATGCGTACCGGGGCAAACCCAAACGCCCTGCAAGTTGGTTTTACGCTATAGCAAGGCCCCTGGCAAATAAATAGCCAGGGGCCTTTTTGTTTTGATTCAACCCGGCATTACCCCACCTTTTTCACCGCACGTTCGGCATATTGAGAGAAAAACAGCGTAAGCGCCGCCAGCGGTAACAGCAGGGCCGGAATGGCCCCAATGCCGAACTGGGTGGCGGCCAGGCCCAGTAGCGGCGGCACCACGGTGGAGCCTGTATAGGCCGAGGCCATTTGCAGGCCAATCATCCTTTGGGAATTGGCCGCACCAAAACGGCGGGGTGTCTCGTGCACCATGCAGGGATATACCGGGGCGCTGCCCAGGCCCAGCAGGGCAATGGCCCCATAGGCGAAAAACACCGGCAGCGGCAAAAGGAACAACACGGCCCCCACCACCGCCAGTATCCCACCCAGGCGGATTTGCCGCACCGGGCTAAACCGAGAGGCCGCCATGCCGCTGATAAAACGCCCCACGGTAATGCTGAAATAAAAGAGCGCCGGGCCCGAGGCTGCCGCCTGGGCCGTCATCCCCTTGGCTTCGGTTAAAAAGCTGGCGCTCCACAGCCCCACCCCCAGCTCCACGGCGCACAGGCACACAAAGGTAAGCAAGGCGGCCGGGGCCCCCGGCAGGGCCAAAACCCCCAGCCGGCCTTTTGCAGGCGGGGCCTGTTCTTCCTCGGCGGCATCCCCCAGCGCGGTCTCCCTGCTTTTCCATAGGGGCAGGGTGGCAAACAGCAAGGCCGTTACCACAAATTGTATAATGGCAATGGTGAGGTAGCCCGTGCGCCAGCCAGACCCACGCGCCAGCCAAAACGATAGGACAAGCGGCCCCGCCGAAGCCCCCAGCCCCCAAAAGCAATGCAGCCAGCTCATGTGGCGGGCGCTGTAATGCAGGGCCATGTAGTTGTTGAGGGCGCTATCCACCGCGCCTGCCCCAAGGCCCAGCGGCACCGCCAGAGCCAGCAGCCAGCCAAAACCGGGCGCCAACGAAAAGCCCAGCAGGGCCGCCGCGGTAGCCAGCACACTAAAAGCCGTCACCTTGCCGGTGCCAAAACGCTTAATCAGCCTGTGGCTAAGCAGGCTGGAAACGATGGTGCCCGCCGTCACCACCAGGGAAACCATCCCGGCGGCGTCCAGCGCTGCGCCCAAATCCAGCCGCATTACCGGCCAGGCCGCGCCCAGCAGGGAATCTGGCAGGCCCAGGCTGATGAAAGCTATATAAATGAGCACCAAAAAAAAGGTTGCCATGGTTTTGTACTTGCTCCTTATCCTCTCATTCGTTCAGCACATGGGTGCCTTTAGCCGGGCTCCCCTGCTAAACCGTGCGGGGGCGGTCTTGGTCACCGTCGGCTTTGCAAAGCCGAAAGCCCGCCGGCGCCGTGGTGAAATAATAGTACTCTGTGTTCGCATACAGTGGCGGCTGCAAATAGTTGGGCAGAACATTGGTGTTGTCGCCCTCGCCACGCGCGGAAAAGCCCGCCAGCGCCATTACCTCATCCGGAATACCCGCGCAATAGAAATCGGCATATTCCGCGCTTACCTGTTGCATCTGGGCGTCGATGGCCTGCCCAAGGCAGGGGAGCAGGGTTTCCGGGCCAATGAAATCGGTGATGCGCCACACCGCCGTACCCTCCGCCAAAATGGTGCGGGCCACCAGCAGACCCTTGGGCACCCCGGCGGCCTGCCCATGAATACCATACACCTCATAGGCCTGCCCAGGGCAGGCGAAGTAGCGTTTTTCCAGGTAGCCAAGGTCCTTGTAAGGGTTCGCCTGGGGGGGCACAAAACCGCTCGCCCGCAGGGCCTCGGCGCTGGGAATACCCCGCAGGGAAAGCCCCCCGGAAACCGGCAAAATCTCCTTGTGGCCCAGCCTTGCCAGCTTGTAGGCCGCCCGTTCTGCCAGGCGGTAATAATGCCCCATCCGCCCGGTGGCAAAACCCAAAAACTCATAGAACACCCGTGTTTTGGGGCGGATGTTGTTGCAGGCCATATGGCGGCAGCCCGTCAACCGGGGCAGGGCCTCCATCAAATCCAGGCCCGCGCCCCGCGCGGCAGGGCTGGCCACCCAAAAGCTCACCCAAATATCGGGGGCTTTTTCGCTGCTGGCCGGAATGAAACCCGCCAGGGCCACTATCTCCCCCCCGCTTTCCGCCAGCGCAAAGCGCAGGCCGCCATCCGGCGCAACAAAGTAGTATTGTAGCAGAGCCGGGTCATCCACAAAGGGGCTTGGCCCATCCCAGTGGCAGTGCAAAAAAGCCAGCAGGGCCTCTTTCTCCTGCGGCAAGGCCAAACGGAAGTTTAATTCATCCACGCACAATACCTCATGGTATAGAAATTCCCTTGCTTTAAACGCCAAGGGGCCTGACGAAAAAATAGGCCGATGGAATATCGGCCCGCCCGTTGCCCGTGCACCTGGTTTTGGGGCTTCAGTGGCCTCTACGGCCACGCCAACTTTTCCCTAAAAGGAAACCGCGCTGCCGCCCGTAATGGGCAGCACCACCCCGGTGATAAAGCCCGCTTCTTCCGAAAGCAGAAACTCCATGGCCGGGGCCACATCGGCCGCTTTGGCGTTGCGGCCCATGGGGTTTGCCTCGGCGCTGGCCTGCACCACCAGGTCGGGCGTATCGGCCAGGAATTTGGTCTCCATCATGGCCGGGGCCACACAATTCACCGTGATACCCGCCGCCGCATACTCGGCCGCCAAGCTTTTGGCCAGGCCGTGCAGGGCCGCTTTGGCCGTTACATAGGCGGCGGTGAATTTGGGTGGCAGGCCAATGACATAGCTGGTGAGCATGAACAGCACCCGCCCGCGTTTTTGTTTCGCCATCTTCGGCAAAAACCGCTTGCAAATAGCCAGCACGCTGCCCAGTTGTACCTGCATATCCAAGGCGAAACGCGCCTCATCAAAACTTTTGAATTTTTGGTTGATCACCCGCAGTGCGGGCAGATGCACAATGTGGCTGGGGCAGCCCGCCAGGGCTTCCACCGTATCCAGGAATTTTTCCACATCCCCTGCCTGCGCCAAGTTCACATCAAAGGTGCGCACCCGGCCCTTGTATTGCTGGCACAGGGGGGCCAGGGTGTCTAAATCTCCATAGCCCTGGGCATAAAACACACTGTCCTCGTCCTTTTTTAGCAGGCGTTCCAGCAGGGCCGCGCCCACATCACTGGAAGCACCCGTCACCAGATAACAATTTCCCATGTTATTCCTCTCCCATTTCTTCCACACCCGCTTTGATGAGCCCCCGGGTTACGCGCTGGCCGTGCTGGTTTGTGATGACGGCCTTGATGGTGACCTCGCGAAAGGTCTCGTTGACCTCCTGCACACGCCCGCTTACGGTGAGGGTATCCCCGATGAACACGGGTTTTGCAAACTTGGCCTCCACGCTGTGCAGCAGGCAGGTTTCTCCCGGCAGGTAAACCCCCGCCAGGGTGGAAAACAAACTGGCCGAGAGCATGCCGTACACCACACGCCCCGGCTGCCCCCGCTTTTTCGCAAAATCGGCATCCATGTGGATGGGGGATACATCCCCCGTCAGGCGGCAAAAAAGCGCCATGCTCTCCTCGGTTACCTGCATGGTGAACTCGGCCGAAAGGCCCTCGTGCAGTTCTGTAAGCGTATAGCGGTTCATGGCTTTAGCCCAGCAGGCGGGCCAGCAAATCCAGCAGGTCGCCCACGTTTTGCAGGTTGCGTACATCGTTCAGGTTGAATTTTAGGCCATATTTTTTCTCGATGGCGGTCAGCAGGTTAATCTGCTCCAAGCTGTCCCAGTCCTCAATATCGGCGGCGTTGGTGGCATCGGTTAGCACAATGCTGTCGTCGTCGAAATTGTTGCGGAAAATCTCCTGTACCTCGCCCATCACTTGGTTTCTATCCATTGTGTCTCTCCTTATCTGTGGTTCATTATACCGTATTTTTTTGTGTCCAGGCCGGCTGTTCAGCGGGGCGGCGCCTTGGCCCTGAACTTACCACTGTCAACTTTCCGCTATCTGAATCACCTGGTTTTTGGGGGTGTATGCCACGGGGATGGTATAGCTAAAGCGGCGCTGGGTTTCGCCCTCCTCGGTAACAGCAAAACCCAGGGTCTCATAAAAATCGCGCACCAGGCCGTTTTTGGGGGTTTGCAGCCAACTGGCCGTCAGGGTCTTCACGCCTTTTTCCTGGGCGGCGCGCACCAGTGCGTCAAACATGGCATATTCAAAATGCCGCTTAAACACCCGGCAACTCATCACCCATAGGTCAATTTCGGCGGTGTCTCCCTGCACGCTGGCCAAAATTACCGAGGTGATGCCGTTGTCCCCAAAGCGGTCCACCAATCGCCCCGCCAGGCTGATGCAAGCAGAGGAATTCATGCACTGCTCCATCTCGGCGGCGGTATAGCGGCGGGTGGTGAGGTTGAACTGGTTTGTCTTGTTCACAAGCTGGGTCACCCGTTCCAGCCGCTCGGGGTTCACGGGGGATATCTCGGCGGTCATGGATAGGCTTTTTAAATAGTCCTCATAGTTGCCAAAACTCTGCATCTCCCCGGCGCGCTGGGCGTTCTGGCGGTACATCTCGCCACGCTTTTGGTCATCCTCGGAGAGGGCCGTCACCTCAAAATAGCCCGCGCGGTCGATGCTGCGGATATAACTCTCCACCTCGCTTAGCTCCGGCACGGCCACACCGGGCAATTCCCGGCGCACCAGCTCCCGCTCGGCGGGGTTGTCGTCTACGAACACAAAACTTTCCGGCAGAATGTTCAGGGCGGCGGCCATGCGGGCAATGCTCTCGGTTTTGGGGCCCCAGTTGGCCTCAAAACAGAGAAAATCCTCCCGCTTTAAAGGGCTATCCTGCCGCGCAAAACCCGAGAGAGCGGCCGCCTCCTCGTTTTTGGAGGCCACATTCAGCAAAACCCCGCGCCCGGCCAAAGTTTTTAGGTAGTGCTGAAAATCCGCAAAAGCCATGCCCGCAGGGCTTTCGTCACCCAGTTCCACACCTTCGGGGCCCGCTTCACCAATCACGCCCCCCCACAGGGTGTTGTCCAAATCCACCGCCACGGCCTTTTTGCCAATGCCAAACAGGCTTTTCATAAGCTGGGCCAGGCTGTGGCAAAGCGTTGGGATACAGGCCACCGCACAGCAGTATTTGTAGGCATACCAGGTGGCACTATCACACCAGGCGTCCAGCCCAAACGAGGACGAAAGGTATTCTAGATCGTGTATATACAGCGAGGGATGGGCGGCGGCATACGCCGCCATGCGCTGGTTGAGCCTGCGCACGTAGCCCGTGCGCCCGCGCGCGTCCCAAGCGTCCATGTTGCCAAAATTCCGCCAGGTGGGCAATTCAAAGTTGTTTTGCACCACCGGGCAACCAAAAGCCTGTGCCGCTTGCCACACGGCGGCAAAACGTCCAAACTCCGTCTCCTCTTTTTCGGCCGCTTGCGCCGGGGTATCGCCGGGCTCCGGCCAATGCTGCAAATTGCGGTTCGAGGTATGGATATATAGGATGTCCGGGGCAAAGGCGGCCAAGCTACCATCATCAAACACCACATTCTCATAAAACAGGCCGTAGCCACCTTCGTAGAAGCTGGGTTTGATGCCCGCTTCCAGCAAAAACAGCTCCAGTATGTTTTTCACTTCCCCCACCGTACTGCCGCCCACAATGGCCACTTTTTTTTCTAAAAGGCCGGGCTTTTCCAGCAGCGCTTTTTTCAGCGCCCGTTTTTTTTGCAGCACCAGCGCGGCTTCCAGCGGATATTGCAGCTCTTTCATCCTTTTCCCCCCGGGTTTCTACTTGCGTGTTCCATTATAACAAAACTAAAAGAAAAAACAAATCCCGCCCCAAAAGCCGCCGAAGCAAGCCCGGCACAAACCGTCGTTCTCCGCCCAAAATTGTAACACTATCTTCACAGTTCCTGTGGTATAATAACCTAAGCTGCCTTGGCCCGCGGTGTATTTGGTGCCGTCCAAAGGTAGGGCATCTCATTTTTTGTTCGCATATACGCTTTTTGCAGCATTCCCCGGCCCCTGGGCCGCTTGCAGATACGCCAAGGAGGAACCCCTGTTGAGCCGCAAGAACAAAAAGAAAAACAAAAAGACAGCCAACCCCGAAGTTTTGCAGCGCCCCTCGTCCACGCCCCATTTGGGCCGGGACGCCGGGAAAGACATGCCCTCGCCGGAGATAGTGCCTTCCAAGGTCGACCCGCCCGAGGAAGCCTTGCCCGCTGCCAAGCCAGCAGATGACCCTGGGGCCGCCATACCCCCAAAAGAGGAAAGCCTGCCCAAAATAGAGCCCCCGGAAGAAAAACCGGAGGCCGCGCCCCCCAAAACGCCTGCGCCAATAAAAGAGAACCGCAAGGCAGAGGGGGGCGAAGCAGCCCCCGGGGCTGCCGCAGCGAGCGTCAAAGCACCCGCCCCCCTGCGCAAAGCCCCACCAAAACGCCGCAAAAAACGCCGGGTACGCACTTCCAGCGTGCTGGCCGCCATGATTGGCAACGTGCTGAAGGTGCTGCTGGTGTTCTTTTGCATTGGGCTGATGAGCGTGAGCGTGCTGGCCGTGCAGGTGGCCCAGTTTGTGGTGGCTGAAACCCAAAACGACGATAATATTCTCGATCTTGAGAACATCAAACTGAACCAGACCAGCTATATCATGGCGCTAAACCACGAAAACCCAAACGCCAAAGAGGAAGACGACTGGGTGGAATACCAGGAGCTAATCGGCCCCGAAAACCGCATTTGGGTGCCGCTCAATGAGATTCCAGACGATTTGAAAAATGCCATCATTGCCACCGAAGACCGCCAATTTCTGGAACACCACGGGGTGTCTTTCCAGCGCACCGCCTACGCGCTGCTCAACGAGGTGCTCCAACTGGAGGACCGCAGCTTTGGCGCTTCCACCATCGACCAGCAGCTTGTAAAAAACCTGACAGGCGACGATGATGTGGTGAGTGAAGACGGCGACATGACCGCTGGCTACAAGCGCAAAATGCGCGAAATTTACCGCGCCTGGGGGCTGAACAACCGCTACTCCAAAGACATGATTTTGGAGGCCTATCTCAACACCATGAGCCTTTCAGAGCGGATTGCCGGGGTGCAGGCCGGTGCGCTGGAATACTTCGGTAAGGACGTTTCCGATTTGAGCCTGACCGAGTGCGCGCTGATTGCGGGCATCACCCAAAAACCCACCACCTACAGCCCCTTCCAAAACCCCCAAAACGCCCTGGACCGCCGCAACGACGTGCTCACCTTTATGCGGGACGAGGGCTATATTGATAACGCCGCCTACCAGGAGGCCCTCAAAGAACCCCTGGGGGTGCAGCAACGCACCACCAAAGAGGGCACCGAGGACTCCCGCACCATCTTCAACTATTTTTCGGACACCGTGTTCAACGAGGTGGTGGACGATTTGATGGCCCAGAAGGGCCTGAGCCGCGAGCAGGCCATCCAGCAGGTATACACCGGGGGCTACCGCATCTATGCCACAGTGGAGCAGGAGGTGCAACTGGCCCTAGAGGACATGTACCTGGACGGCTACGACGAGGAAAAAGGCTATTTCCTGGACCCTGCCCGGTTCCCGGGCTATGCCGCCCGGCTCACGGTTACCGAAACCGAGACCAACGAGGCCGGGGAGGTGGTGTCGGAAACCAAGGTGCTACCCCAAAGCGCCTGCGCCGTGGTGAACTACGACGGCGAACTGGTGGCCGTGGTGGGGGGCATTGGCGAAAAAGACAAGAGCCTTTCGCTGAACCGTGCGGTGGGCACCGTGGACGCAAGCCAAACCGTGCAGGGTACGGTGCGGCAGGTGGGCAGTACCATGAAGCCCATCGCGGCCTATGCGCTGGGCATCGATACCGGTATCATCACCTATTCCACCGGTGTGGAGGATATCGGCCTACTCTCGCGCGACCCCATTGCCAAACCCAACGCCAAAGACTGGCCCAAGAATTTTAATGACCGCTACCGCAAAGCCCCCCTGCCGGTCTGCTCGGCCATTGCGGAATCCACCAACACGGTGGCCGCCCAGGTGGGGCTATGGGTGGGGCGCGAAGAGATGTTCGAATTCCTCACCGAGACCTTGCAGGTGTCCAGCTTAGTGCGCCCTTACGACGTGGACATTGCCCCCCTGGCTCTGGGTAGCATGCACTTTGGCATGAGCCTGTATGAGCTGGCGGGCGCCTACCAGATGTTTGGCGGCACCAGCACCTACGGCGTATACAACAGCCTACACAGCTACCTGCGGGTGGAGGATTCCCGCGGGAACATCGTACTGGAACCCGAGATGACCACCGTGCAAGCCATCGACCCGCAAAGCGGCTATATCATGAACCGGCTGCTTTCCAACGTGTTACGCAGCGGCGCGCCGGGTGTTTCGCCCACCGCGCGGGGCATGGCCCCCGAGGGCGAAATGGACTCGGTGGCGAAAACCGGCACCACCAGCGACGACAAGGACCGCCTGTTTGTGGGCCTTACCCCCTACTACATCACCGCCGTGTGGTGGGGCTATGACCAAGACCACGATTTTTACGGCAAATGGGGCCCCTCTGCCGGCACCAACATCCCCCCCAATGTGTGGAAGGATTTGATGGAGACCGTGCAGGCCGAACTGCCCGTGAAGGAATTCCCACAGCAGCCCGATGGCATACAGGAGCTGTATTTCTGCACCAGTTCCGGCGGCCAGGCCCGCAGCGGCTGTCCCTCTGCACCGGGCTATTACGCCGATTTTGCCCTACCCGAGCCCTGCCGCGGGCATCGCGCCCCCAAGGAGGAGACCCCCGCCGCAGAAGCCCCGCCCGCTTAACGCACATCGCACACTGTTTTTACTCGCGGAAGGCCCCGGTTTGTTCCGGGGCCTTCCCTTTGTTTGGTTTTGAAGTGGCATGCTATATTTATTCATAATTTCCCACTATACTGGTAATGAAACCCCTCCTTTCCGGCGGGGGCCGCCCGGTATACCGGGCCATATTTCATGTACGGAAAGGGTGCCGCCTGCCCATGAAACTTAACCGCCACAGCAAAATACGGGATGTATGGCGCCACCCGCTGGGCCATGATATTCTGCTGCAACTGCTGCACCAAAAGGGCCTTGCCGTGCGCTGGCTGGAAAGCCCCCTTGTGTCGGGGTTGCCCCTCTCGGTGCTGGACCGCTACGCCTGGCCGGGTTTTTCCCACCTGGTACTGGATTTGTGCACCCAGGAACTAACCGCCCCCCCGCCCGCCGCCCCGGAAGAGGAGGCCTGGTGGAAGGAAGCGGTGATCTACCAAATTTTTCTGCCCAGCTTCATGGATTCTGACCACGACGGGGTGGGAGATTTGGATGGTGTACGCCAGAGGCTACCCTACCTGGACAAGCTGGGGGCCGGGGTGCTGTGGCTACGCCCTCTTTTGCCCCAAAGCGGCGGCGGCGTGCGGGACTTTTTTTGTACCGAAACTGAATGGGGCGACCTGGACGCCTTCGAGGCCTTAGCCGAGGCGGCCCACCTGCGCGGGATGCGCCTGCTTATCAGTTTGGATATAGGGGGCGTCTCCGAAGAACACCCCTGGTTCCAAGAGGCCTTGCGCGGCGGGGAAAAGCAGGGCTTTTTTTTACTGCGCAACGGCGGGCCGGATGCGCCCCCCGGCGGCGAACTTCCCCCCGGCGCTCTTTCTTGGAAATATTTCCCAGAGGCAGGGCTATGGGCCAAACGGGCAGGCGGCCCGCAGCGCATGGTTCTAAACTGGGAAAACCCGCAGCTACGGGAAACGATGACCGGTGTGCTGCGGTTTTGGCTAGACAAAGGGGCCGACGGCTTTTGCTTTGGGGCAAGCCGACACACGGGGCGCAGCCTGGGCCCTGACGACAGTGAGGGCCTGGCGCGCTGGATTCTGCACCACACCGGCACCGAAAGTCCACGCCTAGCCCCCCAGCTCCATCAATATTTACATACCCTGCGCGCCGGGCTACCCGAAGGTACCTTGCTACTGGGAGAGATGAGAGAAACCGGATTACCCCTGGCCCACCGTATGGCCCGTGAGGGCCGGGGCGGGCTGGACATGCTGCTGGACCCCAGCCATCTGGCCCCGCCCCTGCGCCCCCTGTTGGAAGGGGCCGATATGAGTTTGCAGGACCTGCGCCGCTATTACCTGTACTGGATGGAAAACAGCGAACGGGAGCCCTGGATGAGCCTATTTTTTGAGGATGCCAACACCCCCCGCATGCTGGGGCGGCTGTGTGCCAACCCCCTGTACCGTAGCATCCTGGCGAAGATGCTGGGCACCTGGCTGTTCACCATGCGGGGGACCCCCGTGGTGTATCAGGGACAGGAACTGGGGCTTTCCAACACACGGTTTTCCTCGGCCGACGAACTGCACGACATGGAAACCCTGCGCCAATATGCCGAGCTGTGCGGTACACAGGGTTTTAGCGAGCAAGCCGCCCTGCAAACGGTGCTGCGCCACAGTGCAGACCACGCCCGCACCCCCATCCCGTGGAGTGCGGGCCCAGGCTGTGGGTTTACGGGCGCCATCCCGTGGATGCGCCTGCCCGACGGCGCCGAGCACCTGAATGTGGCCTGCCAAACGGCCGACCCTGGCTCGGTATGGCGGCACTACCAAAAACTGATTGCCCTGCGCCGCCAGCACCCCTGCCTTGTGTATGGCAGCTTTAAACCCGTGTTTACCAAAAACAAACGCCTGCTGTGCTATTTCCGCCTATTGGGCGGGCAAAAGTGGTACGTGGAGTTAAACCTGAGCGAGCGGCAGGTTCCCCGCCCAGGGCGTATTGCCCAAAACCAAAAATTGGTGCTGAGCAACTACGAAAACCCCACCCGTGCCCTGCGCCCCTATGAGGCAAACCTGTATTTGTGCGAAACGCCCTAGCCGCATTGCCCATCCGCACACCAGGCCACACATCCATTTTTCTGCCAGTGCGGCAGCACGCCGCTTTGGCAGTTTTTTTGGCCATTTGGCTTTTACCTTGGGTTTTTTCGTGCTATATTGGCAAAGAAAGTGCCAAGCGCGAAGAATCCGCCACGGCCATTTCGTACTATATTTTGGAACGCTTGGAGGAATGAGGAAATGTCATTTTCGCAGCGTACCGCCATGCTGCTGGGTGAAGCAGGTGTACAAACCCTGGCCAAGGCCCATGTGGCCATTTTTGGCATAGGCGGGGTGGGCGGCTATGTGGCCGAGGCCCTGGCCCGCGCCGGGGTGGGCCAGCTTAGCCTGTTCGACGGGGACACAGTGGCGGAAAGCAACCTAAACCGCCAGCTTATTGCACTGCGCAGCACCCTGGGGCAAAACAAGGCCCAGTTGATGGCCAGCCGTATCGCCGATATCAACCCCGCCTGCCAGGCCACAGCATATCCTGTGTTTTACACCCCGGCCAATGCCCACAGTTACCCTTTTGCCCCCTTTGGCTATGTGGTGGACGCCGTGGACATGGTGACGGCCAAGCTGGAAATTATTGCACGGGCCAAGGCGGCGGGGGTGCCCGTTATTTCCAGCATGGGGGCGGGCAACAAATTGCACCCGGAATTGTTTGAGGTGGCGGATATCAGCAAAACCAGTGTATGCCCCTTGGCGCGCGTGATGCGCCGGGAGCTGAAACAGCGGGGCATCACCGGGGTGAAAACGGTGTTCTCCCGCGAGGAAGCCCAAAAGCCCCAAGCCGCCCCCTGCGCGGATGGCGGGCGTGTGCCGCCAGGCAGCGTAAGTTTTGTGCCGGGGGCCGCCGGGCTGGTTTTGGCCGGGGCTGTGGTGCGGGATTTACTGGATATTGAATGATTCTGCGGGATAGAATTGCATCTGCCGGGGCAGATGGTGTATAATGAAATGGCTTTGGAGAGAATGAACGGATGGAAGGATGCACGGTGGACGACAAGCGAGGCCCTGACATAGGAAAACAGATAAGTGACACGGTGCGCACCGCTTTGGAAAGCGGTGATTTAACGCGCCTGCGCGAGCTTGGCCCTGTGGTGCAAAACGTGGTGAAGGAAAGCGTGGCAAACGCCGCCAAAAACCTGGAAACCACGCAAAGTAGCAAGGGGGTTGCCCCCGGGCCGCCGCCTGCCCCCCACGGCTATGGCACGCCAGGGCATGCGCAGCAGCAGCCTGTTGTGCGCCAGCACCAAACGCCCGCGCCGGGCTGGCAAAGCCGCAGCGGCGCCCTACGCCCCACCATGCCCACCCTGCCGCGTGGCAGCTACGGCGTAGGCAGCGTAGTGCTGGGCGTGATGGGCATGGTGGCCTTTGGCCTGGCTGCCGGCGGGCTGGCCTTAGCCGGCCTTGCCATGAGCGCGCTGGGCGGCATGATGTATGTGATAGGGGGGCTTTTGGTTCCCTTTTTGTGCAGTATTGGGCTGCTAAGCGGCGGCATTGGTAAGCGCGGGCTGGTGAAACGCCTGCGGGCCTATCTGTTGCTGTTTGGCGAAAAAAACGTGCTGACCATTGACGAAATTTGCGCCGCCACCGGGCGCAGCCCCGCCGGGGTACGCCGGGATTTGCGCAAGGCCATTGAGAAAAAAATTCTGCGGGACGTGCGCATGGACGTACTGGAAACCTGTGTGATACGCGGGGAGGACGCCTACCGCATGTATATTGAAACCGAGGACGCGCGCAAGCAGCGCGAAGCCGAGGAGGCCGAACGCCAGCGCCGTATGGAGGACCCCAGCCTTGCGCCCATTGAGGTGTTCCGCGAGGAGGGCAAGGCCACCATCCAGAAAATCCGCGAGGCCAACCGCGCCATCCCTGGGCAGGAGTTTTCTGAAAAATTGGATAGGCTGGAATTAACCACCAGCCGCATTTTCAGCTATGTGGAGGCCCACCCGGAAAAATTGCCAGACACCCGCAAATTCCTCAACTACTATCTGCCCACCACCCTAAAGCTGGTGGAAAAATACCGCCAGTATGACCAACTTGACATTGAGATGGAAAATGTGCGCGGGGCCAAGGCCGATATCACCCGCAGCCTAGACACCATAGACCTTGCCTTCAACAACCTGCTGGAAAGCCTGTACCGGGAGGACACCCTGGACGTGGTAACCGACATTGAGGTGCTGCAAACCATGCTGGAGCAAGAGGGCCTGACAAACAAGAAATTTGAAATTGAAGCGGACTGATTTTTGCCCACACCCACAATAGGAGGACCCCCGCATGAGCGACGAAACGAAAGACCTCGCACAGCCCGCCATCTCGCTGGAGATGCCCGTTGCCCCAAGCCCCGAACTGGTGCTGGACGGTAGCCCTGGCGAAAGCCTGGCCCCGGTAACACAGAACACCGTGCAAATTAAGGACCTGGAGGAGCGGGCTCGCCTTTCCCCGGCCGAGCAAAAACAGGTGGACGAATTTGCCGAAAAAATCAACATCCGGGATTCCGGCATTATTTTGCAATATGGCAGCGGCGCGCAGAAAAAGATGACCAGCTTTTCTGAAAGCGCGCTGAACAGCGTGCGCAGCAAAGATTTGGGCGAAGTGGGCGGCATGCTGAGCGGCCTGGTTACCCAAATTAAAAGTTTTGACGTGGACGAAGAAGAAAAGAAAGGGCTGTTTGGCTTTTTCAAGCAAACCTCGAATAAAATTACCGCCATGAAGGCGCGTTATGCCACCGTGGAGCAGAACGTGAACCAGATTGGCCAAGCGCTGGAAGGCCACCAAGTCACCCTGCTGAAAGACGTGGCCATGCTGGACAAAATGTACGAGCAAAACGTG